>JAZNFI010000036.1:0-59647 GCA_045589075.1 Candidatus Flemingiibacterium sp.
GCGACACGGAAACGACTCTCACGAAGTCCAGAAACGACACCGCTGTCATCTATGTGACGGAGCTTTTCAAGTCCACTGCCGCAAAGAGGGATGGGCGCTCCACTATCGTCTGTGAAGCGATACCCGAGAGCGGTCAGCATACCGACGCCGCCGTCATTTGTGGCACTTCCGCCAATTCCGATGACGAAGTCACGGCATCCGAGGGATAAAGCGTCACAAATAAGCTCTCCAACACCGTAGGTGGTAGTATACATGGGATTACGCTCATCATCACAAAGCTGAGGCAGACCTGCCGCAACCGCCATTTCGATTATAGCGGTTTTGCCGGCAACAGCATATGTGCACTCCGTTTCGCGCATAAGCGCATCGTGGGCATGTACTCTTCGCAGCTCACCGCTGAGTCCCAGCGCAAGGGCCTCTGTAGTACCCTCACCGCCGTCGGCAATGGGGCGGACGTTAATTACGGCGTCGTTATATACACGCTTAAAGCCAATCGCGGCGGCATTTCCCGCCTCTATTGATGAAAGACTTCCCTTGAATGAATCAATCGCAACAGTAATTTTCATGGAACTTTTCCTTTTTGTGTTAGTTGATATATATTTTCATTGTAACACAAATTCCACAAAAAAGCAAGAGAAAATTAGGTTTCAGTTTTAAGCTTTTCCTAGATAGCAGAAACTTGCTTCTTCATTATTTTCAATTCGCGACATCCCAGAAGATACAGAATGATAACATAGAGTACTATAAACAATGCCGAAAGTCCAATAAAGCATATCCAGCCAAAGGAAGTATCGACTATCCCCGTGACAGAAAAGACAAGCATACAAATTCCTCCGCTCAATAGCGGCTTAAAAAGCATTTCGGAAATATCTGACCTGAATTCTGTCACCTTTACAAGCCTTGCAATGCTAAGTGAGGCATTCATTATTTCTGCCAGATATATAGTTACAATATATCCGTATATTCCGATTCGCGGACACAGTATCCATACAAGCAGGGTACATACCGCCGCATCAAGAATATTGATTTTCATACAGTAAAGCTGTTCGCCAAGCCCCTTCAGCATGGCATCTACTGCATGATCAAGGTACATGACCGGAACAAGAGGAGACATAATTCTTATAAACATACCTGCATCTGCACTTTGGTACACCAGCATACCAAGTTCATCGGCAAAAATATACATAAGAGCCGACGTCCCTACAGAAAACACCATTGTGAGTACCACTGTTCGATACGTCATCCTGCTTATCAATACACGGTTGTTCTCTGCCGCCGCACCGGCAAATTCGGGAACAAGAAGTGCAGTGAATGAGTAAAGTAATGCTGTGGGAAACATAAGTATCGGCATAACCATTCCGCATACAATACCATATGTTGCAAGAGCCGCATCAGCGGTCGCAGGATTTTTCCGAAGTCCGCGAGGAATCAGCATATGCTCAAGAGTTGACAGACCTGAGCGAATATACGCCGCAGTTGCAACAGGTACGGTTATTCCAAACAGAGTTTTTGTAAGCCTTTTGCCGTCAGCTTTTTTGCAGACACCGTCGCGAACTTTTCTCCTGTCAAACAAATAAAGAATGAGTGCTAAAACGAACGAACAGCTTTCAGCAACGGCTCCGCCTCCCACAATCGCCATGCAAGCGTACTCTATCCCCTCCGGCACAAAATACAGCAGTGCCCATACGGTTATGAAGACCTTACACAGTTGCTCAAATATCTGACAGATTGCATTTTTTACGACTCGCCTGACGGCGGTAAAATAACCTCCGAGCACGTTAGACACGGCAATAAACGGAAGACTCAATGCAAGCAGCCGCAATGAACGGATACATCTTACGTCACACAGCCAATATTCTGCAATCCCCTCTGCACCTGCAATCAAAAGCACACAAGCAACGCAACCACAGGTCGATGCATATGTAAGACATCTGCGCAAAGCTGCTCTCACCTCGCAGCCATCACCTCTGCCGAGAGCCTCAGCGCACATTCGGGTAGCTGCGAGATTCACTCCGGACGCCGCAACCGTTACCGCCAGACCGTAAACACTCATTATTAGTGTAAACAGACCCATTCCATCAGCTCCCAGCTGCCTTGAGAGAAACGCGTTGAACGCTACAGATACCGCCCTGAGCACAAGAGATGTGACACTCATTATAAATCCATTTATAAAAAATCTGCGTAGGATATTCACGAAAACCTCCGAAAAGATCTGTTTTGCTGAAAGTGTTAGTAATATATATTTATATTTCGGCGTAAACATAACCATACATTGTGGAAATTCTATAAAATATCAAACTTTGAAGAAATTAACAATATTTTTTTGAAATTTTTGTCTAAACATATTGCAAAACAGCTCAATTTGTAGTATAATGAAAAGGTACAATTTATCATGCTTAATATGTGTGAAATCATAAACAAAAAGAGGTATTTATCATGGCTATCAAGAATTCTTATCTTGCAGGTGTTTACGAGAATGTTTGCAAAAGGAATCCCGGCGAGACCGAATTTCACCAGACCGTAGAAGAGGTTTTGGAGTCGCTCGAGCCCGTTGCAGAAAAGCGTCCTGACCTTATTGAAGCGGGAGTATTCGAGCGTATGGTTGAACCCGAGCGTCAGATTCAGTTCAGAGTAAGCTGGGTAGACGACAACGGCAAGGTTCAGGTGAACCGCGGCTACCGCGTACAGTTCAACTCCGCCATCGGTCCTTACAAGGGCGGTCTCCGTTTCCATCCTACAGTTAATGCTTCAATCATGAAGTTCCTCGGCTTCGAGCAGACCTTCAAGAACTCCCTCACCGGTCTTCCCATGGGCGGCGGTAAGGGCGGTTCCGACTTTGATCCCACCGGCAAGTCCGACGGAGAGGTTATGCGTTTCTGCCAGAGCTTCATGACCGAGCTTGCAAAGCACATTGGTGCTGATACCGACGTTCCCGCAGGTGACATCGGTGTCGGTGCACGCGAGGTAGGCTACCTCTTCGGTCAATACAAGAGACTTCGCAATGAATTCACCGGAGTTCTTACCGGCAAGGGCTTCTCCTACGGCGGTTCTCTTATCCGTCCCGAGGCTACAGGTTTCGGTGCTGTTTACTATGTACAAAATTTGCTGGCTTCCTTTGGCGAAGAGGTTAAGGGCAAGACCTTTGCGGTATCAGGCTTCGGAAACGTTGCTTGGGGTACCGTTCAAAAGGTTACCGAGCTTGGCGGTAAGGTGGTTACTATCTCCGGTCCCGACGGCTACATATACGACAAGGACGGCATCAACACTCCTGAAAAGATCGCGTTCATGACCGAAATGCGTGCATCCTGCCGCAACAAGGTTCAGGACTACGCTGACAAGTTTGGAGTTCCTTTCTTCGCAGGCAAGAAGCCTTGGGGCGAAAAGGTTGACGTTATCATGCCTTGCGCAACCCAGAACGAAGTCAACATTGACGATGCGAAGGCTATGGTTGCCAACGGTCTCAAGTACTATGTTGAGGTTTCCAACATGCCCACCACCAACGAGGCTGTTGCATATCTCAAGGCAAACGGCGTAGTAGTTGCTCCTTCCAAGGCAGTTAACGCCGGCGGCGTTGCAGTTTCCGGTCTCGAAATGAGCCAGAACTCCATGCGTTACAGCTGGACTGCCGAAGAGGTTGACGCAAAGCTTAAGCAGATTATGAAGAACATTTACGACAGCTCTGTTAAGGCGGCGAAGGACTACGGCATGGAGGGCGACCTTGTTGCAGGTGCTAATATCGCCGGCTTCCTTAAGGTTGCGGACGCAATGAAGGCACAGGGTATCGCATACTAATATAAACTCCGGCGCAACGCAGGTAGTTTTATGCTGACCGCAAGAGGTGTCATCGCCATTCGTTCAGCAGGCAAAATTCACGTTTCATAAGAATACAAAAGCAAAACCGTTCGGTTTGATTTGCCGAACGGTTTTTGTTTTTCAAATATTAGATTAAGAATGATCATACTTTTTTGAGATTCAGCGGCAAATACTCTATAAGCAATATTTCCACTAGCAAGTGTATATTGTACAAACCCAATATTCCTTATGAAAAGCAATTAGACACTTTCCGGAAGCTCGGTTTTAAGCTCTCCCATAAATGAAGCCTCACCTATAATTTCCGGTTTTACAGTATGGGTTGCCGTGTCGTATTCAACTATTGATACCGAAGCGTTTGGCACCCATTTGAGCGTACTCATTTTTTCAAGTCCAAGCCCTCTCCATTCACATTCAAGGGCACGAATGGGGGTTGCATGGATTGCAATAAGTACGGTTTTTCCGGCGTTTTCTTCAGCTATTTTCCATACCCCATCTGTGATACGCTTCGCCATATCCACGACGCTCTCACCACCATCGGGTTGAGAATTCGCTATGTCGTACATGAACGCAGCAAAGCTTTCGGGGTACAGTGATATAATTTCGTCAAAGGCTTTATTTTCCCATTCACCTGCATAAATCTCGCGAAGCGACGGATCGGGAACAGCAGTAAGTCCGTGAGGCTTTGTGATTATCTCGACGGTTTCGTATGCTCTTATAAGATCACTCGAGTAGGCAACATCAATATGAACATTCTTCAGAAAATCGGCTGCCATCGCCGCCTGCAATCTTCCCTTATCGGTCAAAGCACCGTCTGTTTGCCCGTAGAAGCGGCCCAACAGATTTCCTGTACTTTCTCCGTGACGTACAAAAATCAACCGTGTCATACCTTCACCTCATGAATTTGATGCAGAATTGCTTAACCTTAATTTTACCACTTATACGAAAGTGTGGAAATATGTTCAAAACTATCGTGCCTATGCAATCATCATTTTATACATTAAACATCCACACTGAAAAGTTGCCGATGGGGGTATGGGTTCCCAGATGCTTGCAACTCTCGACTACCTTAAATTCATCCTTGAACATCATATGTTCAAAATTTCATCGTATTTTTCAAAATTCGCTATAACCTCAGAATAATCAGTGCCTCCGGGGGTATATTCCTTATCTGTGCCGATTGCTGCACAAGCTTTTTCAACCGATTCAAATATTCCCGCGCCCACGCCTGCCAGTATAGCAGAGCCAAGGCAGGCAGTCTCTTTATATTTGAGTGTCACAAGCCGTTTACCTGTCATGTCAGACTTCATCTCGCACCACAGCGGACTTTTTGCTCCGCCACCCATGACTCGGATTTCACTTACGGGGACACCTAAGCTGTCAAGATTCTGCTTCAGCATACAAGCTACCGACTCCATGATACTGCGTACAAAATGGGCACTTGTATGCTCGGTGGTAATACCCGTGAAGCTGCCTCTGGCATCCGGATTGTATTTCGGCATTGTTGAACCGCAAAGGTAAGGCAGGAATGTAACTCCACAGCTTCCCGCAGGCACGGATGCCGCCATACAGTCAAGCTCCTTGAAACTCTTTTCCGGAAGGAAGGAATCTCTGAACCATTTGAGAGCCATTCCCGCCGTTGGACTCCAGGAGAGCAACGCATAACCTCCGTCAAAGCTGTAATGACAAGGAACAAAGCTGTCTTCTCTGAATTGGGGTACAGAGTCTGTGGGTACATAGATTGCCATGGTTGTGCCTGTCATCTCGCTGACAATTCCTTTTTTTATTACACCGGCGCCAACAGCTCCCGCGACCTGATCCATAGCAGATGTAATAACCTTGATGCCCTTGTAATCGCCAACATAGCTGGCACTGTCGCAAAGTTCAGGAAGCATTTCCCTTCTCACACCGATGAAATCAAGCATTTCGTCCCACCAATCGGCACTGACTATATCAAAATAAAGACTGCTGGACTGGAGAGTCCTTTCGGTAACAAATTTTCCCGTCAAAGCATAGATAAGGTAATCCTCAAGAAGAAATACCTTTTTTGTCTTCTCCCACACTTCAGGCTCGTTGTGTTTTACCCAAAGCAGCTTGCTTGCAGGCCATGTTGCGGTGATCTCGGGCTGTCCCGTCACCTCAAACACGCGTTTTCTTCCAAAATGTGCACTGATCTCATCCGCCTCTGCCGCAGCTCTGTTGTCGAGCCATACAATCGCGTCGCGCACGGGAATACCGTTCTCGTCGGCAAGTATAAGGGTTTCGCATTGAGTATCTATGGCAAGGCACCCGACCCCACCGTTACTTTGTGCGGCATTTATTGCATTATTCAGAAGGGATAAGTATTTTTTGGGGTCAAGCTCCACTCGGTCCCCCGCAGAACTAAGAGTGTAGTCCTCGGTATTTGAATGAAGTTCCTTTAAATTTTCATCAAATAGCACACTTTTTACCGATGTCGTTCCGAAATCTATTCCGAGAATATTCATAGCTGTGTTCGCTTCCGGTTGTGAAAGCATCCTTTCATAAATTCAAATAGATTATACATTAATCTGACTATTTTGTCAATGTCTTTCCATAATGTTTTCATCGCAACAGAAACACAAGCGAACAAAAGTAAGGCATACCAAAACAGAACCACATGGATACATCTCACCCAAAGCAAAAACAACGAGGGACAAGCCCTCGTTGGTTTTGCTTGGAGCAAGCGACAGGAATCGTAACCCTAACCGCAGTGCCTTTCGGCACAGCGCGACAAGAACGCCGGTGCGTTCTTGATGTGCGTTCCCTCATCCTCATCTCACCCAAAGCAAAAACAACGAGGGACAAGCCCTCGTTGGTTTTGCTTGGAGCAAGCGACGGGAATCGAACCCGCACAGTCAGCTTGGGAAGCTGAAGTTCTGCCACTAAACTACGCCTGCATTTCCGTATTTACTATTATATACCCTCACAAGCAATTTGTCAAGGCAAATCGTGCGACTTTTTTCTTGTGTTACTTCGCCTTACAAAAAATTAAATATTGCTTTTCACTCTATCGCACCCCTCAAAATAAAATATTACAGAGGGGTAAAGACAGAAAAATTTTTCTGCTGTGTTTAAACCTCTCACTCTTTGTAAAAACTATTGACGTAAAATCAAAAGCATGGAGAGTGAATTTTTCATGACGGTTAAACGAGGAGATATTTATTACGCCGATCTTTCACCGGTAATAGGCTCTGAACAGGGCGGGCTTCGTCCCGTACTGATTGTGCAGAACGATGTGGGGAATAAGTACAGTCCTACAGTCATCGCAGCGGCCATTACCTCCCAGGTTGGAAAAAATCGGCTTCCAACTCACATCGACGTTATTGCAGACCGCTTCGGGCTTGCCAAAGATTCTGTTATTCTGCTCGAACAGATAAGAACTATCGACAAGCAACGCTTAAAAGAAAAAATGGGACACCTTGATGACAGTATAATGAAGCGGGTCAACGATGCTATCGGGGTTAGCTTCGGTCTTGAGACCACCTCTGTAATATAATAGTCCGATACATCTTGACATCATCGTACTTTCCCGCCGCCCTCCGTTTTCGTCTTTATGGAAACGCTGGTCGGCGGTCTTTTGTGATGCCGTACTAATTGTTTTGTGAACATTTAGCGAAGTGTATTGAAATTTCTGTGTAATCAATGATATAATATCATTACAGATAAGTCATCGGAAGGAGTCTCGTTATGTACAGGGTATTAACTGTGGATGATGAAGTAATGATACGCAAGCTGATACGCAAATATGCCGAATTTGAGGGACACGAGGTCACCGAGGCGGCGGACGGCATGGAGGCAGTGTCACTTTGTCGGGAGAAGGATTTTGACATCATCATTATGGATATAATGATGCCGGAGCTTGACGGCTTCTCTGCCTGCCGTGAAATACGAAAGCTAAAGGATACCCCTATTATCATGCTGTCAGCGCGCGGTGAAGAATATGACAGAATCAACGGATTCGAGCTTGGCATAGATGACTATGTTGTTAAGCCCTTCTCTCCTAAAGAGCTTATGCTCCGCATTGATGCCATTCTTAAAAGACGAGTTAATTCCATAGGAAATATACCAAAAAACGAGGTTGTAGAGATAGGCGGACTCAAGGCTGACATTACCGCAAGGCTTGTGTATGTTGACGGAGAACGGGTTGATATGTCGCCCAAGGAATATGACCTGTTCTTCTATATGCTTAAAAACCGAAATATAGCCCTGTCAAGAGAAAAACTTATTACTGAGGTCTGGGGGTACGATTTTTACGGTGACGACCGTACCCTTGATACTCACATAAAGCTGTTGAGGAAAAGTCTTAAGGATTATTCACGTCTAATTGTTACGCTTCGGGGGGTAGGCTACCGCTTTGAATCATAATAAAAAAAAGCCGGTTTTTAAGCCCGGAATAAGGTGGAAGCTTTTTTTGTACATGTTATTTTTTCTCATCTTGTTGTTGGGTCTGTTGTGGACGTTTCAGGTTGCCTTTTTCGGAGATATATATAAATCCGTCCGAATGAGAGAAATCAAAGGAAGCACAGAAGATATTTGCGATAACATTGATTTCACGGACACACAGTTAAAGGAGCTTGGCGCCAATATTTCAGATAAAAAACAGGTTTGTACACTGATATTCGATGAGAACGGCAACATTATTTCAAGCAGTCACGTGCAGACCGATTGCGTCATACACACCATGCCCCCGAGAAACATATATATGCTATACGATTTCGCAGTGCGCGAAGGCGGCGATAAGCTATCCAGATTCAAACTCGGCGGTTTTCAGAATATGAGTCCTGAAGACAATTTCCGTATACCGGGAATAATAAACCACGGAAATGACGATAAAGAAACCGAGGACAACTCCGCCGAAAGTATCATTTTTACAAAGGTAGCATATTCGGAGGAACGAGGCAAGGATGTTATCGTCATGCTTAATGCCACAGTTTCGCCCGTGGTCTCTACCGTCCGTACCCTCCGTACCGAGCTTATTATAATTACATCCTTAATGGTAATCATAGCAATTCTTTTGTCGTTTCTGATGGCACGACGCATATCCCGTCCCATAGTCAAAATAAATGAGAGTGCAAAAGAACTTGCGAAAGGCAATTACAACGCCGATTTTTCAGAAAACGGTTACCGTGAGATAGCCGAGTTGTCGGGCACACTTTCTTATGCCGCCAAAGAATTATCTAAAACAGAAGTTCTTCAACGTGAGCTAATTGCAAATATTTCTCATGACCTTCGCACACCGCTCACCATGATAACGGGGTATGCAGAGATGATGCGTGATATACCGGGAGAAAACACGCCGGAAAACGTCCAGATAATTATAGATGAAGCAAGCAGGCTCACAAATCTCGTCAAGGATGTTCTTGATATATCAAGGCTCCAATCGGGAACAGGAAAGCTTCAGCTCTCTGAATTCAATATCACCGAGACGGTCCGTGAGGTAATATCACGCTTTTCCAAGCTTACCGAGCAGGAGGGCTATACTGTTAGCTTCGAATATGACTGCAATGTTGTTGTCAATGCAGACCGCTCGCAGATACTTCAGGTCATCTATAACTATATAAACAACGCCATTACACACTCCGGCAAGGACAAAAACATTCTGGTCACGCAAAAGGTTATTGTCACTGAAAAGGAAAAGAGAGTCCGAATTGAAGTAAAGGACAATGGCGTAGGTATTCCGCCTGAGCACGCTCAAAACATCTGGGATAGGTATTACAAGGTAGGCAAACCCCAAAATCGTGCCAACGTCAGCTCAGGACTTGGTCTTTCAATTGCTAAAGGAATATTGGAACTTCACGGCGCCAAGTACGGAGTAATAAGCGAAGTCGGAAAAGGCTCTACCTTCTATTTTGAGCTGTGATAAGCTGATATTCCTGCTAAAACTCCGACTTTATGTCCCTCGTAAACAGCGCAGACAAACATTTGCTCGGATCTGCTCCGCGGTACAGTATTTCGTACACCGCACTGCATATCGGAAGCTCAATGCTATATTTCCGGGAAAGTTCCATAAGAGCCTTTACCGTATAATACCCTTCAGCCAGTTCATTATAAGGCTCCTTACTAATTACACATTCACCAAACCGCTTGTTGTGACTGTGCTGCGAGAAAAGAGTTGCCTCGTAATCGCCAAGATGACAAAGTCCGTAAGCTGAGAGTTCACTCCCCCCCATAGCCTTTATCAGGCGTGCTATCTCATGGGTTCCCCGTGACATCAGTGCGCCTTTTAAACTTGAAAGGCGAAGTCCGTCCAGCATGCCGGCCGCGATTCCCATAACATTTTTTGCCGCCGCGCCAATCTCGTTACCTAAAAGATCGGCACCATAATAAAAGCGTATCAGTTCACTTGAAAATTCGTTTACGAGGAGTCGTTTTACCTCTTCATCTTCGCTGTCGATAACCATACAGTTGGGTATGCCCGCCGCAAAATCCTGAACATGACCCGGGCCTATCCATACCGCAATTTTATTAGAGCTGTCGGCAATTTCAGAGGCAATTTCCGAAAGTCTTTTTCCGGTGCCTAATTCAATGCCCTTCATACACAAAACAAGTATCTTGTTTTTTATTCCCACACCACAAAGCTCGTTCATAAGCTCACGAAGCCCTTGAGAATTAATAGATATTATGATCACTTCTGAAGAAGCCGCCTCTGTGAGAGAGGTGGTCATTTTTATTTTATCGTCAAAAGTAAGCAGCTCGTTTTTTCTGGCTTTCATAAGTCGGGCCATGTGCTCCGATGACGCTCTTGCATACAGAGTCACAGTATGCCCAATTTTATTCAGGTACCAGGCAATAAAAGAACCCCAGCGACCGCAGCCGACCACTGATATATTCATACAGTTCACCTCGTATGTTTCATATGCTCATGTCACATTATAACACATTTTTGGCAATTAATCAACCCCTACTGCAAATATGTACTGACATTTACGCGAATACTCGAAATAAAGACTTAAAAAATTCTCTGCTTTTAGTGAAATTTCCCGTAAAAATCCTCATTAAAATATAGACAAAACCAAATAATTGTGATATAATATTATAATATTGAAGTGTAATCCCAAAGAGAAGGCGGCGATACGGTGAAAATATCAATATTACCTCTTGGAACAATGCGAACAAACTGCCTTATTATTTCCGACGAGGAAACGGGCATTGGTGCCGTAGTTGATCCCGGTGGGGAGAACTCCGTTGATGCCATTCTTAACCGACTTGAAACGGAGAGAATCAAGCTTAAATATATAATTCTCACCCACGCACATTTTGACCATATGCTGTCTCTTAAAAAATTACGACAGCTAACGGGTGCCCCCCTGGCACTTCACAAATATGATGCTGAGTCAATCTCGAATCCAAGCCTTACCTATATGGAACAGTTTGCAGGAATAAAGGAGGGTGAAGCCCCTGCCGATTTACTGCTGGATGACGGCGACACCCTTGAGCTTGGGAACACAAAACTGCAAATTATGCACCTGCCCGGCCATACACAAGGTTCAATAGCTTTGATAACTGACAGCTCCATAATCGCAGGCGACGTAGTGTTCAGGGGCAGTATCGGAAGATGCGACCTCTACGGCGGTGACGAAATGGCAATGAACAACTCTCTGAAACGGTTATGCTCTCTTGAGGGTGACTACAAAATATACCCGGGCCACGGCTCAACCACGACACTACAGCGCGAACGCACGCAAAATATATATTTACAGCGAATTCTGTAATGACGAAAGGATAGAAAAATGGATTATAATTATCTTTCCGAACTGCTTTTCCCCAACATCAAGACCACTCCCGAGGATATGGAAGCACGCTTTCCAAGGCGTGAGCTTCCCGAGGGAGCAAAGGTAACACGTTTTGCCCCCAGCCCCACGGGCTTCGTCCACTTCGGGGGACTTTTCCCCTCTACGGTAAGCGAGCGGCTTGCACATCAAAGCGGCGGCGTTTTTTACTTGCGTATTGAGGATACAGACGCAAAGCGAGAAGTTGCAGGCGCGGCAGAGGGACTTATCAAGACCCTTGCCACCTACGGAATAAACTTTGATGAGGGTGCAATCCTCGATGAAAGCGGAAAGGTGTCCGACCAGGGCATCTACGGTCCTTACAAGCAGAGTAAACGCGGCGAAATTTATCAGACTTTCGCTAAAAAGCTTGTTGCCGAGGGTAAAGCTTACCCCTGCTTCACAACAGAGGAAGAGCTTGAGGAATTAGCACAGACAAACAAAAAAGAAGAATTAAAAAACACTGATTGGCAGGCAGAGGCTGCTGCAAGAAAGGCAGAAATGCTGGCTCGCAGGAACTTCACCATAGAAGAGGTTGAAGACCACTTAAAGGCAGGACATCCCTTCGTTATCCGTATTCTTGCTGACGGCAACCCTGATAACAAGACCAAATTCACAGACCTCATAAAAGGAAATATTGAAGTTCCCGAAAATGACGAGGACTTTGTTCTTTTGAAGTCTGACGGAATCCCCACCTACCATTTTGCACACGCTGTTGACGACCACTTAATGGGTACTACCCACGTAATTCGCGGTGAGGAATGGCTCCCCAGCCTTGCAAAGCACATTATGCTGTTCCGTTACCTCGGCTTCAGACTTCCCAAATATCTGCATATCGCTCAGATAATGAAGCTTGATGAATCAGGCAACAAAAAGAAGCTGTCGAAGCGCGATATGGGTGCGAATATGGACGATTACACCCGTATGGGATATTGCCCCGAAGCGGTGTGCGAGTACATTATGACCCTACTTAATTCCAACTACGAGGAATGGCACGCACAGAATCCCGACAAGCCTTATACCGAGTTTCCGTTCAACATCAAGAAAATGTCCACCTCAGGCTGTCTTTTCGATTTTGACAAGCTAAATGACGTATCAAAGAACGTCATTTCCCGTATGAATGCTGCAGACGTTACGGCAAAGATAACCGAATGGGCAAAAGAGTTCGACCCCGACTTCGGCGCGGCACTTGCCTCTGACCCCGTTTTTGCCGAGAAAATATTCGCTATCGGCAGAGGCGGCAAGAAACCTAGAAAAGACCTTGCAACATGGGCTGACGCGAAGCCTTACATGGGCTTCTTCTACGATGAATTCTACAAAATTGAGGACGCTATCCCCGAAACCTTCGCAAAGGACGACATCAAGGCGACACTTGCGAAGTTCACCGAAACCTACGACCCGTCAGACGATATGAACGTGTGGTTTGATAAGGTAAAGGCTATCGCCGATTCCCTGGGCTACGCCTCTGATATGAAAGCGTACAAGGCTGATCCTGCCTCATTTAAGGGCAGCGTTGCTGACATCAGTATGTTCATAAGGGTTGCTGTTACGGGAAAAATGAACGCACCCGACCTTTACACGGTTATGCAGATTCTCGGCACAGATAAGGTTACCGCAAGAATAGGCTCTTTCGCCGAAAGCCTTTAATAAATACAAGGAGAACACAGAAATGGCTATTGAAGCATCAAATTTTATTGAGGAATTTATAAATGAAGACCTTGCCGAAGGTAAGGTAAGCACCGTGCACACCCGTTTTCCGCCCGAGCCCAATGGATACCTTCATATCGGTCACTGCAAGGCTCTTGCAATCGACTTCGGCACGGCGAAAAAATACGGGGGTATGTGCAATCTCCGTATGGATGACACCAACCCGGCAAAAGAGGATACCGAGTACGTTGATGCAATCAAGGAAGACATTCATTGGCTTGGATTTGATTGGGAAGACCGCTTCTTCTACGGCTCGGACTACTTCGACAAAGACTACGAATACGCAGTTGAGCTTATAAATAAAGGACTTGCCTACGTCTGTGAGCTTACTGCTGACCAAATGGACGAGTACAGAGGCGACCTGCAGAACCCTGCACGTTCCCCCTGGCGTGACCGCCCCATAGAGGAAAGCCTTGACCTTTTTGAGCGTATGAAAAACGGCGAATTTCCCGACGGAAAATATACCCTTCGCGCGAAAATAGACCTTGCTTCCGGCAACTTCTGGATGCGTGACCCTGTAATTTACCGAATCAAGCATATGCATCATCACCGTCACGGTGACAAATGGTGCATTTACCCCACGTATGACTTCGCACATCCCATTCAGGACGCACTTGAGGGTATTACTCACTCCCTCTGCTCCCTTGAATTTGAGATTCACCGTCCCCTTTACAACTGGGTTATCGAGAACGTAAGCGTTCCTCACACTCCCCGTCAGATTGAATTTGCAAGACTCAACATCACAAACACCGTCCTCTCAAAGCGTTTCCTGCGCGGACTTGTTGAAAGCGGTCAGGTTGACGGCTGGGACGACCCCCGTATGCCCACCCTCTGCGGTATGAGAAGGCGTGGCTATACAGGCGCTTCTATTGTTGATTTCTGCGGACGTATCGGCGTTGCCAAGTCCGACAGCCTTGTTGACATTCGCCTGCTTGAAGCCTGCATACGCGACGAGCTTAACGAAACCGCCCCAAGACGCGTGGCTGTGCTCGACCCCATAAAGGTAATCATCGACAACTACCCCGAAGATAAGTGCGAGGAGTTTGAGCTTCCAAACCACCCCCAGCAACCCGAAATGGGTACTCGCAAGGTAAAGTTTACAAAAGAGCTTTATATCGACGCCGAGGACTTCGCCGAGGTTCCGCCGCCCAAGTTCTTCCGCTTAAAGCCCGAGGGCGAGGTAAGACTCATGGGCGCGTATATTATTAAATGCGGTGAAATCGTAAATAACCCCGACGGCTCCATCAGGGAAATCCACGCAACAGCAGACCTTGAAACAGGCAACGGCAATCCCGTTGACGGACGGAAGATAAAGGGTACTATCCACTGGCTGTCCGCAAGCAACACCTACGAGGCAGACGTGGCTCTCTACGAAAATCTCCTTACCCTTGAAGACCCCTCAAAGCTTCCCGATGATAAGGAATACACCGATTATCTGAACCCCGAGTCAAAGAAGATAATAAAGGGTGCAAAGCTTGAGCCTTCCCTTAAAGATGCAAAGCCCGGTGACAAGTTCCAGTTTGTCCGTGTTGGATACTTCTCGGTTGATACCAAAAATGAGGGCGTATTCAACAGAGTTGTAACCCTTAAAGACGGATATAAGCCTGCAAAGTAAGATTAATTCCCAAAAATCAATATCAGGAGAAAATAAATGAAAAAATCTATCAAAGGGACTGCTCTTATATTAGCTCTTACGGTCATTTTCTCTCTTATTCCCCTCTCTGCCGCCGGATTTCCATCCGCGTTCTGGAAATTAAACGAAAAGTACGCCGCCGCACGCGAAGCAGGCGACGATAAGAGCATCGTTACCTATGCAGAGCAAATATGCAAGCTTTTTGTTGGAAGATGGGACAAGGATGCCATCGGTGTTATGAGCTCCCGCTATTATGAAATGGGAAACGCCTATGACCGCCTTGGTGAGTACGAAAAGGCCGCTGAAGCTTATAGGAATTGCATCCCCTACTTTGAAAAATACCCCGAAATAGGTCTTGACGGAAGCGAAAACATTTATATTGCCGAAACTAAGGCAATGCTTTTCGAAAGCTGCCTTGACCTTTACCGCACCTCTTACGGATACAGAAAATATTACGGTGCTATAAACGAAAAACGCATGGGCGTGCTCTACGGCGTCGTTGGAGAGAGCACCACAAGAGAGTTGATGAACGGAAGCGATTCAATGATACTTGTTTATCAGCATTGGGGCGAGCCTATGTGGGGAGAAAACAAAAAAATTATAGCTACCGCCGCGAAGGAAGGCAAGGCTATTGAGTTTGCACTCAACCTGACGGGCGAGGGCGCACAAATAGGCGAGGTTAAGGATTCCTATGATTATATTCTTGAGCTTGTAGAGTATCTTGCCGACCTCAACACCCCCGTTTTTCTGCGTTTTGCCGCTGAAATGGACGTTTGGACAGTTCAGTGTAATCCTTCGGAGTATATTGAGGCCTTCAGATACGTTTCAGATATAGTACACGCAAACTCCGACAATATAGCAATGGTATGGAGTCCTACCTACGCAAGAGGCTGGATGGACGACGTCACCAAATATTACCCCGGCGACAAATACGTTGACTGGATAGGCGTTTCGCTGTATCTTCAGGCGTATTACCGTGCACGCAACGACTGGTCAAAGCAGCAGAGAATAGCGATGCCCTGCTATTTTACAGGTGATGCCGCGCTTCCCGTTAAAATAATGAACGAGCTTATCACAGAATACGGCGACAGAAAGCCCTTTATAATTTCAGAGTCAGGGGCTGCCCACACCTATAATATATTCAACGGTGTCAGTGCACACGTTGACACCACGGATTTCGCAATAAGCAGACTTCGCAAACTCTATGAATATCTGCCCCTCGTTTATCCCCAGATAAAGGCTATATGTTATTTTGATACCTCCATAAAGGGTCAAACCGCAAATTTCGCCCTTGTGGATAACATAAGGCTCCAGGAAGCGTTCCTGCAGTTCACAAAGGACTCGGCGTTCATTCAAAACTCCTTTAACGACGAGGCAAATGCCACCTACGAAAAGCTCTCAAACGTGTTCACGGCAGAGCAGGGCTATACGGAATTTCGCACCTACGCCTCCTTCTACGGACATGATGACGTTAGCGTTTATTACTATATTGACGGAGTTCAGGCAGCTTCCTCGGCTATGCTTCCCTATACGGTAAATGTTGACCTGTCAAAGTATTCAATCGGCAATCACACGGTAACCGTAAAGGCTTATGACAAATCTGGCAAGCTTCTCGGGGAAAAGAGCTACACCATGGCTATTTCGAAAGCTGCCGACATTTACATTAACAGCGAGAAGCTTGAGCTTTCGCAGAAGCCGGTTATCGTTGAGGGCACTACCCTTGTTCCGCTCCGTGCCGTGGTTGAAAAGCTTGGCGGCACTGTAGAGTGGATTGCCGAAACCAAATCAATCATAATAAGAAACGGCAGCACCGAGATTAAGCTGCGAATCGGAAGCTACGATATGGTAACAAACGGCAAGACTTCCACTCTCGCCGTACCTGCAAGACTTATAAATTCAAGCACCTACATTCCCCTGCGCGCAGTTTCCGAAGCAATGGAAGCTACGGTAGGCTGGGACGGTGCAACTAAAACCATAACCATAAAAAAATAATAAAAGGAGAAAAGCAATGGCTTACAAAATAAATACAAACTGCGTTCAGGCAGGATATACTCCAAAAAACGGTGAGGCACGAGTTCTCCCCATCTATCAGTCCACCACCTACAAATATGAATCCAGTGAGCAAATGGGCAGACTTTTCGACCTTTCCGAGTCAGGCTACTTCTATACAAGACTCCAGAACCCCACTAACGATGCCGTAGCAGCAAAGATATGTGCTCTTGAGGGCGGCGCGGCAGCTATGCTTACATCCTCCGGTCAGGCGGCGACCTTCTTCTCCCTGTTCACAATTCTCGGCGCAGGCGACCACATCGTTGCCTCCTCCGCACTTTACGGCGGAAGCTTCAACCTTATCGCTGTTACCATGGCTCGTATGGGTATTGAAACAACTTTTGTGCACCCCGATATAACAGAGGAAGAGCTTTCGTCAAAGTTCAAGCCTAATACAAAGGCTGTGTTCGCGGAAACCCTCGCAAACCCCGCCCTTATCGTCCTCGACATTGAGAAATTCGCACGTCAGGCACACGCTCACGGCGTTCCCTTTATCGTGGACAACACCTTCCCCACGCCTATTAATTGCCGTCCCTTTGAGTTCGGTGCGGATATTGTAATCCACTCCACAACAAAATACATGGACGGTCACGCAACCGCAGTTGGCGGCTGTATCGTTGATTCCGGCAATTTCGACTGGCTTGCACACGCCGACAAGTTCCCCGGCATGACCACTCCCGACGAATCATATCACGGTGTTACCTACGCAAAGGAATTCGGCAAGGGCGGATACATTACCAAGGCTACCGCACAGCTTATGCGCGACCTTGGCTCAATCCAGTCTCCCCAAAATGCTTTTCTTCTGAATCTGGGTCTCGAAACTCTGCATCTCCGTGTAAAGCGTCACTGCGAGAACGCACAGACCGTTGCAGAGTATCTCGAAGCCTCTGACAAGGTAGCGTGGGTAAATTATCCCGGCCTTAAATCGAATAAATACTATGACCTTGCAAATAAGTATCTGCCAAACGGCACATCGGGCGTTATTTCCTTCGGAATCAAGGGAGGACGTGCGGCGGCAACCAAGTTCATGGATAGCTTAAGGCTCGGCGCAATCGTTACCCACGTTGCAGATGCGCGCACCTGCCTCTTGCATCCCGCGAGCACCACACACCGTCAGATGACCGACGAACAGCTCATTGCGGCAGGTGTTGGTCCTGACCTCATTCGCCTTTCAGTTGGTATCGAGGACGTTTCCGACATCATCGCAGACATCGAGCAGGCACTTCTTAAAATGTAAAAGCTATACGCCGCTCCCTGACGGGAACGGCGTATTTTTTGTGTAAAAAATATATAAAATATCTCTGAAAGTTTACAATATGATATATCAATTTTAGAAAAAATGTAGTATACTATTTTTGTATATGCATTAGTTGCCTCGTTTTTTGGCAAAATGCAGTTGATTTCTGTAAAATATCCTTAAACAACGGAGAAAACATAATGAAACTTATTGACAAAATTTTCGGAACTTACAGTGATAGACAGGTTAAAAAGCTTTTGCCTATAGTTGACAGCATTGAGGCTCTTGCGCCCAAATATAAAGAAATGTCCGACGGCGAGCTTCGCTCCATGACAGACAAGCTTAAAGCCCGCCTTTCGGATGGCGAAACTCTTGACGATATTCTCCCGGATGCCTTTGCAACAGTCAGAGAGGCCGCTGACCGAGTGCTGGGAAAGCGTCCGTTCAGAGTACAGCTTCTCGGTGGTATCATACTTCACCAAGGACGCATAGCCGAAATGAAAACCGGTGAGGGTAAGACTCTCGTTGCTACCCTGCCCGCTTATCTTAACGCACTGACCGGAAATGGCGTTCACATTGTTACCGTAAACGAATATCTTGCAAAGTGCGGAAGCGAGGAAATGAGCAAGGTTTACGGATTTCTCGGTCTTTCCACAGGTCTTATCGTCCACGTCCAGACCAAAGAGGCAAAGCGCAACGCTTACAACGCCGATATAACCTACGGCACAAACAACGAACTTGGATTTGACTATCTGCGCGACAACATGGTCACCTACAAGGAGCAGCTTGTTCAGCGCGGTCACACCTTTGCCATTGTGGACGAGGTTGACTCTATCCTCATCGATGAGGCAAGAACTCCCCTTATTATATCGGGTGCAGGTGCGAAATCCACCGACCTTTACGACAGAGCCGACAAGTTTGTACGCACACTCAAAAAATTTGTAATCAAGGAGCTCGACTCAAAAGAGCTGGACGACAACATTGACGCCGACTACATCGTTGACGAAAAGGCTAAAAACGTAACTCTGACAGGAAGCGGCATTAAAAAGGCAGAGGCTTATTTTGAGCTTGAAAACCTTTCCGACCCCGAAAACTCCACTATTGCACATCACATCAATCAGGCAATAAAGGCTCACGGCTCTATGCAGAAGGATGTCAACTATATCGTCAAGGACGGCGAGGTGCTTATTGTTGACGAATTTACAGGTCGTGTAATGCCCGGGCGCCGTTATTCCGACGGTCTGCATCAAGCAATCGAAGCAAAGGAGCGTGTTGACATCCAGAAGGAGTCAAAGACCCTTGCAACTATAACCTTCCAGAACTTCTTCCGCCTTTACAAGAAGCTCTCCGGCATGACAGGTACGGCTCTCACCGAGGAAAATGAGTTCCGCGAGATTTACTCACTCGACGTTGTTGAAGTTCCTACCAACAAGCCTATGATCCGCAAAGACCACAGCGACTGCGTTTATAAGACTGTGAACGGCAAGTATAACGCCATTGTTGCACAGATAAAGGAATGTCATGAAAAGGGTCAGCCGGTGCTTGTAGGTACGGTTTCCATTGAAAAATCAGAGGAGCTTTCGAGAAAACTTAAGCTTAACGGCATCCCCCACGTTGTCCTTAATGCAAAGTATCATGAGCGCGAGGCTGAAATAGTTGCCCAGGCAGGTAAGCTTGGGGCGGTTACTATTTCCACCAATATGGCAGGCCGTGGTACTGATATTATGCTTGGCGGTAACGCAGAATTTCTCGCCAAGAACGATCTTCGTAAGCTCGGATACGACGAGTCGGTGATCGTGGTTGCCACGGGTATGGCAAACACCGATGACGAAACGGTAATAAAGGCAAGAGAGGACTATCACACAGCTCTCGAAAAGCACAGAGCAGAAATCGCTCCCGAAGCCGAAAAGGTATGTGCTGCAGGGGGACTTTTTATCATCGGCACAGAACGCCACGAGAGCCGCCGTATCGACAATCAGCTTCGCGGACGTTCAGGACGTCAGGGCGACCCCGGTGAATCCCGTTTCTTCCTTTCTCTCGAAGACGACCTTATGCGCCTTTTCGGAAGCGAGCGCGTAATCGGAATGGTTGACAGGCTTGGGCTTGAGGAAAACCAGCCTATCGACGCCGCAATTCTATCAAATGCAATTGAGAGTGCACAAAAACGTCTTGAAGATCAGAACTTCCAGCGCCGCAAGACCGTCCTCGAATACGACGACGTTATGAACCAGCAGAGAAATATCATATACGGTCAGCGTCGCTCCGTTCTCGATGGTGCTGACCTTAAGGAAACCGTCAAGGGTATGATATACGAAACAATCGAGGCAAATGTTGATGCCCACACTGTTTCCGATAATCCGGCGGAGTGGAACATTGATGCTATACGAACTTATTTCTTCGGACTTCTTTGTCGTGAGAACGATTTCAGATACAGCGAAGAAGAGCTTGCAAAGCTTGACAAAGAAGAAATAAAGAGAACCCTTCACGAGCGCGCAGATACACTTTATGCACAAAAAGAAGCTGCATTTGGAGAACAGATGCGAGAGATTGAACGCGCGGTACTTCTCCGCACCGTTGACCAGAACTGGATGAATCATATTGACGCGATGGATGACCTGCGCGGTTCTGTTGGGCTCCAGGCATACGCCCAGAGAAGCCCTATCAATGAATACCGTTTCACGGGCGCGGATATGTTCGATGATATGGTAAAAGAAATCCGCGAACAGACTACCCGTATGGTGCTTGCAGTTGCTCCGAAGCGTGAACAGATAATAAAACGTGTTGAAGTTGCAAAACCCCTCACCGCAGGCTTTTCCGGTGCCCCGGGTGCGCGCCCCGCACAGACGGCTCGACTTATGCAGTCGGGCATCGTAAGTGCTACCGCAAACACTGCAAAAAAAGTAGGCAGAAACGACCCCTGCCCCTGCGGAAGCGGAAAGAAATATAAAAAATGCTGCGGTGCAGGCGACACCGCCGCAGAATAAACGGTAATTTAAAATGGGATTCGGATACCTTTTTATCGGATACTTTTTCCTGATTTTCTTCCCACTTAACAGCGTCGGGGTTCTCCCGAACCTCGCCGCCGTTGGGTGCGCAATAATGTTTATGGGCGCAAGGAAGCTTTACGGCTACGCCGAGGACTGCAAAGGGTTCAAGCTTGCTTCTTATACCTTGATTCCCTACTTTGCTTTGTCCACAGCGGCACTTATAATAAATATCGTCGAATATTTTGGCATATCGAAAGAAACAGCGTCATATTTTCTTAACCCCATAAATCTTGTATGTGATCTTCTGTTCGGTCTCCTGGCGGTATTTCTTTTGGCGGGAGTTTATAAGCTTGCCCGTCAGGTCGAACTGCCAAAGCTTGCAGCGCGCTGTGCTGTATTCATGAGTATATCGGTGCTGTTCACTCTATGTGCTTTAATTTCAAATTCGGCAGCAATTCTTAACATGACAGCCGGCAAAACATTCACCGCTATAGTGAATTACATAGGTCTTGCGGCATTTTTTCTTGAATATCTTGCTATCTTTCTTAATCTTTTTCATATATTCTCATGCTATGCAAATATTTGTCTTGAGGGAGATGAGGATATGCCCTACCGCGAAGATATTTTCGACAAAATAACAGATTTCACAAAGAAAAACAAGAAGTAAAAAGGAACATACATATGTTAAACACAAAAGAAAAAAACGATATTCAGCAGAAAAAGCGTCTCGGATTCGGCTATTTTATTGCAGCCGCCGTTTTTATCGCAAATCCATGCCTCAATATCGTTGATATTCTCCCCGACTTTTTCGGGTATGCATTTTTATTGAAAGGGCTTACTAAATGGGCTGACCTTTGTCCTAATGTGAGAGATGCGCTTCCTGGGCTTTCAAAGCTGCGGTGGGTAATGCTTCTAAAGCTGTTTGCGGCATTCCTCGTGCCTCTTGTGGACAATACTTATGTGCTGCTGTTCACCTTCAGCTTCGCGGTTTTAGAGCTGATATTCGCGCTCCCTGTCGCTTTTCGTATATTTGACGGTACCGAATACTTCGGAACGCGATTTGACGGAAAGAACGTGTTTAGAGGCTTAAAAGCCGCACGCTCACTTACCGCCGTATTTTTCATAGTAAAATCACTTTTCTGTCTTTTCCCGGAGCTTTGCGAGCTATCAAGCTTTGAATATTCCGGAGTTATTACAAGCGGTGTTCAAGTAAACCCGCTGACATACAAGAATCCGCTTATAATACTGAATGTTTTTGTATGCTCTGTCATTGGAGTTGTTTGGCTAATTACGCTTATCCGTTACATAATAACTGTTTTCGGTGACAACGAATTTCTCTCTCGAATACTAAAGGATTATGACCTAGAAGTCGGCAACGATGTGGGCCTTGCAGTAAGGCGCGCGCTTCGTTCGGCTGTAGCCATGCTTATTGCAGGCTTCGCCTTCTTCCCAAGTTTGTGGATAGACGGCATCAATGTTATTCCTACTTTTGTGGGCGCGGCATTTTTGACAGCTGCTGTATCAAAGCTTTCAAAAATATGTGCCGGTTCAAAATCGGCTAAAGCTTCCGCTGTGGCACTGATAATAGTAGCGTCTCTGTCTTTTGTTTCTATGCTTACTTTAGAAGCGGTCACCGAATATGAAGTAACCTCTCCCGAATTCATAACCGACGATATTATAACGGTTATCAGTACCTCTGATGACGATACGGCGGACGATATAATCCTCACGCGAAGCGTTGTCACTAAACGGCTTGCAGACAAGTCCGGTTCGGTAGCAACCTTTGCCATATATCTTTTACTGTGCCTTGCCGAGCATATTCTTATGGCTGTGTGCACATATAAGATATTCCGCGAGATGCGTCGAATTATTGCCTGCCACCTTGCCCCGGATCCCGACATCACCGACCGCCGTCTAACAGACATCTATTCAGAAGATGCTAAGGCAGCTGATCGCTCACTTGTCATAGGTGAGATATTCTTCTACGTCGCCGCGGTAATCAGTACCTTATACGCTGTGCTACGTACGGCAATTGCCCCATCATTTTATCTTATACCGCTTATTTTTCTTGGAATTTGGATTGTATATATGGCAAATACTCTTAATTCTATCTACAAGCAAATCGAGTATAAGTATATGTAAACAGAAAGAACACCGCAACATGTTTTTTGCTGACTTGTTTTTTTATTCATCACCTATAATTTGGGACAGCTAACGCAGCAGGGCGTGATTATTAAATCACGCCCTGTTAAAATATATAGCGG
Organism: Candidatus Flemingiibacterium sp.; assembly: GCA_045589075.1. Taxonomy (GTDB): domain Bacteria; phylum Bacillota; class Clostridia; order Oscillospirales; family CAG-272; genus Flemingiibacterium. The sequence goes on from JAZNFI010000036.1 coordinate 23,478, forward strand.
CTGACGCCTTGCCACAAAAGCACTATAATTCAATATTTTTGTCAAATCCGTGAATAAACCCATCATGATCAGCTGAGCATACATCCCCACCTATTACTTTTTTCTTGTATACCAGCATGGAAACAAGTACCTCACCATCCCAATCTTCGTAATTGGTAACACGGTATGTATAACGCATGACATCCTTCTTTTGATACTTTGATAGATCAAACCCCTGTTTTTTCTGAAGCTCATTGTACGTCTCATACACCTTGTCAAACTCTGCAGGGATAGTAACCTCCACCTCCTCAACCGGTACAGAATCCACTTCAATACCAAACTGCTTTAAGAAGGCAATCCTGTCCTCGGCAGTTTTTATTTTATCAAATCTCACAGCTTCATTAACCTCTATTACTCCGTCCGACACCGCAGGCTCTGCTGATGGAATAAAAACAAGCAAAGTTACAAGTGCCGCCACCGCAAGTGTGGTCACTCCGAAAAATTTTACCGTGCTCGCCCTCAAGGAATATATAAACATGAATTTTTCCTCCTAATTTTTAGCTTTTGGTAAATTATACTGTGAGGAGGCTTCGAATATTACAAAAATCCGCGAAAAGCTGAAAATCAAGCTTCCCGCGGATCGTTTTTTAATATTAAATCTTACTGTGCAATCTCATCAGGCACGTACGCAACATAGATGTACTCAATAACATCACCGTCAGCTACAGACGCATCAGCCGCTCTGCCTGCGCCAGGTTCAACACCGTTTACAGTGTAAATCCAGTAATAGTTTGTACCCGTTTCTGTATCGACGTAATCCGGATACTGATCAATATCAACTACAGACTTCTCATCATCAGTGAGCGTGTAATCAATTGAGTTCACCATACAGCCTTCAATGAAAGCTTCAAGAACAGTGGGATCAGTGCTCTTGAGGGGCACATTAACTTCGAGAATGGTAGGAAAATCGGGATCCACATTGGGCGAAATTTTAAGTGTAACATTGATCGTGGGAGCTGTTGCTGTACACGATGCAAAAGTAAGCACAGTCATCAAAGCAGCAAGTGCTGCGCAAAAAACACGTCTCATTTTCATTTTTAAAATCCTCCTAAGAATTTAATAAACAAGGCAAAAGGACTCAATTGCCTATGTGTATATTATACTACTGTGCTCTGTGTTTGTCAATAGCAAATCCATTTTTTGTATTTAATCAGTTGAGTATTACAATAGCCAGATTAAGATATGCGGCGAAGAAAAGCCATACAAGGTACAGTATCATAGCAGCTGCCGCCAGCTTAAATATACGGGAGAAAAACAGTATTACGAAAAACGTTAGAATTATCATCATAATGATGGCTACAAAAGCCGCGAAATAGGCACCCGCGCCAAAAAACAGCGGTGACCATACGAAATTGAACACTATCATTATTACAAAAAACAAAAGTCCCTTATATTTGTCGCAGGCAAGTGAACATTCCTTAACTCCGGCAACGGCTCCTGCCGCTCCGCCTATCAGAAGATACAGTATGGTCCAGACTATGGGGAATAGGATTGCAGGCGGTGCAAAGCTTGGTAATTCAAGTTCACGATATTCCGATGTGCTTCCGCCTGCCAGTGCCGACAAGAAGCCGCAGATAAGCACAATCACTGCGCCGGCAATTACAAAGCGCTTATCCATTCGGCAAAGCTCCGATTTTATCTCCGAGTGCAGTTTATTTTTTGCCCTCTTAATCCTTGACATAAAAAATCACCTCACACAAGTGTATGAGGTGATCTCTTATAAAATTACTGATTCTGTATTTGGGTTCTATTCGGTTATTCGTCTGTATCTTCCGTGGATGAAGCATCTTCTTCGTCAATTCCGCTCGTGTCAGCCGGTTCGACCTCGTTGCCGTTCTCATCGGTTTCTGACGCGGAATTGTCATCGGTTTCCTCCGGTTCAGGTTCCGGGTCAGGCATCATAGCGTGCTCAAAGCAATAGCTGTTATATAATCGACCGCTTGAGGTGGTGGAATACCCCGGCGTGGTTCCATCGGTATAAAGTCCCATGTAGAAGGGGACATCACCCGTAGTAGGCATAACTGTGTCCTCATGCACCGCGCGATAGGTGTATTCGGCATCCGTAACCGCAATTGTCATAGGGAAAGAACGCTCAACCTTTATAAGCCCCACATCCACCACATTTTCGGTAGGACACTTTTCAGACGCTATTCCCCCCGTCACCTTATCGTAAGGTACCATTACGTGACGGTCACAGTATTCTGAGGGCACTGTGGTTGGGGTAAAATATCCCGTTTCCGCACGATTTCCTCTTGGGTCTGCATAGCAAGCGGCAGTCATAAGCTTGCCTGAATCTTTGCAGTAGGTAGCCTGAATTATTCCACTTGAGGTATCAAATGTCTTAAGCGGCGTAGTGCCGTTTATATATTTTGTATGAAGCTCAGTCATTATCATGTCCCACGCCTTTGTTGCAGGACTCCACGCAAGAGTTCCAAGCTCCTGTGGTATCTCATAACCAAACCAAACGCCGCCCACATAATAGGGCGTATATCCGATGAACCATCGGTCGATGTCGCTTGATGTTGTTCCGGTCTTTCCTGCACAATTGACAGTGTTATCAAGAGTTATGGCGGTCGCCGTTCCTCTTGAAACAACGTTCTGAAGCATCTTTGTCATAATTGATGCAGTCTGTTCGCTTATTACCACATAGCTCTCCGCCTTGTTTTCAAGGATGACCTCTCCGTCGGCGTCAAGCACCTTAAGCCATGTGCGAGGCTTATTATACACGCCTCCATTTGCAAATATCTGATAGGCGGCAGTTATTTCGAGGTTAGTAACACCGTAGTTCATACCTCCCAGAGCCAAGGCGGATAAATCCTTATCCGTAATACCTATCCCTGACGTAAGAGTGGCATATTCGATAAAGCTATTCATTTGTAGCTTGTTTTTAACAAAGTCAAAGGATCGCTCTGTTGTAAGATCCTGAAGCACACGAACTGCAACGGTATTTACCGAACGGGTTACTGCATCATTTACCGTAGTCATACCTTTATAAACATACGGTAAGTTTTTCGGCCACGCAGATGGGTTCAGCTTCTCCTCGTCGTCATCGTCGTAATTGAACATAACAGGAACATCATCATAGGTGGAGCCATAGGTAATTATTCCATATTCAAGTGCGGGAGCGTATACTGACAATGGTTTAATGGAGGATCCCGGTGAACGCGTGGATGTGGTTGCCATATTGAGAAGGAGGTTTCCTTCCTTTGTGCCTCTTGCGCCCACAAGTCCAAGCACATCTCCCGTGGCAGGATCTATTATGACCGCCGAGGATTGGGGTTGTATAGCGTTATTCGTCTTGGGGAAACTTGACTCATTGGCATAGATTGCCTCAAGAGTTGATTGAACCTGTGGATCTTGGAGGGTAATTATCTGAAGTCCGCCCGTGTATATAAGGTTGTAGGCAACTTCAAGACTGTATCCCTTTTCTTCGCACAAAGCATTGGCAACCTCCACCATTACCTGATCGGTGTACCACGAATTTGAGGACAGCGCAGGATCAGATGCTCTTCCCTGGTAGTCAAGGGTAATCTCCTTCATATAGGCGCTGTTGAATTCTTCCTCGGTAATATACCCCTCCTCCAGCATTTCCTCAAGGATAACGTCGCGGCGATACGCATTGTCGTCAGGATTCTGCACGGGGTCATACTTTGTTGGGGAGTTGGTGATAGAAGCAATGGACACACATTCAATAAGGGAAAGCTCACTTACGTCCTTATTGAAGTAGGTATATGCCGCCGCCTGCACTCCGTAACAGTTCTGCGAAAGGTAAATATTATTAAGATAAAGCTCCATTATCTCCGTCTTGTCAAGCTTCTTTTCAAGATTTATAGCACGGAGGATTTCCTGTATCTTACGCTGAGGGGTATAATCCTTGTCATCGGTAAGGTTTTTAATGGTCTGCTGGGTTATGGTAGAACCGCCGCCCTGCTTCTCATTAAAAGGAATGATGTAGTTAATCACAGCACCCGCGGTGCGTATCCAGTCAATACCGTTATGACTCCAGAAACCCTGATCCTCTATGGCAACGAATGCATTAACAAGATTTTCAGGTATCTGGGTATAAGGAACCCAAACGCTGTTTTCAGAGCCGAAAAGCTGCTCGTTCTTTATCTCCACCATTTCACCGATGCGGTTTTCACGGTCCGTGTAGTCCATATAGTATATCTTGGTGGTCTGACTTGAGTTAACACGGAATATGGAGGGGTCAATTTCAGGGTCAATATAGTTTTTAACGTACACAGCAAATACGGTACAAACAATAATAGCTGTAATAAAGCATATGAGCATTACCGTCAGCAAGGCATTCAGAATGTAGGAAAATGCCTTCCCGGCAACCATCCCCGCCAGCTTACCCGATTTTGCCGCTTCTCTAGACCAGTTTATATGTTCTTTATTCCTTTTGTTATTATTTCTGTTCAATTTTCTATTACCCTTCCGTAATTGAATATATTACTGCCGGTAAGACTTTTTGTGTCTGTTTGTTATCTTATATTGCACAAAACCGCAAACAAATCTACATTAATTCCTAAATAATGAGACACAACCGCTGAAGTACTGCGTTTTCATCTGGGGAAAATGCAATAAATCTCTCCTACTACAAACTCCATCAGCATAAGTCTGACCCTGTTCAGCTTTATGTATTCAGGGATGGTTTGTCATAGAATATTGTCACGAATTAAAGATCAAGGAAGTCGATTTTCAGAAGTCCAAGCCTCGATACGGCGTCTGTCTCAAACTGCGTCACAACAACGCCGTTATTTACGGCAAGCGGAACATATTCGTACACCGGACGGTCGGCAATAACAATTCCCGACGCGTGGGTAGATGTACGGCGAGGCATACCCTCAAATCGCTTAGCAATGGAAATAAGCATTTTCACCTTCGGTGAACTCTCGTACATTTCCCGAAGCTCATTACTTAATTCAAGTGCTGCATCAATGGTCACAGCATCTCCGCTAGGAATTAATTTTACAACCGAATCGATCACGTCATCGGGCAAGACAAGTGCTCGTCCCACACTTCTTATCGCCTCTATTGAATCCATTCTTTCAAAGGACATGATCCGAGCAACATGCTCATATCCGTATCTGCGGCGAGCATACTCCATTACCTCAACACACCGATTACAATCAAATTCTATACCAAATCTCGGCATAACGTTATGCTCTAAATCTAAAAAGCCTTCAAACGCCAGTTCGGAATCTATAGGGTCAATGTCAGTTATTCCGATGAGAAAAGCCACAAGACTTCCCCCGGCCGAGTCTTTGCCACATCCCACGGAGATTCCGGTTACTTTGGCATAACTCACAAAATCCTGAACTATCAGAAAATAGTCGGAATATCCCTTATGGGTTATATCGCCAAGCTCACGCTCAAGTCTGTCAAGGTACTCCTTTTCGGGGTGCTTGTCTGTATATTGTATACGCCCCGACGCAAGGTAACGGGTAAGTCCCTCTCTCGCAAGTCTGGCAAGAAAGACTTCGGAGGCCGAGCCGTCAGAAGTAGCAAATGCAGGATGATGGAGAGTTGAAAAATCAAAATCGAAATTGCACTTTTCAGCAATCCGCGCTGTATTTTCTATGGGGCTCCCAAGTTCCTCTGAATCGAGATAAGAAAACAGCTCATGCATCTCCTCTGTGCTCTTATTGTATGCTTCATCAATGTCTATGGAATAGTTTCCGAACAGCTCATGAATTTCATCTGTGCTCTTACTGTATAAATCATCAAGGTTCGTGGGGAATTTGACACAGACAACATTATTTGTCTGGATGGCACCTGACACAAGCGAAGTAGCTACATCACTTCTGTGCAAACGATGTCCGTCATTTGTGGCAACAAGCGGAATTTTCAACTCCCTCGAAAGCTTGACAATCTCAATATTCAGTGCCTTTTCATCGGGGTGGTTGTGATCCATGATCTCAAGGTAATAATCGTCTCCGAAAATCTCCTTCATTCTCTTGGCGTGACTGCGTGCACGTTGGTAGTCGCCTTCATCAATGGCTTTCGAAACATATCCCGCAGGACATGCAGAAAGGGCAATAAGACCTTCATGATGGGAAGCCAGAAGATCCATATCAATCCTTGGCTTGAAGCAATAGCCCTCGGTATAAGCTGCTGACATGATTTTGATAAGATTTTTGTATCCAACCTCATTTTTACACAAAAGTATGAGATGATAGCTTCCTCTGTATTTTCCCGGATCATCACGGTCGAAGCGGGTCTGCTTTGCAAGATAAGGCTCACTTCCGATTATCGGCTTGATACCCTCTTTCTTACAAGCATCATAGAAATCCACCGCTCCAAACATAACCCCGTGTTCGGTAAGTGCTAAGGCGCTTTGACCGCATTCCTTTGCTCGCTTCGGTATTCCTGATACTGGGCTGATAGCATCACACAAACTGTATTCGCTGTGAGTATGAAGATGTACAAAATCCATTCTAGGTCCTCCTTTTTGCAGAAAAGTTCAGATAATATTTCATCTTCCCCTTATGCCATTAACTATATCCTTTGATTTGTGACTACCCCCGTTTTTCTTCGGGAGATTAATATATGAAAGCGTGCTGTAACAGCGCCGCGTCCATATTTCCAAGTCATATTTTAGCACAAAATTACAAACAAATCTATAATAAATCGTAAACATTGAAAACGATTACCGAAGTACTACATTTTCATCTCCGAGAATACCGCGAAGCTCTGCTACTACAAAGTCCGTCAATACAAGTCCGACTCCGTTCAGTTTTTTGTATTCCGACGAGGATTTGTCATAGAATATGACCTCCACAGTGCCGTCGCAGAAGATATATACGAGATTTTCAGCTTTTTTGAATGCTCTGTTGCTGTCCTCCATGCTTTCCACGCGCAGATATACCTTGGAAAACGTTTTCGTCTGCATCGTCTTGGATTTTACGGTTGACGATGGCGGCATCTGACTATTTCCGATAACGGATGGCGGCGGAGTTCGTCCGCTGACGCGGTAAACCGTAGTTTTGCCGTTTACAGAATCTCCATTTTGGGGTGACTCTGACTGCTCCGTCAGGTTCTGACCGGATTTATTCAAGTTTCCGTCCACTGTGGAGGTTCCACCAGATAATTTTTTTATATCCGGCATCTGTGAGCCCTCAGAAAAATGAGCGTTGTCATCAAGCAAGAACACATTCTGGCAGAGAATCTTGGGTTCTTCATCATCTCTTTGAGAAATCTGCCCGGTAATGCATACCGCGGCTTCGTTTGTAAGAATATGTCCCACCGTCTCGAATGTCTTTGGAAACACCAACACTTCGATCTCGCCGAAACGGTCCTCTACACCAATAAACGCCATCATTTCACCTTTTTTTGTATTCTTTGTCTGACGTCGATTGATGACTGCGCAAACAGTTACCGTTTGCTTGTCCAAATATATCTTATCCGTTTCCGATTCATCGGAAAATGAGGCGAGTATATCGCTGATTTTTTCATGGGGTATTCTATCTGTATGATGTGAGTAATCCTCAATCATATGTCCAGAGAAATAAATGCCCGAGCTTTCTTTTTCAAATCTCAGCTTTTCCTTAAGCGGCAGCTCGTCGATGTCGGGGTAGTTGAAGCTTTCGGCTGTTGCTCCTACATCCGTACCAAGTGAAAACATATCAAGCTGTCCGGCCACATTCACGCGAGACCGTTCCTGATAATGGTCGATTATTAAATCATAAGCAAGCAGCAGACGGCTTCTGTAAACTCCCAGTGTATCAAATGCACCGCTCTTGATAAGCGCTTCAACCTGCCTCTTGTTCATATCAAGAGAATACATCCGCTCAATGAAATCCTCAAAAGATGAAAACTCACGTTCGGAGCGTTCCTTCACCATTCGTTCAATAAATCCGACGCCAAGATTCTTAAGTGCAAGAAGCCCGAAGCGTATATACCGTTCCTTGCCGTGAACCACTGCTCTGAAGTCAGCGGTCGACTCATTTATGTCCGGAGGAAGCACACTTATTTTGTATCTCTGACATTCCGCCACATATTCAGCGGTCTTTGCGGCATTACCCATTACCGAGGTCAACAGAGCTGCCATATATTCGCATGGATAGTGACTCTTAAGATAAGCGGTACGGTATGACAGGATTGCATATGCCGCCGCATGGCTTTTGTTAAACGCATACGAGGCAAAGCCCGACATCTCATCGAACAGTTCGTTTGCATCGGCCTCGACCATACCATTTCCAACCGCGCCCGCAACAAACACACCACGATCCCGTTCCATGTCCTCCGCTTTCTTCTTCGCCATCATGCGCCTCACGAGATCAGCACGTCCCAGGGTATATCCCGCAACACTTACGCAAACCTGCATTACCTGCTCCTGATACACCATACAGCCGTAGGTAACATCAAGAATAGGAGCCAAAAGCGGCGTTTTGTAGTTTATCTTGTCCCTGTTCAGTCTGTTCTCTATATATTTGGGAATTGAATCCATGGGCCCGGGGCGATAGAGAGAAATAGCAGCAATTATATCTTCAATGCAGTCGGGACGAAGCTGTGTTAACATCTGACGCATACCGCCGGATTCAAGCTGAAATATACCGTCCGTATTTCCTGAAGATATAAGGTCATATACATTTTTGTCATCGAGCGGCACGGAATCTATACAAAAATCAGGCTGGCGCTGTCTTATCTGCTTTTCCGTGTCTGAAATTATAGTTAGATACCGAAGAGCAAGAAAGTCAAACTTCAGAAGTCCAAGTTTCGCTACTGTATCCATATCAAACTGCGTTACGGGTGCTCCTCCATTGGTAGACAGTGGAACGTATTCGCACACCGGGCGGTCAGTAATAACCACTCCTGCTGCATGGGTAGACGAATGGCGCGGCATTCCCTCGAGTTTTCTGGCGGTGTCAATAAGCCTTTTCACCTCCGGGGAATTTTCATACAGTTCCCTAAGCTCCTTGACAGACTTCAAAGCAGTGTCAAGAGTCATATCAAGCGCACGTGGTATCAGCTTTGCAACAGTATCCGTTTCGGAATAGGACATACCTAGAGCTCTTCCAACATCCCGTACTGCTGCCCTTGCAGCCATTGTTCCAAAAGTGATAATCTGTGCAACATGATCGTCGCCGTATCGACGGCGCACATATTCAATAACCTCATCACGACGATTGTAGCAAAAATCTATGTCAAAGTCGGGCATAGACACCCGCTCGGGATTTAAAAAGCGTTCAAAAAGCAGCTCAAAAGCAAGCGGATCAAGATCGGTAATTCCGAGAAGAAATGCCACGAGACTTCCTGCACCGGAACCTCTCCCCGGACCTACGGGAATTCCGTGTTTTTTTGCATATCCAACGAAATCCTGAACAATGAGAAAATAATCGGCATAACCCATTCGGTTTATTACCGAAAGCTCGTATTCAATCCTCTCAAGATACTCTTTTTCAGGATGCTTGTCCGTGTAAATGATGCGTCCCGATTTAAGTAGCCGTGAAAGTCCGTCCTCGGAAAGCTTTTTCAAATACGCCTCGGAAGAGAGACCGTCTGGGGCAGTAAAGGCAGGAAGATAAATATTGGAAAAATCAAAATCGAAGGTACATTTTTCAGCTACTCTGACCGTGTTTTCAATAGGGCTACCCAGTTCTTCTTTGTCAAGATAGGAAAACAGTTCGTGCATCTGCTCTGTAGTCTTATAGTAAAACTCGTCAGTTTCAAAGCCTATCGGACGCCCGTCGGATATAACATTGTTTGTCTGTATGCAAAGAAGTATGGCTTGACTGTCAGCATCGCTTCTTGTAAGATAATGTGCATCATTTGTGGCAACCAGAGGAATCCCCATTTCCCTTGAAAGCTTGATGATTCCGGCATTTACCGTTTTTTGCTCCTCTATGCCGTGATCCTGAAGTTCAAGATAGTAGTCATCACCGAATATCTCTTTCATCTTTTGAGCATGGCAGCGCGCCGAATCATAATCACCCACAGCAATAGCTCTCGGGATGTATCCCGCAAGACATGCAGAAAGCGCGATGAGACCTTCATGGTGCGCGTTCAATAGCTCCATATCGATCCTTGGCTTCTGATAAAACCCCTCGGTAAATGATGCAGTCACAAGCTTAATAAGATTTTTATATCCAATTTCATTTTTACATAATAAAACAAGATGATTGCTGCCGCTGTCCTCGCTGTAGTCGCGGTCAAAGCGAGTACGCTTTGAAAGATAGACCTCGCACCCGATTATCGGCTTGACACCTTCTTTTTTACAGGCATTATAGAAAGCCACCGCGCCAAACATAACGCCGTGGTCGGTGAGTGCGACTGCGCTGTGACCACATTCCTTGGCGCGCTTCGGTATTTCTGATATGCGGCAAGCACCGTCAAGCAAGCTGTATTCGCTGTGAAGGTGAAGGTGTACAAAATCCATTTTTAAGTCCTCTTTATTCTGCAAAAAACACAGTTACTCTTTCACTCTGTCTCTTGCACTCTCAAGTATTTTCTTTAACCTGTGATTGACTCCCGATTTTGTTATGGGGGGCTGGTGCAGGGCGGCAAGCTGCGACAGCGTTGCATCCGGATTGTCAAGACGCAGACGTGCAGTTGCCTTTAATTCCTCCGGAAGGATTTCTATTTTCCCACTCGCCTCCAGCGACTTTATGGCGGCTATCTGATCGCCTGCCGCGGCAACGGTCTTGCCAATGTTGGCAAGCTCGCTGTTAGCAAGACGATTGGCATCGGAGCGAAGCTCCTTTTCTATTTTTGTATTCATAACGGTAAAGGCAGCGTTTGTAGCACCAACATAAGCCAAAAAATTTTCAATGCTTGCGCTGTCCTTGTAATACACAACATACTCGTTTTTGCGAGTCATATGCTTTGGCTCAAGCCCCACACCTGTAAGTATGTGCGCTGCTCCTGCGGCAAAAGCCTCGGAGGTAAAGCTTATCTCAAGGTGATAACTCTTGACAGGATCGGTAACTGTGCCGGAAGACATGAACATTCCTCGAATAAACGCCTGTGTACATTGCGGACATTTAAAAACTTCTTCAATAACTCTCGACTCATCGTCATCGTCCGTATAGCGAAAGCCACGAAAAAGACGTTCAAGCTCGCGATAGGGTGATATAGTTATTTTACAGCTCCGTCTCTCGTCAGCGTCCCCGCTTTTCTTTTCCGTAATATACATACTTGCTTCCACCGAGTAAAGCTCACGAAGCCGTTTAACCGTCAACTCCGCAAGGGGAACGCAGGCGGTGATAAGTTTTATTCTGGTGTACGAAAAAAGTCCTGCACTGTATAATATCCCGTAAATCAGTGATCGGCGACAGCAATCGCGCTTTATTGTCTCCGACGCCGACGCAAGTCCGGATTTTGTTTCATGTGCGAATGACATTATGACCTCACTTTATATATCTGACCTCGCACTCTATATCGAGTCCGAACTGCTTTTTTATCTCGTCTTTTACAATCTCTATAAGCGAAAGTACATCTTTTGCCGTAGCACCGCCACGATTTACAATAAATCCTGCGTGCTTCTCCGATACTTCCGCTCCGCCCACACGTCTGCCTTTCAGACCTGCCTCGTCAATCTTCTGGGCAGTAATAAATCCGTTTCCTCTTTTAAAGGTGCTTCCTGCACTCGGCAGTTCAAGAGGCTGTTTTTTGCGTCTGCGTGACATATAATCTGCCATTGCGGCTTCTATTTCGGATTTATCGCCGTATGACAGCTTCATTTTCGCCGAAAGAATAACCTTCCTGCTGTCCATATATACGCTGTGACGGTATGCAAACTCGTGCGCTGATCCCTGAACAGCTCCATACTCGCCAGTGTCAAGGTCGTAATAACGACTTTCTACCACAACCTGCGACATTTCACCACCGTAAGCACCCGCATTCATATAAATGCCGCCACCTACACTTCCCGGGATTCCGTAAGCAAATTCAAGACCGGAAAGAGAATTTTTTGCCGCCACTGAAGCTGCGTGAGTTACAGATACGCCAGTTTCTGCGGTAATATATTCTCCTTCTACGGTACACTTACGCATTTCCGATAATATGACCGCCGCACCGTTATATCCCTCATCGGATACAAGCACATTGGTTCCGTTTCCGAGAACTGTAACGGGGATATTTTCAGCTTTAAGAATATCAAAAGTTTCTACAGCCTCGTTAGTACGCTTTGGAAATACTACGAGCTTCGCCGGACCTCCTATGCGAAAGCTGGTGTAGGGAGCAAGCGGTATGTTTTCGCTATATTCAATTTTAGCAGCCGATAAGTGCGTCACAGCACGAGTATAGTTCATATGCTCTCCTTCAGAGTAACAGCTCAAGTAATTCGGCGTAGTCCTTCACCGTTTTTGTTGGAATTATGCCCGTAGTGTTTTCAGTGTTTTTAGGGTTATACCATATAGTATCAATGCCATAGTTGTTTCCGCCAAGGATGTCGTGAGACAGCGAATCACCGATAATGACCGATGCCGCGCGCTTATTTTCTCCGATATGCGCGAAAACATAATCGAAATATTCAGCCTTGGGCTTCGCCGCATCGGCATCTTCCGACACAAATATATCCTTGAAATAACTGTGTATGGGCGAGAGATAAAATCGTTTCTTCTGAGTATGTGAAACGCCGTTTGTGACAATATACATATCGTAATGTTCAGAAAGCTTGCGGCAAAGTGACAGAGCACCGCGGAAAAGCTTTGACACGTTGGCAAGCTCGTCAACGTATTCGGTATTGAGCACGGAGCTTGATACGTTCACCCTGCGCCCAACAGAATCAAAAAATATTCCAAAGCGGTTGTCCTGCAAATATTTCTTGGTTATTTCGCCTTTTCCAAGCTGTTCCCACAGAGCGTTATTCACTGCCACGTAATGTTCAAAATCCGCATCGGTATATTGTATGCCGAACTTATCCATTACTATTCCGAACGCATCCCTCTCTGCGGCGTCAAAGTCAAACAGAGTTCTGTCTGCATCGAAAAGCAAGGTGGTATAGCGCTTCATCGTGCAATAAATTTGTGGAATACTTTTTTACCTTTTTTAATGATAACGCCGTCCTTAAGCTTTTCCGCCGCAACAACAGCATCAAAACGCTCAACCTTAACGTCATCAACAGCAATACCGCCCTGCTGTATAAGGCGCTTTGCCTCGCCCTTTGATGGAGCGAGCTTTCCTGCCACAAGAAGGTCAACAACTGTAGCATCAACAGCTTCCACCTCTGTGGTAGGCATATTTTCGCTGGAACCACCGCCGGAGAATACTGCGCGTGCCGCTTCAAGTGCCTTGTCAGCCTCTTCCTTGCCGTGAACCATATTTGTGAGCTCGTACGCAAGTATCTCTTTAGCCTTGTTAAGCTGTGCACCCTCCCAGGAGTTCATCTCCCGGATCTGATCCATAGGCAGGAATGTGAGCATACGGATGCATTTAAGCACATCAGCGTCTGCTACGTTTCTCCAATACTGGAAGAAATCGAAGGGGGAGGTCTTGTTGGGGTCAAGCCATACGGCGTTGCCTGCCGTTTTGCCCATCTTCTTGCCGTTTGAATCGGTGAGGAGAGTTATGGTCATTGCATGAGCATCCTTACCAAGCTTCTTTCTGATAAGCTCGGTACCGCCAAGCATATTGGACCACTGATCGTCTCCGCCGAATTCCATATTACAGCCGTACTTCTTGTACATATAGTAGAAGTCGTAGGACTGCATTATCATATAGTTGAATTCAAGGAAAGAAAGTCCCTTTTCCATTCTCTGCTTGTAGCACTCGGCACGAAGCATGTTGTTAACGGAGAAGCAAGCTCCCACCTCTCTAAGAAGGTCAACGTAGTTGAGGTCAAGCAACCAATCGGCGTTGTTGACCATAATAGCCTTGTCCTCGCCAAACTCTATGAATTTCTCCATCTGACGCTTAAAGCATTCAGCGTTGTGATCTATATCCTCTTTAGTGAGCATCTTTCTCATGTCAGTTCTTCCCGAGGGATCACCGATCATGGTAGTTCCCCCTCCGATAAGGGCGATAGGCTTGTTTCCTGCCATCTGGAGACGCTTCATAAGAGTGAGTGCCATAAAATGCCCGGCGGTAAGCGAATCCGCGGTACAGTCAAAGCCTATATAGAATGTGGCTTTTCCGTTGTTTATCATGTCACGGATGTGCTCCTCGTTTGTCACCTGTGCTATAAGTCCGCGCTCAACAAGTTCTTCGTAAATCTGCATTTTCTGTTTCTCCTTACGGTTAAGTAATTGTTTTTATTAATATGTTCTCGACATTATCATTTCTCTTGCTGTTTCCACAAGCTTGTCGGTAATATTGATGCCGCCCATAATTCGCGCCACCTCATTTACCCTGCCTTCAAAATCAAGGGGCGTTACAGAGGTTGATACCCTGCCTCCCGACTCGGATTTTGCAATAAGATAGTGATTGTCCGCCCGTGATGCTATCTGCGCCGAATGTGTAACACACAGCACCTGACCTCCACCGGATGCAGCAAGATCACGGAGCTTTATTCCTATCTTTTCGGCAGTTTTTCCCGATACGCCCGTATCTACCTCGTCAAAAATAAGCGATGCAGGTGCACCTGTCTCGGAAAGCACGCTTTTTATTGCAAGCATTATTCTTGAAAGCTCACCGCCTGATGCTATTTTTGCGAGAGGCTTCTCAGGCTCTCCCTTGTTTGTTGAAATAAGTAATTCCACATTATCAACGCCGCGCCTTGCGTATTCCGCAACACCTGATTCACCAAATCCAACCTTGAAGCTGACGCCTGCCATATCAAGATACGACAGCTCGGAAACGATGCGTTCTTCAAGCCGTTTTGCTGCCTCTCGACGTTTTTTCGTAAGCGTTTCAGCACTTTTTTCAAGCCTCGGCATAAGCTCGTCAAGCTGTGCTTTTAGCTCGTACAGTCTGTCTTCCGACGTGACAGCAGCCTCAAGCTCATCCTGCGCCTTCTCAAGAAAAGCAAGAACCTCGGGAACCGTATCCCCGTATTTGCGTTGTATTTTCGATATTGAATCCAGTCTTGTTTCAACTCTGTCAAGCTCTGCGGTAGGGTCATCTGTGTCGGAATCCCGGAGTGCGTCAACAGTAAGCGCCACATCTTCAAGCTCCGATAAAACGCTGTCAAGCCGCGATATAAGGGAATCCACATCAGGCATGACAGGCGCAAGTGCCTCAAGTGCTCTTGATGCCTTATTTATCTTGTCCGTGGCTGACGTTCCCTTTTCATTTCTGTAAATAAGGGAATATATCCCCTCGGAAAGCTGCATTATTTTTTCAGCATTCTGAAGTTTTCTGCGCCGGGCAAGAAGCTTTTCTTCTTCATCGGGTTTCAGCTTTAGTGCCGATATTTCGTTTATCTGATATTTGAGAAATTCTATCCTCTGCGCCTTTTCACGTTCGTTTTTGGTTAGTTCCGATATGGAACGGTTAAGCTCGCGGTACTTTTCGTATAATTGCCTGTAGGAAGCAAGCTCGTCCGACAGCCCGGCAAATTCATCAAGGTACAGTATGTGATTATCCGGGTCAAGCAAAGCCATATTATCATGCTGACCGTGTATTCCGATAAGATTCTTCATCACATCTCTCGCGAGCGTCAACGGAACAGCCCTGCCGTTTATCCTCACAGTCGATTTCCCGCCTGACGTAAGGCTTCGTGACACCATAAAAAGTCCGTCTTCACAAACGTCAAAGCCGAGCGCCGAAAGAGCCGACACCGTATATTCGGGAAGTTCTCCGAATACAGCGGAAACCTCTGCAGACTCCTCGCCGCTTCTTATAAGCTCTTTCGACTGCTTTGCACCGCATATAAGGTTGATGCTGTCAATTATCATTGACTTACCTGCACCCGTCTCGCCTGTCAGCACACAAAAACCACTCTCAAAATCTATATCTGCTGACTTTATTACGGCAATATTTTCAATATGGAGTGATATGAGCAGCGCGCCCACCTCCTTTAATTGCTTATTCCTTGTTTATTTCTTTCCCACTATTTTTTTAAGTTCTTCGCAAAGGGACTGTGCAGCTTCGTTGGAGCGCATAACGATAATAACGGTATCATCACCCGCAACGCTTCCCACGATGTCCCGACGTCCCATTGAATCGATGGAGGCAGCCGCGCCCTGTGCCATGCCGGCAATTGTTTTTACCACCGCTATATTGTTTGCTCGGTCGATAACCTCAACAGCTCCAATAAGAAGATTCTTAAATTTGTCCGATATTACGCCCTCCTCGGATTTAGGGAGAGAATAATAATATTTGCCGCCTGCTCCTGCAATTTTTATAAGCTTGAGCTCTCTTATATCACGGGAAATGGTAGCCTGTGTTACCATGAATCCACGCTCACGCAGGCACTCTGAAAGCTCCTCCTGGGTCTCTATAAGATTCTCGCCTATAAGTGAAACTATCTCTTCATGTCGACTGTATTTCATGTGTACCTCATTTCGTTATTATGTGTATGGCATCCATAATATTATTTGTCCGCCATTTTTTTGTTAAGTACTTCGTAAAATCCGCCATCCTTCAGCCTTATAAACTTGATTGTTTCATCGGAACGTTCAATAATTACCTCTCTGCCATATGGAAGCCGTCGCATCTCACCACCGTCCACACTTAAGTAAAGCTCATCCTCTCTTAATGTCACATTTTTGATACAAAGACGTGAACCAGCCGAAAATATAAGCGGTGTGGCGTTCAATGAATGAGAGCAGATAGGTGTCACGATGACTGCTTCCATTCTGGGGTCTACAACAGCCCCACCCGCCGACATTGAATAAGCAGTTGAACCGGTGGGTGTGGAAGCTATAAGTCCGTCTGCCCGATATTTGTTCACAAGATTTCCGTCACAGTAGAGCTCCAACTCCACCATACGAAAAATTGATGCACCGCCTATAACCGCCTCATTGAGTGCGAATAATCGCTCGTCATCCACAACAACCTCAATAAGCATACGGTTCTCCACGGAATAATCCTCTGTAAACAGCTTTTCAAGTCCGGCAAGCTCGTTAAGCTCCAGCTCTGTCATGTATCCGATATGTCCGAGATTTATTCCGAGAATACAAATATCGTTAGATTTGCATCTGCGAGCCGCTCTTAATATGGTTCCATCGCCGCCAAGAACTATAAGTATCTCGGGCTGTGAAAACAGTTCGTTCTCCGATACTGCCCTGACACCAACTGCTGCAGTATTCCCAAGAGAAGGCATAAGCTTCTCGTACAGGCTGTCACAAACAAGCAACTCCGCCCTTCCCGAAAGGATATTAATGACCCTCATAGTGCCAAGCAGATCCCTATCATTCTCGATATTCGGGAAAATTCCGATGGTTTTCATAAAACAATTACCTCTTTGTTCGATTAACTGTCAAATACTATTCTTTTGATTTCTGCGTCGGTGGGGACGTCAACCTTGTCCTTCGACTCAAAAAGAGCAAGGTATTCACGATTCCCGTCACCGCCAGGTATGGGTGAAGCACAAAGAGCCGCGGGGTAAAATCCAACATCCTCTGCCGCCGTGAAAATCTTTTTTATAACATTCGTATGAACATTTCTGTCCCTGACAATGCCGCCTTTCCCAATATTCCCCCGTCCCGCCTCAAATTGAGGCTTTATAAGACAAACAAAGCGACCTCCGTCTTCAACAAGCCCTCTTACAGCACCGAGAATGAGAGTAAGAGAAATAAACGAAACATCACACACCGCAAGTTCGCATTTTCCGCCTATATCCTGCGGAAGAACGTATCTTGCATTGATACCCTCAAAGGACTTAACCCTTGGGTCAGCTTCAAGAGACTTATCAAGCTGAGCTCTGCCCACATCAAGCGCCCGTACTGAAGCGGCTCCGTTTTTCAGAAGACAATCGGTAAACCCACCCGTAGACGCGCCGATGTCAACGCAGTCAAGCCCCGAAACGTCAAGGTTAAAAGCATCAAGTGCCCTCTCAAGCTTAAGTCCGCCGCGGCTCACAAAGGGGAGTACTTCCCCCACTATCTGCAAACAAGCATCCTCCGAAATTTCAAGCGATGGCTTGGTGACAGCTTTACCGTCAGCCAAAACAGCTCCTCCACGAATCATCTGCTGCGCCGCCTCACGGCTTCTGGCAAGCCCCCTTAAATGTAAAAGTTTATCTGCACGCATATCAGAACACAGGAATGATAATGGGTATGACGGTGCCAAAAAGCGCACCCATTAAGACCTGAAGGGGCGTATGGCCAATTAACTCCTTAAGCCGTTTATCAATATACTTTGTATCACCATTCTGGATGTCTTCAACTATTCTGTTAAGCACCTTCGCCTGCTCACCTGCAGCACGTCTCACGCCTGCGGCATCATACATAACTATAAACGCCAGAATAAATGCAACCGCGAACATTGTCGAGCGCGTTCCCTCCAATTTAGCAGCAGCGGCAACCATCGCGCATACAGTCGCAGAATGTGAGCTTGGCATACCGCCCGATGACACAAGTACAGAAAAGCTGAACTTTCTGTTTTTAACGACATAGCGCACGCATTTTATAAACTGCGCGCCAAACCAACCTATAAAAGCACATACCAGAATGTAATTTGTGAAAAAGCCCTTCACAAGTTCAAAAAAATTATTCATTTTGTATCCTCAAAAGTTATTTGTTTCTGAAAAGCAGCCAATCTGCAAGCGCAAGGAGCACCCCAGAGCCTTCATAATCGGCAATCTGTCCCTTCGCGTCTTCTGTTAAAAACTTTGCATACTCCTTCGCCTTATCTACAGTCATATGAGAAAGGAACGTAGTCTTACCGCTCTCCTTGTCACTTCCGATAGGCTTTCCGAATACGCTCACGTCACCAACAGCATCAAGTACATCGTCAATGACCTGAAAAGCTCGTCCGATTCCCATAGCATAACGCTCGGCTGCCGCCATAAGCTCACCCGATGCACCCCCGGCGAGACAGCCAAGAAGTGCCGCACACCTGATAAGCTCGCCCGTTTTAAGCGACTGCACGTTTTCAAGGGTGTCAAGAGAATAGCTTTCATTCTCACCTATAAGATCAAGCACCTGACCGCCTATCATGCCGTCAGCGCCTGCACAGTCGGAAAGCAGGGTTATTGCCTGTACCGTCACATTAGGAGAGGTATTTGACATAGCGGCAACCCCAAAAGCACGGGTCAGAAGTCCGTCGCCGGCGAGAAGTGCGTTTGCCTCTCCGTAAACCTTATGACTCGTTGGCTTTCCCCGACGAAGATCGTCATTGTCCATACAGGGAAGGTCATCATGGATAAGCGAATAGGTGTGAACCATCTCAACAGCGCAGGCAAAGGGAATCGCCTGAGTCATAGCCTCGTCGGGATCCATCCCGGATTCCTTCGCTGCAAGGCAGGCAAACTCAAATGTGAGGAACGGACGCAGTCTTTTGCCCCCCGCCATAAGACTGTACCGCATAGCATCATGTATGATGCTATGCTTTGCATCGGACGGAGGTATAAAATGCCCCAGTGCGGCTTCTGTAAGTGTGGCACAGGATGCAAGCACCTCGTCAATATTTATTTGGCTCATTTTGCTGTTTCCTCCTGCATCGGTGCAAAGTCGCGAAGCTCTGCTTCGCCGTTCTCGCCCTTTACAAGTATCTTTACCTTCTGTTCCGCAGAATCAAGCTTTTCTGAGCACAGCTTCACCAGGTGAACGCCCTCCTCGAAAAGTGCCAACGATTCGTCAAGCGGAGCCGAACCGCTGTCAAGCGCCTTGACTATCTGCTCAAGACGGGCAAGAGCCTCTTCGAATTTCATATCTTTCTGTTTCATAACTTCTCCCATTGTATTACTTCGCGTTTATATCAATTCAATTTGGGCGTAACCTCTTCTGCCCGTCCCTTTACTGCACCGTCTGTGGTGCGGAAGGTAAAGCTGTCGCCCGGATTTATCTGTTTTATGCTTTTTATAAGCTTCCCGTCCTCACCGAACACCGCCGAATATCCTCTCGATATTACTGACATGGGATTAAGCACTTCGAGTGAGGCTGTAAGCTTGGTGAAGTCTCCTCTTTTTACCGTCAGTAATAATTTCATGTCCTGTGTAAGCCTTGAATCTAGAGCCAAAACCGCCATACGCCTGTCATCTATAAAATTCTTGGGTGAGACCATGGAGCGGCTTTCTTTGAGTCGGGACAACTCACGGCGTTTTTCTGACACTGATTTTGATAGGGAAAGCTCCATGTGGGAAATCACGTTGTTAACCTTACGCTTAAGCTCAGCCGTATCGGGAACGGCTATCTCTGCCGCTGCAGACGGGGTAGGAGCCCGCATATCCGCCGCAAAGTCGCATATTGTAAAGTCAGTTTCGTGTCCGACAGCTGATATAACAGGAATCGGGCTTGTCGCAACCGTCCTTGCAAGCAGCTCGTCGTTAAATGCCCACAAATCCTCAATGGAACCGCCGCCCCGTCCGATAATTATCACATCAACGCTCTTTTCGGCGTTGAAATAATTCACGCCGGAAATAAGCTGGGGCGCGGCATCCGCACCCTGTACGAGGGACGGATATATAATGAGTTCTGCATAGGGAAAGCGGCGCCTGGTTATATTTATCATATCTCTGACCGCGGCGCCCGTGGGTGAAGTAACAATACCCACCTTTGCAGGTATCTTTGGAATGGGACGCTTTCTCGCAGGAGAGAATAAGCCTTCGGCCTCAAGCTTACGCTTGAGCTGCTCGTAGGCGATATAAAGGCTACCCACACCATCCGGCTCCATTTCCTCGGCGTATATCTGATACTGACCGCTCTTTACATACGCGGACACCCTTCCTCT
This sequence comes from Candidatus Flemingiibacterium sp., assembly GCA_045589075.1. Lineage (GTDB taxonomy): Bacteria > Bacillota > Clostridia > Oscillospirales > CAG-272 > Flemingiibacterium. The sequence continues at coordinate 44,235 of JAZNFI010000036.1, forward strand.
TACTATGACCTTCATGCCGTTCTCCGGCATAAATTTCAACCTTGAGACGGCACCCTTAAACATTACCGCATTTATGAGAGAATCAGGGTCCTTCAAAGAAAAGTAAAAGTGCCCCGTCTTATAGTGGTTGGTGAAGTTGGATATTTCACCCTTAATGCAGACGTTAATAAGAAGTTTGTCTGAGTCAATAATCTGCTTAATATAGGCGTTGAGCTGTGCTACGGTCATAACGGCACGGTTTGCTCCCGATGCCTCCCTGGCAGCATTCAAAGCAGAAAGAACTTCTTCTGTACTTTTTATTTGTTGTGCCAAAAGCCCCATCCTTCCTCCGCAGCAGCACACAGAAGTGCCGTACCGGCGGCGTTGTCACTCGAAAACTCCGGAGAAGCAAATCTTGCATCGAAGCCGTGTTTTTTTAACTCACTCTTAATACGGGCGTTGGACATTACTCCGCCCGCGTACACAACAGGCAAGCTTCTGTCTCCAAGGGCGTTTTTCGTAAGCTCTACAAGGGTTCGCCCTATAAAGTCAAGCACAAATGCTGCCGTATATTCGGCGCATCTGCCCTCTGCTATAAGCTTTTTCGCCATATTCTCAAGCCCTGACAAATTGCATTCACATCCCTTAACCGAAAGCTTCGGCTTTGGGAGCGGCTCGGTATTTCGGGCAGCGAGCATTTCAAGCTCCGGCCCGCAGGGAAAACTCAGTCCCATCATAACGCCTACTCTGTCCACTGCCTGTCCGGCACTGATGTCCAGAGTTCCGCCCAGTTTTTCTATACGGAAGCCCGTATTATCAGGAGTTACCATCAGCAGCTCAGTAGTACCGCCCGAAACATGGAATGCTATGTGCGGATTTATTAAAAGGTCGCGGGACCCGCTTGAATATATCGCCGCAATAATGTGTCCCGATTGATGGGAAAAACGGTGGAGAGGCTTTTTAACAGCATTTGCAAGGGTTGATGCAGCCGCCTCACCCGCAAGAAAACAGGGCATATACGACCCCTCTGCATCTCTCGGCGACACAGATACACCAATAGCCAAAAGGTTTTCAGAATCCATATCACAAAGCGCCTCGCCTGTTACCACGGGGAGGTTTTTTACATGAGCGAATACCGCGTCGCTTTGTCTTAATCCCCGCTCGCCCGGCTTTACCTCGAGAAGGCATTTGACGTTCGAATAAAACTTACCCTCACAGGCTTCGTAAAGGGCGCAGGAGGTGGTGTAGTTTGAGGTATCAATACCGATGTAAAATCGCTTCATTTGTCGGCGTCGCACTCACGGTCCGGCAACTGCTTGGATATGGAGTTAAGCACGCCGTTTATATACGCGGGAGCATTGTCGTCGTCATACTTTTTCGCAAGCTCTACAGCCTCGTTAAGAGACACTCTCTTCGGTACATCATGAACAGCAAGCATTTCGTACACTGAAAGGCGCATAATGGCAAGTGTTGTCTTTGCAAGACGCGAAAGATTCCAGCCGTTTGCGGCTTCGGAAATATAGCTGTCAATTTCCTGAAGCCTGTCCTCTACACCGAAAAACACGTTGTACACATATTCTATCTGATCCCCAAATTCTATTTTTGCGTTTTCGAGCTCCCCTTTATAGAACTCATCTGCAGGCTCATCGGGCACAAAGGATTTCGCGAAAAGCAGAGCGAAAACGTACTCACGTGCCGAGGAACGGGTTATCGGCTGTTTAATGATCTCATCCATAAGGTGACCTCTTTTCTTGTTGCGAGTGTTTTTAAGAAATACCGATTAGGTATAATAGTTATATATTAGGAGTATATATATTTATTATACAATTTCCAAGTGCAAAAGTCAATCATTAAACGCAAATTTCCCTTCTCAAATACATAACTTTTTACTGTTTTTTATTTGATACGTCCCAAGTTTACAAAAATTACCCAAAATGTTATGAAAGCTTTACGGTTTTATAAATATTTTTATCTTGAGGTTGAAAAAAACGCAAACTCATGTTATCATGTTATTATGTATGTACCATCAAAATTAAAAAGAGGAACCGATAATGAAGATCCTTAATGAAATCAAAAAAACGCTGTGCTCCGCTTGTGTATATTTTACGGCAGCAGAATTTGTAATACTCACCATAGCAGAAATATTTTCTCTTACCGCACCCACCGACGGCGGAAGCATAAAAATGTTTTTAAGTCTCGGAAGCACGGCACTCATTTTTCTCACCTGTCTCTTTATGTCCGCGCTGAATCTCGTGTGGCGTCTTCGGATGTCTCTCACGCTTCGCACATTGCTTCACTTTGTTGGAACGCTTCTTGCGTGGACGCTTGTATTCATAGTCATCCCTGGAGTCTACACGGATACCACCCGGATTATTGCCCGTGTTGGAATATTTCTTGTGCTTTACGTCTTTATCGGGCTTATTGCTCTTGCGGCATACTTGATTAATGCCCGCAGAACCAATGACAAAACCGAATATTCGCCTGCCTTCAAGGGTGACAGCAGCAAATAAGGAGTTGAACATGGATAAAAAAACAAGCTGTGAATGCTCTGTTTACAAGATAACAGCCCTGTTTATATTCGTAATTCTCGTCATTTTTATCGTACTCATTACTGTTTCAACCGTACTATCGAAAAACGATGTCGTTGATGTCGATTTTCCGCCCCAAGAAGCAGGGGAAAGCGCTCATGAAAATGATCTTTCCGAGCCTGTCGACTCATCTTATGTTGCCGGCATACCCGAGACGTCAAACCCGGCTGCGATTATCGGCTCACCCTCAGTTACAGATACTTCAACGCTCATTAAAGCCCCCGACACCATAAGTGACACACAGTCCACCGAAACTTTAGAAACCGCTCCTCTCGCCCCGATTCCCGGCAAAGACTCCCAAGAGTCTGTCACCCCGCCCTCAAACAACATTCCGGAGGAGCTTTCCGCTTTTCTTAGTGAGTACCCCGACACAGTTCTTACCGTGACAAAGGATGCAGGCAAGGAATATATCGACAAGCTTACATTTCTTGGCGACTCCACAACCTACGGGCTGCGCTTTTACGAAATGCTTGAAGGGGGAAAAGAAACCCTACAGGTATGGACACCGAAAAGCGGCACTCTGACCCTGACAAATGCATCCTTTGCAACTGTGCTTTATCCCGAGACGGGCGATCCGATTACCATTAAAGAGGCTGTCCTTCAAAAGAAACCTGAGTATCTTGTTATAACCCTCGGTGTCAACGGTATTTCATTTATGTCTGAAGATTACTTTAAGTCGGAATATAAAAAGATTATTGAAAGTGTTAAGGAAGCAAGTCCCGACACAAAGATAATATGTCAGTCAATGTTTCCCGTGGCAAGAACATACAAAAAGCTCGAATCCATCAACAATGAAAAAATCCGCGAGGGTAACCGCTGGATAGTAGAGGTCGCAGCGGAGACGGGCGTAAAATTTATAGATACTTACTCTGCTCTCGCTGACTCCGAAGGCTGGCTCCCCGAGAACTATCACAACGGAGACGGTATGCATCTTTGCGCTGAATCCTTCACCATAGAGCTTAATAATCTGCGTACCCATGCCTATGAGTAATATTCGGTATCCTAAACAATAGCTTCTGAAAGGAATGATTAAATATGAAAAAATCGTTTACCGGCGCAATTCTTGCCATTATTATTGCCCTTTCTGCAATTCTCTCATCCTGCGGAGTTGAAAATTCAACCTACAGCTCTGACATAGCTGTTTCCGAACTTGGCGCTGCTGTTGATGAGGCACTGGGATTCAGCGAGACGCTTACAGAAGTCCCCGACGACTATATTAAGGGCATGATGGGCATTGACACCTCCGCATTTGCCGACTATACCGTGAAAATTCGTGCAAGCGGTGCCAATATTGACGAATATGGTATATTCAAAGCACCTGACGGCATGGCAGTCTCCGATGTTGAAAACATCATTGGTAATTATCTTGAAATGAGACTTGAAATATGGATGGATGAGTATATGCCCGAGGAAAAACCCAAACTGGAAAACGCAGATATTGAAATTATGGGCAGTTACGTCGTTTACTGTATCCTTGACGATGCTTCCAAAGATGCGGCATTCGGTGCTGTGAAATCTGCACTCACCAGGTAAGCTTATTTTAATAAAATCTCTGATCTTCCCTTGCACAGTATGGATGCATGGGAAGATTTTTTCTTGATTTGTGCGTTCTGGCACCCGAGTTGGAAAATTATTCATTTTTTATATATAAACCGTGAATTTAGCTGACATTTTTATTACATATGCACTAAAAATCTTGATTTCGCCCCACCTCTGTGTTATCATATAGTCACGCGGCGAGGACGTGGTAAGCATGTCGCTTGCTGTGAATCAACACACGGAGGAAAGAAGTAATGATAAACTTCAAAAGAATCATGTCCGCTTCACTCGCGACACTCATGATAGTCGCAGCAATGATGACGGGCGTATCCGCGAAGTCATACGACGACGTTGCATCCACCGATGCTTTCGCGGAGCAAATCGAGATCCTTTCCGACATCGGAGTTATAAAGGGCACCAGCGAAACCGAATTCTCACCTGACGAAGACGTCACCCGTGAGCAGATGGCTATGCTTCTCTTCAGACTCATGATAGGCAAGGACAATTCAGGTAAGATAAACACTACAGCGTTTACTGACCTTTACGATGAGACCTACCACGGTGCTATCTCCTGGGCAAATGCATCGGGCTACATTCTTGGCACATCAGCGACCACATTTGAGCCTACCGAGGGCATTATGCTCCAGGACGCAATGACCATGCTGGTACGTGCTCTTGGTCACGACACCGACACTATGAACGCAGGCTACCCCTGGACATACATCGACACTGCAATAAAGTTAGGACTTGATGCAGGGCTTGAGTCTCTTGACTACGAAAAAGAGCTGACCCGTGCAGAGGTTGCAGCAATTCTCTACAATGCAATCACAGCCGAGTACCTTATCCCAAGGACAGCACCTAACGGAATGACCTACTACGATTCCACCACTATTATAGAGCGCGTTTTCGGATATGAGATCGCTGAAAGTGTTATCGTAGCAACCAACACTCACGCACTTGAAGGTGTGGCTACCGTTACCAAGGACGGCTACGTTACCGTACACACAGAGGACGGTCTTATCACTGTAAAGTACGAGGAGCTGGGACTTGAGGGTGAGTCTGATACTCACCTTGGCAGAAGCTACAAAATAGTTTACAAGCGCGACGACAAGACGAAGCTTATTTCCGTTCTCGGTTGCACCGAGATCGGCAAGAGCGTTCCCCTTTCCAAGATTGAGGTTGAAGAGGAAGAGTACAAGTATGTACTTATTAACGGAGTTAAGTATCAGGTAGTTGAGGAACTCTCCGATGAGCTTGCAACCAACGCAAACGAGCTTCTTGTTTACGCATTTGCAGGCAGAGATGAGCTTATACAGATCACCTCTAACCGCGAGCTTTACGAGATTCTCGGCGCATATGATGCTCACCTCATTTACAACGATAAAAACAGCACCGTTGCAGACCGCATTATTATAAAGCCTTTTGAGTTCGACGTTCTTGAGATTGACGACGGCGAATACAACATTGCCCCCGGCGCAGACGAAGATAACCTTACCGTTATTAACCCCCACAAGGCGCAGGACGGAGACTACGTTCTCTACCACTACAACAGCGAATCCGAGATTCTTGAAATTGCGGCAGTTCTTCCCGTTATTAAGGATCAGAAGATCACCAGACTCACAAGAAAAACCGCTACCATAGGCGGCACCAAATACACCCTCGGAAGCGAGGCTATGGGCATCAGTGCAGAATCTATCCACGAGCTTCTTACTGTTGGCGAGAAGGTTGACATCGTTACCTACGGTGAGCTCCTTCTTGCTGTAACCGACTCCGAAGTTACCGCAGCAGGTTCTTCTAAGTACCTTGTAGCACACAGCGGTACTACTCCCGTATTCACTGACGGCAACTTCGGTTACGTTATGGAAGCGGTAATTGACGGCAAGATTGAGACCATCTTTGTTGAAAACCGCTCGGTTACAGAGGGTGACGTATACCGCTACACTGTTGACGGAGACGGAATCTACACCCTTATTCCCCTTACAACCGACGGCGGAGTTATCGAATCCGGCGACCACAAGTTTGTACAGTCAAGCAAGTACCACGACGAGATTGCTTTCGTTGTTGAATCCGCAGATGGAACCACCGTTACAAAGGCGGCTTCTCACTACACCATTGCAGCAGGCAGCGCTGAAAGCATGACCTCCACCGGCGCAAATGAGAGTCAGATTAAGTTTGTAACCGACAAAAATACCGTTATCCTCGTTAAGAAGGATGGCGAGTGGACTGCATCCAAGGGTGTTTACACCTCCACCATCGAAATTGCCGACGGTGCAACTGTAACCGCAATATTTGACAATGAGATCGGCACTGTTGAGACTCTCCGCACACTTATCATCGACGACGGTTCCCTCGGAAGCATCGACTCCTCCGCAACCAGCGTCAAGATTATCGCAAATGCAGGGCGTGAGCTTGTTGACGGAAAGGTTTACACCGAGTACACCGTTCTCGACCACAAGACCGGTAAGATTGAGACCATGCTCTCCACCCACACTTCCCTCACTGTAGGTACTAACTACCTTACTGACATGAAGGGCTACATCTCTGCAACCGAGGCTGACGTAACCGCAGGCGTGCTTCAGGGCTACACCTCCACTACCGTTACAGTAGGCGGCGAGATTTACACCGTAACAGCCGGCACCAAGGCAACAAAACTCAACAGCGACGAAACTGTTACCGACATCAAGCTTTCTGACGCATTTATGGGTAATGTTGAGCTTATTCTTGACGACGGCAAGGTTATCTCTGTAATTCTTCTCGGCAAGGCAAGCTTCACAGCAGAGTATGCAGACAGCAAGATTACCGTCACCGCTGATGGCGCACTTACTGCGGCTGACAGCTACGAGCTTGTATCTTTAAAGGTCTACGACACTGAGGACGAGGAATACGACTCCGTTGACATCAGTGAGTTTACCCTCTCCACCGTTGACGGCGATATATTTGCCTTTGAGGCAGACACCGTTTCCGCTCTCCTTGCTGGCGACTATCTCCTTTCCTTCAAGGTAAACGGCGTTAGATTCACAAGTGAATTTACCGTAGAATAATCACAATCACAAACATCGCCATTGTAAATATCCCCACCCTCCGGTGTTACGGAGGGTGGGGATTAATATTTGCAATCGAACCGCGTCGCTTCATCCGCCAATCAGGGATACGCCTTCAATAAGATCTTCAAAGCAGTTTCGTCCAAATCGGGTGTCTGAACGGTATCCTTCGATTCGTATATACCTCACCCTGCTGTAATTATAGCTTGACAGCGGTCTTCCGTAAGCATCATCACTCTGGGCTGCTACGAGATAAGTGCGCCGGTTGTAGCCTACAACAAGCAGGGTGTGGTAGTAGTCTCCGTCATTTCTGCCAAGCTGTATCACGTCCCCGGGAAGCAATCGCTCCGCGCCTCTGATTTCCCTGCCAAATGGTCCTAATCCTCCCCCGACACCCTCTCCCGATGCGTTGTCGGTAATGAAGTTGTAGAAGAATTCAACCCCCGTCCAGGCGGCGGCACGGTCATTATTGGATATGTAGTACCATCCGAAATCAGGGGTGTAGTTCATCTGACAGCATCCTGCAAGCAGACATTGTGAGATGAAGTTTGTGCAGTTACCGCCGCGTCCCGTGAAATCGAAAAAAAGCGGATTGCGGTCAAAAGCCCACCGTCTTGCGTAGGCAACCGCCCGTGCTCGGTCATATTCAAATATTTCGGGCATATGCTGTACCTCCTTTGACAGTACAGCATATGCCCGAAACAATACACTTGTTAATACATCTCCGCTATTGCAATTTCGTAAATCATATGTTATAATATGCATACTGCAAAAAGTATGAGGTAATTATGAAAAAAACAATAATTATAGCATCCGCTGTCATGATGCTTATTTCCCTTGCAGCGGCTTGTGCAACGTTTTACATACTCCGGGCACCGCTTGAAATATCTCACACATTAACAGTTGATCCTGTCCCCGAAAAAGCACAAAGGCATCTACCTGGCAGTCCGTCTGATGCCCAGGCAGAGCCTCCTGCCGAACCCGTAAGCGTCACACTGTCCTTTGTCGGTGACTGTATGCTTGCCACTGACCGGGGCGGAGAATATGCCGGATCATTTAACAAGCTTGCCCGTGAGGTGAATCCATCCTACTTCTTTGAAAACTTCGATGAACTGTTCGGAAATGACGACTGGACGGTGGCAAACCTTGAAAACGTGTTCACCGACGATCCGGATGCCGCAGCTCGGGCAAAAAATCACTCCCCTGCCTATTGGTATAAATCCAGTACAAAAAACACGGATATTCTTACCGAGGGAAACATTGAGATTGTATCCCTTGCCAACAATCATTCACAGGACTACGGTGATACCGGCTACAGGGACACAAGAAATGCCCTTTCCGAGGCAGGTATTCTCTACGGCGACGACAGCGGTGTGCTGATACTTGAAAAGGATGGATTCAGGGTAGCCCTTTATTGCTGTACATATTGGTACAATGGCTATGAACGGATCATAATCGACAAAATGGCTGAAACCGAGGCTGATTACAAAATAGTATACTTTCACGGCGGTACAGAGCGGGTTCACGTGCCGGACGAGTGGAAGGCGGCAGGTGCAAGGCGCATGATAGACGGCGGAATAGACACCGTAATCGGCGGACATCCTCATGTGCTTCAGCCTATTGAGGAATATAAGGGAAAAACCATTGTCCACTCCCTCGGGAACTTCTGCTTCGGCGGTTCAAGAAACGAAGAAAACCGGACAATTGTATACCGCCTCACGCTTACATCAGTTGAAGGTACGGTTACAGATGTTACCAGCGAGGTCATTCCCTGCTATGTGTACACAGATCTTTATAAGCCGGGAATAATAACGGATGAAGACGAAATAGCCGCAGTAAATGCATTTCTTTACGAAGGTGCTGAATCGCCCATGGGTGACAAAAAATGAGTTTGTGCTGTCTTTGTCCCCGAAGGTGTGCAGTAGACAGGGTTAGCTCCCTTGGCTTCTGTGGGCAGTCAAATGAAATAAGAATTGCGAGAGCAGCTCCCCATATGTGGGAAGAACCCTGTATATCGGGAAAAAACGGGTCGGGAACGGTATTTTTCTGTGGATGTCCCCTTGGCTGTGTGTACTGCCAAAACTTCTCAATATCAAGGCGCGGCGGAAATACCGGAACAACCGTAACTCCCATAAGACTGTCGGAAATATTTCTTAAACTGCAAGAAGCAGGGGTCCATAATATAAATCTTGTGACGCCGACTATGTTTGCACTTCAGATTGCCAAGGCAGTGGACCTCGCAAAAAATAACGGGCTTACCGTCCCGGTTGTTTACAATACAAGCGGTTATGAGCTCTCCGACACTCTTGACTTGATTTACAGACAAATAGACATTTATATGCCTGATTTCAAGTATCTTTCAGAAGACCTTTCGGCATGGTATTCAAACGCCGCAGATTATCCGATACACGCAAAATCCTCTCTGTCCAACATGGTAAACCGTATCGGCGAAGCAGTGTTTGACAGCGACAGTATGATGAAACGCGGCGTAATTGTGAGACATCTGCTCCTGCCGGGGCAGCTTGCCGAGTCAAAGCGGGTTCTTGACTATCTGTTTTCAGAATACGGCAACAGTATCTATTATAGCCTCATGAGTCAATATACCCCCACAGCTGCTCTTGATACCGGACGTTTTCCTGAGCTTTGCCGCAGAACTACCACATACGAATACCAAAAGCTCATCGACCATGCGCTTTTCCTTGGAATAAAGAATGGTTTTATACAGGAGAGGAGTGCGGCAAAGGAAAGCTTTATCCCTGATTTTTCCGGTAATCTCTGAAAAAATATGCCGCAAGTCAAGATTGGCTTGCGGCTGTATTTTATTTTGCCATTAGGATTCCTTCTTCCCAAAGGTCGTATGGGCAGACGGGAACATCGTAAACGGAAAGTCCTACATGAAGCGTGGTAGTTGCGGTAAAGCCGGTGGAGCCCACATATCCTACAACGTCTCCCTTGTTTACCGTATCACCCACCTCAACAGCTGTTGAACCGAGGTGGCAGTACCAGCTCTTCAGTCCCAGTCCGTGGTCAACCACAACCACATATCCCGTGAGGTCAAGGTAGCCAACATAAGCCACCTTACCGTTGTTGACGGCATAAGCACTCTTTCCTGCACTTGAGAGGTAATCAACGCCCTGATGGCGATAGGTCTCACCCGTGCCCGTAATAGTACAGTAACGCCCGTATCCTATACGCAGGACGCCGCTTTCCGGGCCCTCGAGGAACAGACCGTCCCAAAGGGGAGTGGACTCTGTCTGTGCTACAATGGGTGCCATTGTAGTGTTAAAGTTTTTAAGAGTGGTCTCTGTGCGGGTCTGGCTTGTGATTGTGGCACTTATATCGAGGGTCGAGGAACCAAAAGTCTTTTCGGCAATATCAAGAGTCATTTCCTGTGTTACCTCGCCGTAAGAACAGGTGAACTTCACCTCACTGCCCTTAAAGTCCATATTTACGGGGACAAGCGCACGGGCATAATTTCCGTCGGCAAAGAAAGTGGGGGTATAGCCTATGTCCGGCTCACTGGCAAAAGTAATGGCAGAGGGGTCGTCCACATTCTTTGCAGATATAACAACAAACTCTCCCGGCTCGATTTCGGTCTCTCCGAGATAGAACACCGCAGGATAGAGTATCTTTGCCTTAAAGCTGTAGCTCGCCGAGCCGTAGCAGGATTCGCTGTCACTCTCGTACCATTTTGCGTCGACAAGCACGTCGATAGTCTTGCCCTCAAGAGATGCGTTGGCAATGTTCGAATAGCTGTCGCTGAACACCACTGTGCCGCCGTCAATTATCGTAACATTGCAGAAGTCGGGCTCGTGGGCAAATCCAAGCGCAAATGCACCTTTCATCATATGCACCTCGTCGGTAGCTTCACCCGTCTTTATATCGTCAAGGGCAACGTAGTCTCCGTTGTATGTCTTGTACACCCATTCACCTGAGGTAGGTGCAAGCGTTTCGCCGGAAATGGTGAGATAAGGATACTCCGACGTATCGTAAAGACAGCGTGCGTATTTTGTGGAGAGGAATGCACCGGCGTCATCTGAATTTATAAGATACGCACGGTTGTGTGAATCCACAAAATATGCCTCGTCGGTGTTTTCGGAGAAGTAGTATTTATATATCTGCGTTCTGTCGTAGCTGTAATACTTAAATTCAAAATAGTCACTTCCCTCAAGCTGTTCGGGAAGTGAAGGCTGCTCTATTGCATGGTTGTTTATCTTTATAAATCCGGCAATATCGGATGCACCGCCCTGGTCCTTTATAATTTTATAGACATTTCCCTTTGTGTCCGTCACATCAAGAGCGGTAACGCTTTTTGCGTCAACAGGCGCGAACTGTGCGGTTACAAAGCTTCCGAGTGCAATGTATGTGGGTATAAACAGCGCCACTATTACAGCAACTGTTACCAGTATATTTCTTGCAGGCTTGCTCATATATATTTCCCCTTTTTCCTTCAATATGATACTCATGTTTACATTATACAATATTTTCGCCCCAAGGTCAAGGGGGTTGTTAAATTTTGAAGAAAAAACAGATCCTGCAATTCACTTAAAAGTTTTTTATAGCTTTTTCGGCTTTCTTTGACAAAGTTTCACTTGCAAAAAAGGAACGCCTGTGTTATAATGTATTTGTCGATATGAAATGGGAGTGTGATGTGGTTGAATATAGGACTCGTTCTGTCAGGCGGTATGGCAAAGGGCGCATATCAGGTGGGTGCATTGACAGCAATTTCAGAATTTATACCAAGACACGAAATAAAATACATAAGCTGCGCCTCTGTGGGGGTTCTGAACGGATACGCATATGCTGCCGAAAAAATGGAGCGAGCCTATGAAATATGGCGAGGACTGTGCCCTGATGCAGACAAACTGATGATAAGTCAGATTCTAAAAAGCAATCTCCTTGGCGATACCATAAAATCTCTGTACGATAAGGACACTACTCCAAAAATACCGTTTTACACCGCTCTTCTCGATATAGCAGGATTCTCGGTGACATACAAGAACCTTTCTTCCGTAAAAAGCCAACTGATACCCGGATACCTAATGGCAAGTGTGGCGATGCCGGTGTACAACAGAGCCGTGCGCATTGAGGGAATACCTTACTTTGACGGTGCGATGGTCGACAACATTCCCGTACACCCTCTTATGCGTCACAACCTTGATTACCTCATATGCATATATTTCGACAACACCGCATATCGCTTTGAAAGCGCATATTTCGATAATAAGATTATAAAAATTACATTTCCCTCTGACACAATACTCCGCGAATCCGTGGTATTCACACGTGACGGTATTGAGAAAATGCTGACTGGCGGATATGAACGCACACGTCATATCCTGCGTTCTGTGCTTTACGATGGTTACGAGGACACAGAGGCTGTATACAGAGCCATTGAAGCTCAGAACAAAAGTACACCTCAAAGTCCTCGCATCACAGGTGACGTGATGGTTTCCAATTTGAATAAAGTAGTACAAAAATTTGCTTCGAGACGAATAATTATCTGATTTTTGAAAGGATGGGTTTTAAAAATGAAAAAGGCTCTTCAGATACTGCTTCTGACTTCCGGTGTGATATGCGTGGCAAGTGCTTGTGTGCTTGGCGGAATATACATATCAAAGGCAGTGCGTCGTTTAAAATACACCTACCAGGCATTCTCAAACTGCTTTAGGCCCATTGACTACGTCGTTGAGGATTACGACATCTGATTTTTTATACAAGATTTAATTTTGGGGCATTTCATATGCCCCTTTGTTTATAATTACGATACCGAATCTGCTGACTTTACAGATTACATTCATATAACAATTAATTTGCAAATACAGATTGATTTTTCTATAAATGTATGGTATCATAATAACATAGAATCAACCTCTGCCCATGCGGAGTGAATGTAACGGAGTACTATTATGGGTAAAAAATACCTGATAACAAAAAAAATAATTCTTGCTGCAAGCTATGTTTCTGCACTTTTGATAGCTTGCTGTCTGCTTGGTGTTGGAGCCCTTGCAGCAAAAGAAACAACAAATGAGATAGCCTCAGCCTCTCTCAATAAGTCCCTAACCGACATTGTTTTTGAAATCAATCTTACAAAGGATTACGTCAAGGAAAATAAAAACGAAACTCTTTATCTTTTCGAATTCCTTCCATACCAATCCACATCTGAAATTTCGTCAATGGAACCGGTTAAATCCTTTGAAGTGGGCACAAAGACCAGCTTCAAGCTCTCGTTCATTAACGGCAACTCTAACAGACTTTATTCAAAGTTCGCCATCGCCGAGATAACCGATGAGGGCGCATATAGTCTTATCACTCCGGCGGCCTATATCGACAACATCGAGTTGGCAGCAAAGAATACGGAACCCTACCCTGAAAAAAGCTCTATAAAGGGCATACAAATAGGCACATTCTCCGATGCGCAGCAGCTTGGCGTGTCCCACACAGTGATAAATATACCGGTCAACGAATATCTTCTCGGGGAAAACACAGATGCCGCCGTGTCATTCCACTATAACGGTCAAACCTACTACCTTAATAAGAGCAAAATAGCTCTGCTTGACCACAAGGTAAAAATTTACACTCATGCGGGGATCAACGTATATTTCAACATTATTCTTACAAAGCCCACAGCCAATGCACATGAGAGTGTGCTTGAGCTATATTATGATGACATTTCACCCGACGCGGCACTCTTCGCGCTGAATACCGGAAATGAAAACGGGATGAAAACTTTCCGTGCATTTATGGATTACATCTGCGCGCGCTATACCGATCCGGCGCACACCTACGGTTTTGTACCCGCAATGATATTGGGCTTTGAGGCAAACAATAACACAGTCTGGAATAATGTTGGCAGCACAAATCTCGCTAATTATGTACATTCCTATGTCACAGCGTTCAGGGTGGTTTATACCGCCATGCGTTCAAATTATTCCGAGGGCAGAGTGTATCTTTCTATCGGAAACAACTTCACTCATGTTGACATTTCCGGGACAAACCTCCCCGCAAAAGACTTCCTCGATCTTTTCGCCTTTGCAATAAAAAATTCAGGTGATATTCCCTGGGGTGTCTCTATAAATCCTTACTCCTCATCAATAGATCTGGCGGAGTTCTGGAACGATACCGCCGCAAAAGCTGATTTTGAAACTCCCTATATCACAATGAAAAATTTATCCACATTCACTGAATATATGAGCCGTGATTCATTGCTTTATGGCGGAGAGCCGCGCAGCATAATCATTGGCGAATGGGGAGTATCAGGCGACCCCAACAATGAAAGGTCCATGAATATTCAAGCTGTCTCCTATGCCCTTGCCTACTACACCGCCGCCATGAATCCCCACATAGATGCGTTTATCTACAAAAGGCAGGTAGATTATCCGGTTGAAAACGCCTTCTATGGGCTTTACACCTGTAGGGACGGTACAATCGGGGAGCCGGGTGCAAAAAAGCCTATATATAATATATTCGCCAACATTGATACCGAGACAGGCTCCGAATCCATCGCATTTATCAGAGAGACTGTGGGTTCAGGGGTTTACAGTATAGTCATGGGCGATGACGTGAATTACAAGCAGTTTGCCGACAGAATAACGCTTGTATCCGAGGCAGTTGATGAAAATCAGACCAAAAAGGGCACCAAAACCCGTGTTCTGTTTGATCTCAAGGGTGGTTCCCTATGCAATTTCTATCCATCGGACAGCGCTGAATTTGTTGAGCTTCGTGCACCCGCTGACAGCGACAGTACTATGCTTTATGCCCGTATCGCCGATACTCCAACCACCTACAAGGGTATCGGAAACACATTTTCCTCAGATACAGTTTTCAAGGATGCGCGATACATCACATTAAGAGTGATGATAAGTGCTCCCGAGGAAGTTGAAAATGCCATGTTTACTCTGCGCCTGGCAAAGAGCGGCGAATTGACCGCAGTAAGCGAAGGCACAGAACTGCTGACTCCTAACGAATGGCATGATGTCAGATTCAATATTAAGGAAATCTCAAAGCTTACCGGCGGTGACGTTGACACAATCAAGCTTTGGGTATCCGTTCCCGATTCGGGGGCTGTACAAGGCGAATACGGTCTGTGGCTCGACAGCGTGACTCTGCATGTAAGCAGAGGAATGCCCGTTATCGTCCTTATACTTCTCATCCTTTTGATGCTTGTATTCCTTGCCGTAGCAGCTTACGGTGTGCTGTTTATCCGTGCACAGTTAATCAGGAAGAAACGTCGCCAAGTAGCTATGCGTCGCCGTGCCGAGCAGGA
>JAZNFI010000037.1:0-2378 GCA_045589075.1 Candidatus Flemingiibacterium sp.
AGCTTTAACTGAGATATATTTCTCTCTTTTCGCAGTTTTTTGAGCCTAAATTCCATATTTCCACCTTTTTTATAAATACTCTTGACTTTATTATACCAGTTTGGTATAATACAAATATCCCGTTTTGGTATATTATAAGGAGGATTGTTATGAAATATTGTTCAAAATGCGGAAAAGAGCTTATTGACGAAGCTGTGGTTTGTCCAGGCTGTGGGTGTGCCGTTAATCAATCATTGAATGCAGTACAACCCGAAGATGACGAAGTAAGTGTAGGCCTTTGTATTGTATCTGCACTATTTCCATTGTTTGGATTCATATACTGGGCAATTCAATACAAAAAAACGCCAAAAAAAGCAAAAGCCTGCGGTGTAACAGCTATTGTTGCATGGGTGGTTTCTTTTTGCATTGGTTTTATAATTGGATTTACAGGTGCTCTTATCTAAAGCCGTTTGCGGTAAATCAAAAGAGGAAAGCTTGGTTTTAAGCCTTGCTTTCCTCTTTGTTTATTGTTGTTTATTAGTCCTTGTTTTTCCTTCTGCGACGGCGCTTAATGTGTATCTTGAGTGCAAACCAAGCTATCATAAGCAGAATTGCAAGAATTGCTGCCGCGCAGGCTATAATTACCGTTACTGACAGAGTTGCCGCGGACGTTGGCGGAAATCCCATGCCCAGCAGTGCATCGTCCAGCCTTTCCTTTATCGGATCGAGAAGCTTTGTAATGCCCGACTTTTCAAGAAAATTCTTGATTCCCTGCAAGTATTCAATATCTGCATATGCCGATTTAACAAGTATTTTGTTACACGCGTCGCAGGCTTTGTTGCCGTCTGCGTCTGTGTGCTTGGCGCGCTCCTCTACCTCGCCGCAGGAGCAGGTGCGAAAGTGCTCCGTATCATTCCTTTGCCACTCGCCGAGCACGTGCGGATTTATTCGCTTAAAATCACAATCTTTGCACTTTTCCTCACAGCCTCCAAAACGGTGCTCTCCCTCGGAGAATTTCATATCCTCACAGCCGGAGCAGCTCTTCCAGTGCACGCTGTCGTTAAACTCCCACTCATCGCGCGGAGTGTGCTCGGTGTGTGAGATAGCGGGCTTGATTATATATCCGCAGTCAAGGCAAAGCTGTGCCGAGGTTGCCGTGGGCTCATCACCCGGGGTATGAGGAAGCAAAGTATCGGTCGCATTACAGTACACGTTTGTGCAGGTGTGCGCGTGTCCGTCCTTATCCTTATGCTTAAATGCCGTAAGGTCGAATATGTGCTGAGTCAGCGCACCGTATTCCTTGCCGCATTTATCACACCTTGCACGCAAAACACAGCTTGCCTCACCGCCGTGGCAGGACTGCTCGTTTTCCCTGTAAGTGCATCCATCAACGGTACAGGGATAAAAATGCTTTTCGTTCTCTGTTGATAACTGCTCGTAAAAAACAACATGATTTCCCTTTATTCCCGATGAAAAATATTTATCAGGTGCGTCAGGATCGTCCTTTGCGTTAGTATCACATATAGCACAGCTATACCAATAGCTTCCCTCTTGCTGACAGTTTCCGTCGGAGCGCCAATGCGCCTCATCCTCAACCATAACCATATATCTGTGCCCCAACGCATCATAATATATGTCCTTATCAGTAAGCTCCTTGGTTGCGCTCTCGTTGTTAAACACCTTGCCGCAGGAGCAGATATAATGCGCGATATTTCCGCGCTCGGTGCAGGTTGCATCCTTTGCCGCAACAAGTGTCAGTGTATGCACGTGCTCGGGTAAAATGCTTATAATGCATTCGTTTCCAAGATATTTAGTGCCGTATCTTATTGAGCCCGTAGTACCGCACCCTTCTGCTATCTTTGAAATATTCTGTTCGAACCAGCTAATAAATGCATCTGTTGAGCCGTTTATATACACTCTTGCCGTAAGGTTGCCCGTCTTAAGCAAAGCGGCAATATTGTCCACCGTGTATTCACCGTCAGAGAACGCTCCGCCCTTTACGGCAAAGTAGTTTTTAGACATAGAATTGCACACGGGTAGGGGGTATAGCGTTTCTTCTACGGTATGATCAACCTTTATCTTTTCATCCGAGAGGTTAAAATATGCGTAGTATATTGTTTCACCCTGGTCATTCCACGTAGGGTCAACGTGATAAAACGAGCCGTCAATTTTTACCGCGCACCAGGCGTGTCCCTCGGGCTGATTTGTTTGGGAATTTATGCTTGAGCCGGTGATAATAAAGGAGCAGATTCCTGCGCGCTGAAGCAGATACTGAAAAGCCTCAGCATATCCCTCGCAAACCGCCTTTCCCTCAACTATCGCACCGTAGGCATTGTGCGCGTTGTCACCACTGACGTACCGGGTCCTGCCTGCAAGCAAATCGTGAAGATAAAGCTCAA
>JAZNFI010000038.1:0-2654 GCA_045589075.1 Candidatus Flemingiibacterium sp.
GGGAGATTTGTATATTCGATTAAAGAGCCTTGACGATGTTCTCTGTGTCGGATGCGATAACAAGCTCTTCGTTGGTGGGAAGAACCCACACCTGAACCTTAGAGTCCTCGGTGGAAAGCTTAACGTTGTTGGGCTGACGGAGAGTCTTGGCATTAAGCGCGTTGTCGATCTTGATGCCAAGGAAGTCCATAGCAGTACAAGCGCGCTCACGAAGCTCGGGGTTATTCTCACCCATACCGGCGGTGAATACAACGGCGTCGAGTCCGTTCATTGCAGCAGCGTACATACCGATGTACTTCTTTACCTGGTAAGCGAGGATATTAGCCGCAAGCTCGGCTCTCTTGTTGCCCTCAAGGATAGCAGCCTCGATGTCGCGGCTGTCAGAGGAGATTCCGGATACTCCGAGGAAGCCGCACTTCTTGTTCATGAAGTCGCTCATCTCACTGGGAGTATATCCCTCGTGTTCCATAATAAAGGTAACGATTGCAGGGTCGATAGAACCGCAGCGTGTACCCATTTCAACACCGTCAAGGGGCGTGAAGCCCATGGAAGTGTCGATAACCTTGCCATCCTTAACGGCAGAGATGGAGGAGCCGTTACCTATGTGGCAGGTTACAATCCTCGTGCCCTCGGTCTTTCCGAGGATCTTGCACATTTCCCCTGCAACGAAGCGGTGGGAGGTGCCGTGAGCACCGTAGCGGCGAATGGAGTACTTTTCGTAGAGATCGTAGGGGATGGGGTACATCCATGCGTAGTCCGGCATGGTCTGATGGAACGCAGTGTCGAATACGAGAACCTGGGGAACACCGGGAAGCTCGTTTGTTATACCTTCAATACCCATAAGGTGAGCAGGGGTATGGAGAGGTGCGAGGTCGATGCACTTGTTGAGCTTCTCAATAACATCGTCAGTTACGAGAACAGACTCGGAGAAGTAAGCGCCGCCGTGAACGACTCTGTGACCTACTGCTTCGATCTCGTTCATAGACTTAAGGCATCCGTATTCCTCGGAAATGAGGGTGTTTACAAGGATCTTGGTGGCAACAGAGTGATTGGGCATGTCAAGCTCTGCCACATAACTGTCACGTCCGGGCATTTTGTGGGTGATTTTACCGTCGATGCCGATTCTCTCGCATATACCCTTTGCGATAACGTCGCTTGTAGCGGTATCGAAAAGCTGATACTTAAGCGAGGAGCTTCCTGCGTTGACAACTAAAACTTTCATTGATTTTTCCTCCGTATATTGCATTTTTTCATTGTTTATGGTAAAATAAAACTATACACTATATTGTAGCATAATTTTTTCGCAAATTCAAGTAGGTAGTGTGAAATTATTTCCTAAAATCATTAAAAATTTACTTTGGAGATAACTAAAATGAAAATTTATGCTGTTATATCCGAGTTCAACCCCTTTCATAATGGGCATAAACATTTAATAGATTCATTAAAATCAGGCGGTGAATCTGCTGTCATAGCTATTATGAGCGGCAGTCTCGTGGAGCGCGGCGACGTTGCCGTAATCGACAAATATGCAAGGGCAGAGGCGGCGCTCCTATGCGGATGCGACCTTGTTCTTGAGCTTCCCTCACCCTGGAGCTTTTCGGGCGCTGAATTTTTTGCTCTCGGCGGCGTTGGAATTGCAGAGGGAATAGGCGTTGTTGACAGCCTTGCTTTCGGAAGCGAGTCGGGGGATATAAATAGCCTTACAGAATGTGCAAAACGGCTTGCTTCGGCAGAATATGCGACGGAATTATCTAATAACAGGGAAGAATACCGTGACAAAAATACGGCGGCTCTCCGCGCCAAGGCTTACTCGGATTTGTACGGTAACACTGATATTTTTGACGGCTCAAACAATCTTTTAGCCCTTGAATATCTCCACGCCCTCGACACGGTAGGGTCAAAAATAACCCCCGTCACTGTTAAACGGCAGGGCGGAAATTTCAACGATGACACTCTTGGTAAAATGTGCTCGGCTACTGCCATAAGGAGTGCTATTTACGGCGGCGAGTCTAATTTTTACGGCTATATGCCACCCGAATCGGCGGCGGTTTTGAAGCGAGAGTTTGAGGCAGGGCGGATTTATGATTTGTCGCGGCTTGACACCGCAATAATCGCTATGCTTCGCACCACACCTGCTGCCCACCTCGGCGGCTTCATGGAAGTGTCGGGCGGCATTGAACTTAAGCTGCAAAGCCTTTCTGATACTCATACCACCGTTTCCCAAATCGTTGAAGCCGCAAAGGAGCGGCGGTTTTCGGCGTCTCGAATTCGTCGGGCGCTTCTTTCGATGATGCTTTCCGTGAAAATGTCGGACGTGGAAACGCCGCCGCTCTTTACCACCGTTCTCGGTGCTAACGAGGTGGGCAGGTCTGTGCTTGCCGATATGCGGGGAAGGTCGAAAATAGCTGTGTTGTCTAAGCTTTCCCAAAGAGAACGGCTTACGGGTAAAACTTATGATCAGTTTTCCCTTTATATGCGCGCCGAACGACTTGCGGAGCTTTGCTGCAGGAATGAGGCTCGCAGAATGAGCGCTTTAATGCTTTAATCCTGTATTGACAAGAAACATCTCGTGTGGTATAATATTCACAATAAAATCTAGTTTTGAAAGGACTCAACAAAATGAAAAAAGTAGCAGTAATAATGGGAAGCGATTC
>JAZNFI010000039.1:0-31725 GCA_045589075.1 Candidatus Flemingiibacterium sp.
ATCATCGAGCTCGCTGAGCAAAAGAAAAACAAGCTCCTTGAGCTTGTCACAATCGGTTCCGTTACGGCGGCGAACTTCAAATCCATGACCGACGGCTGCGACCGCGAGATCGAGGAAGCAGGCGAAGCCATCGCTGAGCTTGAAAAGCAGATGTTCACGAAAGAGGAATACAAGAGGCACATCGCCGAGCTGAAAACTCGCCTTGACGCAGCTGTACGAGATGCGTCAACGGGAATGATAACGCCAGAATTTGTGGCGCAGTATATTGACAAAATCACGGTCACAATAGGGGACGATGATACGGCGAACTTAAATATCAAGATTTTTACGGGCAAAAACACAGAAAAATTCCTGCAAAGACTGAAAGATTTCGCTTCTGCGCGAAGCGCCGATTGCCACCGGCGGCTCGCCGGTCGTACGGGTCACACGATTAAGAAGATGATCGAGAAGTATGAGAACGACCTCAAGGCAGGCAAATAAGCTTTAAATAGGCTTGATGACAAACCGCTCTGATAAGAGCGGTTTGTCTCTTTAATTGTAATATGCTTACTATTGACATTAGATATAAAGCCGGTGTATAATTGTCTTAATAAGAAATGAAAGGATTATATGCATGAGATTATCAAGACTAATAAAGCCTTGCCGCGTCACAGCTTCGCTTTTGCTTGCTTTGATGATGCTGTTTTCGATGTTCGGATGCAGTGCTGCGGAAATGGCGGAAAATCTGCTGCTTGCGGAGAGCTTACATAATGATGTTGGCGAGCTGATGGAGGAACTATCTGATGATAGTTTGCTCTCTGATGAGTCGGAAAGCGTCTATGCCGGAAATATACCCTTGGAGTCGGGAGGAGACCCCATGTATATTTCCGAAACCGGGCTTTATGCAGAATCGGAGACTGTTTCGAAAACTATTCCGGATGAGGACGGATACTATTACGCTAAAGAAGATGTTTCGTTGTACATTTATGTATACGGACACCTTCCTGACAACTTTATTACAAAAGATGAAGCAAGGGCACTTGGTTGGGAAAGCGGCTCTGTGGAAAGGTATCTTGCCGGAGCGGCTATCGGCGGAGATGTTTTCAAAAACAGGGAGGGGCTGCTTCCGAAAGTTCCCGGGAGAGTCTACTACGAGTGCGATGTCGGTACCGATGGTGAAAATTCCCGTGGCGCAAAGCGAATAGTGTTTTCAAATGACGGATGCATTTATTATACCGATGATCACTACGAATCATTCACTCTACTGTACGGAAAGGAGTAGAAAATGAGGGTAATAATTCTTGACTGTGCGGAATTTAAATCTCGCACAGCTGCTCATAGATATATCAAGAGGAAGCTTGGTTTTCCCGAATATTACGGCGAAAACCTGGATGCGCTTCATGACTGCCTTTCCGAGCTTGCAAGCGATACGGCTGTAGTCATATTGAATGCTGATTTTGCCGGAAATAGACTGGGGGAATATGCTGAGGGCGTTTTTGAAGTTTTTTACGAGGTTTTGGTGACACACTGCCGTGCGGTGATTTTGTGATTTGAGAAAGCCACTGTGAGAAAAGTTGGGGCGGCTTTTTTTAAAAAATCTCGTAAAAAACTATTGACAGATGAAAAAGTATATGGTATAATATCATTCGTGATTCGCTATATAATAATGATGTGGACCATTAGCTCAGTTGGTTAGAGCAACCGGCTCATAACCGGTCGGTCCGGGGTTCGAGTCCCTGATGGTCCACCATAACAAAAAGGCTATCTTTATGATAGCCTTTTTGTTTTTGCATATTTAAAATAGTGGGGACTCGAACCCTTTTGCACAAATCATGAATGGAAGAATAAAGTTCATCACTTTTCGGCAGATTATATCATATCAAGATAATGGGAGGAAACCATGAAAAAAAGAATGATAACAACTGCCATTGACTATCTTCTCATAAGCATAGGATCGTTTATTCTTTCTCTTGGCATGAACGTGTTCCTTGTACCTGCGTTTCTGTCATCGGGCGGTGTGGGAACTATCGGAACTATATTTCTCCATATATTTGGAATACCGTTGTCGGCGACAAATCTCGCATTCAATATAGTTCTGTTTTTTTTCGGGTACAGGTATCTAGGTAAGTCTGCGGTGGCGAAAACGGTGGTGGGAATACTTACTTTGACTATATTTCTGCAGTTAACATCGTATTTGCCCGCTTTTTCGGGGGATATTATAATATCCACAATTTCCGGAGGACTGCTTGTAGGGGTCGGAGTGGGACTTGCGGTAAGGCGAAGAGCTTCCACCGGGGGAA
This sequence comes from Candidatus Flemingiibacterium sp., assembly GCA_045589075.1. Lineage (GTDB taxonomy): Bacteria > Bacillota > Clostridia > Oscillospirales > CAG-272 > Flemingiibacterium. The sequence goes on from JAZNFI010000039.1 coordinate 2,280, forward strand.
GTGACTTTGCCGCGCTCATAATCAAGCATTTTATTCCGCACATTTCGTTGGCAACGGTAATATTTATAATAGATTGCGTCATAATTGCGGCGGCAGGCATTGTATTTAAAAGCTTTATGGTAACTTTTTATTCCGCAGTTGCTATGTTCGTTTCTTCAAGGATGACGGACGTTATTGTAAGCTTCGGCGACTGTGCAAAGACCATATTTATTGTATCCCAACGGCATGATCTGATAAAAGAGAAGGTTATGGCGCATTTCGATCGCGGCGTTACTGCAATATTCAGCAGGGGCGGATATAGTGATAATAACAGTATGATGCTGATGTGTGTTGTGAGTCCCAAGGAGGTTCCATACGTGGTGGGGATGGTTAGAAGCATAGATGCGCACGCATTTGTGGTCATTAGTGATTCCAGAGAGGTTCTCGGCGAAGGATTTAAAACCGAAACCGAATACGATAAAATTGACTCGAAATATTGAGCTCTGATGTGTTCGTCATTTGTTGCTTCTATATACGCACGGCACATAATAAGCGGATAAGCGTTCGTTTATTACGGTGGTGCGAAACTGCAAACCACTTATGAAAACAATTCACAGTATCGACCCCCAATAATTAAAGCTGATGCATTTTACGCATCAGCTTTAGCTTTAATGGAGTAAATGATTTTTTTAACGGCGGTCTGCACTCCGACAATCAAAAGGCTTATGAGGGCTGAAGCCGCCAGTGCGATAACCGCAGAAGCAAGTACTGCAGGAACAATATAGTACATGCGGTCAAGTACCGTGGGAACAGCAGATTTCAGATGTCTGTACACAATGCCGTCTGAAATGTACGATGTCAGGTAAGCTCCAAGGCATAGGTCGGAAAGATACGCCAGTGCTTTTTTTGAGCACGTTGGTAAGCCTTGGGCATTTATCTGTGTAAGGAAAGAAAATGCAAGAACTGACAGCACAAGGGTAAGGGCAGAGCCCCAGTCGGTGTATTTACCCCATGAGAAGTAGCCGCCCCATGAGCGGTAATAATTGAACAGACCAAACATCACAGAAGCTGTGAGAAACAGGCAAATGTTATGAATTTTTTTCAGCTTCAGCGGACATTCGCGTATATATGCACCGATAAAGTAATAGGTGATTGGGTAGAACGAGGTCCAAAAATCAGGAATCAGCTTTTGATATTCGATAGACAGATACGGTGTTTTCCACCAATTTTCAGTGGTGAAATTGTATATATTCACGATACTTGGCAGTGCGGTCAAGGCGCACATTGTAATAATCAGAGCCAGCTTCCCGTTTCTTGATTTAAGCCCGTTGTATGTTAAATTGAGAAACGGAATGAGGAGGAACAGTCCAATATACATCTCAATATACCATGAATAGTTAGCGGCTGTAAAATCGAGAATGCCAAAAACCGCTTTAACGGCTGTATAATCATAATTCAGCGCCACAGTTTTATATATGATGCAGGCAATGCTGGAAACAATATATACCACAAGAGTTTTGACAATGCCTATATAATATTTGCCCGATACCGTCTTTTTGTTCATAAGGTAGCCGGTCAGCATAATAAAAAGTGGAACGCACACTGTAAAAGGCGTACGCATCACAGTCATTAAAAGCATACGTCCGCCAAGCATGGGATAGGAGTAGTAGTCTGTATTCATAAAGAAATGTATGCCAACCACCGACAAGAATGCCACAATACGAGTAATATCAAGGGCGGTATTCCTTCTTTGTATATTCATCTGTGCAACTCCTTTCTGACCTGACCTGCCTAAAACAAAATCGCACAGCGACGCTTGCGCCGCTGTGCGCCGTTTTTTATTCTTCGGATTTTTCTTCCTCCACTACCGCAATGCAAAGCTCCGAGAGTGCTTTAGTATCGGGTAGTGCCGGTGCTCCCGTCATAAGCTCGGATGCATTCTGCACTTTAGGGAATGCGATGACATCACGGATGTCATCAAGCCCCAGAATTAGCATACAAAGCCTGTCGAAGCCGAATGCCATGCCCGCATGAGGGGGAACACCATATTTGAACGCTTCAAGCAGGAAACCGAATTTTTCGTTTGCTTCTTCCTTTGTAAGACCAAGCAGATCAAACATCCTCGATTGAATTTCAGCATCATGAATACGAACTGAACCGCCGCCAAGCTCGTAACCGTTGAGGACGATGTCGTAAGCCTTGGCGCGAATCTTTGCAGGGTCTGTGTCAGCGTATTTTTCCAGGTCTTCTTCCATAGGCATGGTGAAGGGATGATGCTTTGCGTAGTATCTGTCTTCCTCCTCATCATACTCAAACTGGGGGAACTCGGTTACCCACAAAAACCTGTAGTCGTCAGCTTTGAGTATGCCGAGACGCTTTGCAATCTCACAGCGCAGAGCACCGAGGGAATCATATACAGTGCTGTTCTTATCTGCGATAATGAATATAATGTCGTTTTCGCCTGCGCCAAGCTTGTTGAGAACAGCTGCGTTTTCCTCGTCGGTAAGGAACTTTGCGTAAGAGGATGCCACCTCGCCGTTGACGTTCTTGTACCATGCGAGACCTTTTGCTCTGTATGACTTAACAAAGTTGGTGAGCGAGTCTATATCTTTTCGTGAGAACTTTGATGCCTCGCCATTTATTACAATAGCGCGAACCGAACCGCCGTTTGCAATTGTGTCGGCAAACACCTTGAATCCGCAGTTTGCGAGAACGTCGGAGATGTCCTTGAGCTCATACCCGAAACGCATATCAGGCTTGTCGGAGCCGAAGCGTTCCATGGCTTCTGCATAAGTCATGCGAAGAAAAGGAGTGGGCAGGTCAATGCCCAGAAATTCCTTGAAAAGACGTACAACGAACTTCTCATTGATCTCCATAACATCGTCTTCGGTAACGTAAGACATCTCAAGGTCTATCTGTGTAAATTCCGGCTGACGGTCAGCGCGGAGATCCTCGTCGCGGAAACAGCGCGCAAGCTGCATATAACGGTCAAAACCGGAAAGCATGAGAAGCTGCTTGTAGAGCTGAGGCGACTGGGGAAGCGCGTAAAACTTTCCGGGGTGTACACGAGAGGGAACAAGGTAATCGCGCGCACCCTCGGGAGTAGGCTTTATGAGGCAAGGAGTTTCAATCTCAAGAAAGCCGTTTTCCGTATAATAGTCACGCATGATCTTAGCTATTTTGCTTCTTGCTATGATGTTACTTGAAAGGTCCGGACGGCGGAGATCAAGATAGCGGTGCTTCAGACGAAGCTCCGGTTTAACGTCGCTGTTTTCCACAATTTCGAAGGGCGGAGTCTGGGAAACGGAGAAGATTTTAAGCTCGTCCACTGCAATCTCAATTTCGCCCGTTGGGATATTTTTGTTAACTGCGCCTTCGCCGCGTGCGCGGACAATGCCTTTTGCGCATATGGAAAATTCCGAGCGTAGTGTGAAAGCGGTGTCGAATACCGCCTTGTCTGTGTTGTCATCAAAGGCAAGCTGAACGATGCCTGAACGGTCACGCAGGTCAACGAATATAAGACCGCCGAGGTCACGCTGACGCTGTACCCAGCCCATAAGGCATACATGCTCTCCAATATTTTTGGCGGAAAGCTCCGCAACATACGATGTACGCTTGTCGTTTTTTGTAAGTTGTGCTCCCATAGTAAAATTCACTTTCCTAAATGAAGAATATTTGGATTCTTATAAACATTATAGCAAATCGGCTGATTTTTTGCAATAGTACAATTAAAAAAATTGCAACACATCGCAAAATATTATGCACTCAGGCTATTATACCGCCGCCGATGACTACATCGCCATCATACAAAACTACGGACTGTCCGCGAGTTATAGCCCTTTGGGGTTCGCTGAATTCCACCCTTATTTCATCCTCCGCCGTTTGTATCACTGTTGCCGGTGCCTCGCGGGTGCCGTAGCGAACCTTGGCTGTGACACGCAGGGGGGATTCTATGCGGTCTATGGCGGTAAGATTGATGTTGTTTGCGTGTAGCAGCTTTGAATAGAGTAATGGTTCATCGGCAAGTGTTACCGTGTTGTTAAGAGGATCAATAGCTGTTACGAATATTCGTCTTCCGGCGGACACGCCAAGTCCCTTGCGCTGACCGACGGTATAACGTACGATTCCCTTGTGCGTACCCATGGTATTGCCGTTGCTGTCAATAAAGCGTCCTTCGGGATATGTCTTGCCGGAATATTGTTCGATGAAGCCTGCATAATCGCCGTCGGGGACGAAGCAAATGTCCTGACTGTCCGGCTTGTCGGCATTTATAAAGCCCTGTTCCTCGGCTATATCACGAACCTCATCCTTTGTGAGTTCTCCCAGCGGAAAAACGGTACGGTCAAGCTGCTGTTTTGTAAGTGCCCATAAAACATAGGTCTGATCCTTGCTTCTGTCCGCTGATCGCATGAGAAGACTGCGTCCCGAACTGTTATTTTTAATCCTTGCGTAATGTCCTGTTGCCATGTGTGTGCATTCCATAAGGTCTGCGCGCATCAGGAGCTGCCTCCATTTGATAAAGCGATTGCAGTCTATGCATGGATTGGGTGTTCCGCCGGATTCGTAGGTTTTTATGAAGCGGTCAATGACATTTTCCTTAAATCCGTCGCTGAAATTGAAAACGAAGTGCTCCATCCCGAGCCTATAAGCTACGCTTCGCGCATCTTCTGCGTCTTTTTGCGAGCAGCAGGTTTTATCGTTGTCAATGGATAAGTCTTCGTTTGAAAAAAGCTTCAGCGTGGCACCCACCACATCATATCCGTCCTTTTTTAATAAATAAGCGGCAACGGAGCTGTCAACTCCCCCGCTCATTGCTGCAAGTATGCGTTTTTTCTTCATTTATTCTCTCTCACAAAATATGCTGTACAGCATTGCAGTTGCTCTCTCCGCTAACCGTAGCTATAAACGACGGGTGCGCAAACGAATTGAGTATCTTATACTTCTTGTGCCCTTCTTGACAGAAAGACAGCTGCATACTTTTGAGTTTAGCCACTCAAATCAACTTCATTGTAACATAGATCACGGATTTTGTCAAGATTAAAGCAGAGTGTTGTACTTGTACTTGCATACACAAAGACAATGAGTATGCAACTCAATTTCCGAATATATTGTGCCCGACCTATGGCAGATGGCAAGTGCATTGTCCTTTTTTAGAGAAATAGTCGAAGCTATTGATTTTGACGGCGACAATGCGTCTTCGCTTGTTGCTCCTACGGGTGCGGCTGTCGCAACCTACGACTTTGGCGAGGGCTTTACCATTGATGAGGGCAAATATGAGCTTTCCGGCGAAGCACGCCTTAACTACTATGTAAGCTTCGGACAGAGTAATTCCGGTGAGGACAACAAGGCGGAGCTTACCGCTTCTATTTCAGCCGGCGAAACGGTTTCCAAAAACATCGACATATCCCATGAATGGACAGCATTTAACAAGATTTATTTAACTATTGATGAAAATACTGATCTTACTGCTGTAACCCTTGCATTTACCGATGCTACAAAGGCTGCAAGCTCGGTTAACAAAACCATAGACATAAGAAACGTCAAGCTTGTGAAGCTGGAGACCCCCGGCACGTACAGCTCCATGTTTAACGGTGCTCCTGCCGTGGCTTCTAAATCCTACGAGGTTGTTGATGTTGAAGACGGCAACACGTTTATACACGTCAATGACCGCGTATACGCATACATAAATCCAAACAGCAATGTTCCTCAGTGCAATAGCGGTTCCGGCTTTGGTTATCAGTATAGCGGTACATATATATGGAAACATGTACTATATGGGATTTTACGCACGCACATCTGTCGAGACCGTTTCCACCGAGGACGGTTATTACGCCGATACTGCAGCGCTTCTCCACAGCTTGAACTGCAGCCATCCCCTTCAGGATACACTCATCGAAGGCGGAAGCGGATCTTTCTACAAATATGTAATGACCCCCACAAACAAGCTTGATTCGGCGTATGTTGTTGACGGTGCATACGACGGAAACGAAGGAGAAACTGTGTGGCTCCGTACAGGAAGTTCGGGTTATTATGCAGTTAAGCTTACTCCTGAATGGACGTACTACGAGTTTGCATTTATGCCGGCACGGGATTTTTCCGGAGCTCATGCTGTATTTGCCGGTGTAACAGGAAGTCACCACAATGCAGTTCCAATTGATATAGATAACGCAAAGCTCTGGTATTATGAAGACGGCGAGCGTGTGTATATCACAGAAAACAGCTTTGACGAAGCCGGCAAGCTTGCCCTTGATCATATAACATCAGATCCCGCCAACCGTAACGGTCACTTCTTCCTCGGTGCCAGCGGCGGCGGCAACACCAGAGCAGCTGCTATTGCTCTTGCCAGTGAGTATGATTATGAAAAAATCGGTGCTACAGACGGCGAGGCAAGCGTTACTTATACGTTTGAGCTTACACCGGGTCTGTATACTGTTACCGGCGACGCCCGTCTCGATTATTACAATCCCGGTGGTGCCGATGCCTCGCCGGCAAATTCCGCAAAGCTTCACTCTACTTATATGGACGGCGAGGACAACACAGTTGCATTTGCCGTTACTGCCACCATTGACGGTGAGACTATAAGAGTTGACATGACGGTTACAGAGGAATGGAGCGAGTTTGACAGACTTCTTATAACCGTTCCCGCAGGTACTCAAAAAATACTTTCTGAGATTACCCTGACCTTCTGGCTGCGCGGCATCCCGGACAGCACAGGCGACTGCGGAAAGCTGTATGTTTATATTAACTATCCAATTTCCTCAAGAAAGCTGTCAAGCTCATGGGGCGCAACGCACTATAAGGGTGAATATGAGCTCAGTTCCGGTTCATTTATACTTGATTCCGAGTGGCAGGAGTACGTGGTTACTTTTGCAGCACTTGATACGGATTTTGCACTTCTTTTTGAAGGCGGACGCACCTCTGATCACTCCAGAATATTTGATATTGCGGGACTTTCGCTGACATTTTCCGATGATATAGGTAATCCTATTGGTGATAACCTTATCGAAAACTGGGAAAACGGATGGAGCGCAGTTCCGTACGGAGACGAAACCGATCTAAGCTTTGAATTTATCGACGACTATGTATACAGGACCGCACGAGGTGATGGCAGCAACGAAACGGTGCTCACATATGAGACAGATGAAACCTTCAGTGCAGGTAAATACACCGTAAGCGGAAAGGTAAGACTCGGAAACCGTGAGGATTCCAACATTAAATACAAGCTTACCGAGATCAGCATTCCTACATGGCTAAGCCTCGTTGCTTCCGACCGAAACAAGGCTACGCTTACAGCGACCGTCGGTGATGATGAGATTACCGGCATCACAATCACGAATGAGTGGAAGGATATTAATTTCACATTCACGCTTGATGCGGACGGTGTACCTGAGCTTAAGCTTTCCATTGATGAGGCACTTGACCTTGATTTCGCAGACCTTAAGGTCACAGCGGGAAATAAATGAAAGGAGTACCGATGATGAAACGTAAAATCAGCTTAATACTTGCGGCAACGCTCCTTTTCGGTGCTGTCCCGATGTATAATACGATTGGTGTTTCTGTCTCCGCTGCGGCGGAGGCGGCCAGCACCGCTTCAACAGAGACTAAATTTTCTGACATTGTTATAAATATCGGTGCTAACGAGACCGAGATGAATTTCGTTTGGTATCAGAACACTTCAACCCCAGGTACCCTGGTGCTTGCAAAGGCAGAGGATATAATTGACGGTGAAATGCCCGAGGATGCTATGACGTTTGAAGCAACCTCTACTCTTGCGGCAGACGGCAACTATTCGAACCAGGTAACCGCAACCGGTTTTGAAGCCAATACCAAGTACGGCTATCAGCCTACCTGCGGCGACTGTGCTGCTGACATCTGGTACTTCACCACTGACGGAGAGGATGACTTCAGCTTTATCTATGTAGCCGACCCACAGCTCAACTCTACCGCGGGTAACCTTGCGATGTGGGAAAACACAATCGGTTTTATTGAAAATACCAGAATATTCGACGATACGGCATTCATGCTCACAGCCGGTGACCAGATCGATTTAACATCAAAGTTGAGTGGCGAAACAGTCCCCGGAGACGAAAGAGAATACGATGCGTTCCTGGACCACGACTTCATACGTGAGACGCCTATGGTCACGATAATAGGTAACCATGACGTTTCCCCTCGATTCGACCAGCATTTCCATAACCCAAACGAATCCACGGAGCCGCTTACCCAGGTAGCTGCAGGAAATAACTCCTACTTTACCTACAACGATGTGCTGTTTATAAATGTAAACGGTAATGTGCAATCGGAACAACTGATGGCGGCACAGCGAGACTTTATAAAGACCGCTTGTGAAGCATATCCCAATGCTAAGCGGAGAGTTGTCATTACCCACCAGGCTGTGTACGGCGTTGCACACCATGCAGCGGAGGCGGTTATCCTGGGTGCACGTCAGGGTTACATCCCGATTTATGAAGAGTTCGATATTGATGTTGTACTGCAGGGTCATGACCATGTTTACTGCCGTACCTACCTGATGAAGAATTTCGTAGCCATGGAAGATGTTTCATAAGAACATCACAGCTATCAATTTCACTCTTGAACACAGCCGGGAGCTTGACCTTGTCATTACTGCCAGTGATGATATTGAAGGGCAAAGCATAGTAAATGGTGCGAACTTTGGATGGATTTATGATTACGATGATAATGGCGATAATGATGCTATTGTCGTAGAATATAAGAAGCCCGTAAGGATTGCCGTTGCAGAATTTACTGTTAATGGTGTTCCGGAATCGGGAACTGCGTACATCGGATTCGATACCGATGCGGTTCTCAATATCGCTCTTGATGATGATTTAGAGCAGGAAGGTTTCACCCCTGAGGTGAATTCTGCCGAGGTTGCTGTGGCGATAGGAGAGATCTCGTTTGTAACCGCCGAACAATATAGGGCGCTTGCTGCAGCCCAAAAGCCGTATTATTCCGACCGTATGCGACTTGAAGCGGATCTTTACGGTACTTATTCCGAAGACGGAAATTATGTAACCGTTGCGGACGCAATGTGCGCACTGCGTTATTCGGTTGGTCTAAATTGACAATATAATAAGACCTTGCGGCGGCACACCAAATGTGCCGCCGCATTTTTGTACGTATTACGTTTAAAGTAAGAGGAAAAAATTAATATTGTCCCATATTGACACGGACGGTTTATTATAGTATAATTATTACAATATTTTGTTAGAAAGGAGTGGGCGGCGCTGCCGGAGTGACGTTTGCAGAAAGTATGCCAAAGAACAATTCCGATAAAGAGTATATTGAAGAGCTTGCTCGCTGCTTCACTAATTCAGATAGAGAGCTTACTGACGAGGAACTGCTTGTTCTGCTATTGTCGTTCAGTGATTGCAAAACACACGTGCGGGAGACCGTGCAGGAAATAAAAAAGCACTTTGGATCATTTCGGAACTGCTATTTTGCATCAAATTCCGAGCTATCGCACATAGACGGTATGACAAGGAATGCGGCAGTACTGATGCAGCTGACCGCCGCAATAGCCAATCACCGTGATATACCCTCGCTTTTGGGTAAGTATGTACATGATTATTGTGATTTGTTTGCATCTGTGATAGGGAAGTCGCTTGACGAGGAGCTGTGGGCGGCGGCTCTCACTGACAAAGGTGAGCTCATCAATGTAGAGTGTATATCAAGAGGCACAGTAAATATGGTGGGCGTGTCGGGATCGGTACTGTGCAGGTTTGCCGCCAAGAATAAGTCCAGGTATGTGGTAGTTGCTCACTCACACTTGGATGGCTGTAGTCCGGAGGCTTCAAAAATGGATTTTAAGGCTATGGAATATGTGGGTAGTACGATGTCACTCTACGGTATAACGCTTATAGGTCAGGTTATATTGTCAGATAAGGGTGCGAGGTTTTATCCTTACGAGAATAATAAGGACGACATCTGATTGGAAATCAGCATAAAACCCATGCACATGAATCCCTGAATAAGTTTGGCAAGATAATATTTTGTCATGGAAACAGGGCAATCCGACACCACAGATGCCACCTGCATATGGACAGACAACCCCGAGAACCCCACAGCAAAGGAGCACAAAAGCCTGCCGATGCTGCCGAGCTCAACACAGCGTCTTGCTGCCAGAGTCAGTTCAAACAAAGATACAACAGCAGTGCAGACTGTGATTCCGAAATGATGCTCAAAAACCGCACATACAACATCTCCCACAATGGCGAAAAAAACAGCGAATGAACATATTTTAAGCATGGTGAATCCGCTGTCTGTAACGCTTTTTGTGATAAGCTCAGAAATTTTTGGTGGTTTGCGCGAATATATTTGCCTTCTTTTTTCGGATGTTTTTTTTCGACCGGATATGCCTATGATAATTGCCGACACCAACTGGAATACATACAGCTTTATGCCGAATGATGCGCTGTTAAAGAAGGCTATTCCCACAGTGCCGATGCAAAAGGCGGGACTTGCGTTGTTTGTGAATGATAAAAGTCGTTCCGCCTCATCCCTTGTAAGCGCACCTTTAAGATAAAGCTCACGTGCACATACCGCCCCTATGGGGAAGCCTCCAAGGGCTCCCAGAATTATTGCGGATATACATTCACGCTTGACACCAAATATAAATTCTACGGGCTTTCCGAACACCTTTGCCAGAATTTCCGAGAAACCGGAGGAATTTATAATTCCGACTACCGCAATAAAAGGGAACAGGGACGGAACAAGTCCCATTGCGCAGTTGCCAAGGGCGGTTTTTGCCGATTCTGCGGCAAGCCTCGGCATGGTCAGGCAGTAGCACACAAAAAATATCGAAAAAGCCCACAGTAATCCATACGCAGTGGAGGATTTAAAGTTTTTTTTGTAGTTTACAATAATAATCGTCTCCCGGATTTCATATTATTTAACCGATCGTAAAATAAGTTCTCAGTTTAACAGTTATGCGAGGTCGGAAATATAATATGAGTAAAAAAACGAAAAAATCACTGTCAAGCAGATTTTGTGATACACTGGATATTCCTGTCGGTACATTCGGACACATCTCGTTTATTGAAGCGGTAAGTAATAGGGAGCTGTCTGTGTGCGGATGCGAAACCCTTATAACTTATACCGAGGAGCTTGTAGTTTTGGAGCTGTGCGACGGCAAGCTCACCGTGAGGGGGAATGAACTGGAGCTTCGCAGTTTTACGGGTGGCAGAGTTACGATAAGCGGTACCATATCAAATATAGGGTACGGTGTACGGGAGTGCAGCGAAGATGATGCTTAAATTTACCCGTCGCATCATCGGAAGCCGAGACTATCACGTGGCAAGCGAACATTCTGACAGTACAGTGAGACTGCTTGTCAGCTCGGGTGCGGACTATCGGAGTCTGAAGCGGGATGCCGAAGGTCTTTCATTTACCCTACCGCTTCATGACGGTATCTCCTTTGAAGAGCTGTGCAGGGAGAGGTGTATTCCCATAGAGCTTGTCCGTGAGCGCGGTATGAGCACTTTGATAAAAAGATACCGACGCAGGCTTGGTATTCCCATAGGCGCAGCTCTTTTTGTGGCTGTGCTTATAATGTCCGAGCAATTTGTGTGGGAAATGCGAGTCGTGGGGAATGAAAATGTGACATCCCAGGAAATAATCAGCGCACTTGATGAGCTTGGCTTCGGGGTTGGGACATTCATTCCGTCAATAGATTTTGATCTTTTGCATAACGAATATTTGCTTCGCGATGATAAGCTTGCATGGATAGCCGTAAACGTCCGCGGTACGGTTGCTACCGTTGAGGTGCGTGAATTGGAGCGTCCCGAAAAAAAGGATGCAGACGATACACCATATAACCTTGTGGCAAGTGAAGACGGAATTATTGAATATGTGGAAATACTTAGGGGAAAACCCATGGTCAGTGAAGGGATGCTTGTGAGAGCGGGGGAGCTTCTTGCTTCAGGCATCGAAGATATGAAGCATGGCTTTAAACTTGTACACGCGCAGGGAAGTGTTATTGCTGAGGTAAGACGCAGTATAACTGTTGAGATACCCCTTGAAAACTCTGTCCGTACCCCTACAGGACGGGAATTTTGCGAAAAATATTTGAATTTTTTCGGAATTGGGGTTAAATTTTTCGGAAATACCGAGAATCTTGGTCAAGAATATGATAAAATAGAAAAGGAGACTCCGCTGCGCATTTTTGGCTCTCGTGCATTACCTTTGTCTGTGTGTGAGACGGTATACAGGGAGTACGAGTATGTACCGATACGCTACACAGAAGATGAGGCGCGTGCTGAAGCATTCAAAGTGCTTCACGAACGGTATGAGCAGACCCTTGAGGGATGTGAGCTGGTTTCGCGGGAGATGACATCGTCACTTGATAGCGGGATTTACAGAATAACCTGTAATCTCACCGTGCATGTTGATATTGCCAGGGAAGCTCCTATATATCAAGACAAATAATTGCATAAGACAATAGTTTAAAATATGTTTTCAGACCGTGTTTTGTGGCTTGCACTGACGTTAAGGAGGTGCTTTGTTCTGCAAAAACATTTGAACACCATGCGGTGCAGAGCACCGCGTAGAAAGGAAGTGCTTCGTATGCGATGCATCCCATCGCGACGAAAAGCATGGTCATAAAAATGCCCGAAAAAACAATAATGACAGACTCTGCCGCAGAAAACGCAAAACTGTTCGGTGATCTTGATGTCAACCTTGAAAAACTTGAAAGTGCATTCGGAGTTACCATAAAGTCGAAGGACAGCCAAAGCGGCGAGGGTGCGGCAATAAGCATAAGTGCACCGGATATGGATGCCGTAAGCAGAGCATCAGAGGCTCTCGGATACCTTAAACGTATAGCAAGATTGAACGATGTTCTTACTGAGCAGAATGTGGACTACGTTATCGGGATGGTATCAGACGGAAAGGACAGCGAGCTTTCAGAGCTTGACGATGACACCATTTGTCTTACCACAAGGGGCAAGCCTATAAAGGCAAAAACCGTAGGGCAGAAGAAATATGTAAACGCCATAAAGAAAAATACCGTGGTAATGGGTATTGGTCCTGCCGGTACGGGTAAGACATTCCTTGCTGTGGCAATGGCTGTAACGGCACTTAAATCAAAGCGTGTGGAGAGGATTATTCTTACCCGGCCTGCTGTGGAGGCAGGTGAAAAGCTGGGATTTCTGCCGGGCGATCTTCAGAATAAAATAGACCCTTACCTTCGCCCTTTGTATGACGCTCTTTACGAGATGCTCGGGAGCGAGGCATACGCTCGGTATGTGGAACGCGGTATTATTGAAATAGCTCCTCTTGCATATATGCGCGGACGTACACTCGATGATTCCTTCATAATCCTTGACGAGGCGCAGAACACAACTCCCGAACAGATGAAAATGTTCTTAACCCGTCTTGGCTTCAATTCCAAAGCGGTAGTTACGGGAGACCTAACCCAGACCGATCTTCCATTCGGAAAGAAAAGCGGACTTGCAGAGGCGGTCAAGATACTTGAAGGTATTGATGACATAGCGGTGCACAGGTTCAGCGAGCGCGATGTGGTGCGTCACAGACTTGTGCAGAAGATTATACTTGCCTACGAAAGCTACGATAAGTCAAGGCAAGGACAGAATGAAAAAAACAGTGCGAAGTTTAAATTCAGAAAGGAAAATCAGCAGTGAGACATTATATCCATTTTTCAAATGAGCAGGATAAGGAAAACGTAACAGCGGAGCTTCGCTGTCTTGTAAAGGCGGCTATTTATGCAGCTCTTTCGTATGAGGATTTTGAAGCACAGGCGGAGGTTTCGGTGACGTTCACCGATGATGAGGGAATACGTGAGATAAACCTCGAACACCGCAATATTGATGCCCCCACAGATGTGCTTTCATTCCCCATGCTGGAGGAGGGAGACTGTACCATGGACGTAAATCGCGGAACGGGTGCAGTAGTAATGGGCGACATCGTGCTGTCCCTTGAGCGTGCGAGGGAACAGGCTGCGGAATACGGTCACAGCTTTACACGCGAGGTGGCATTTCTGACTGTTCACTCGGTGCTTCATCTTCTCGGATATGACCACGTGGATTCCGAGGAGGACGACCGCTTAATGCGCTCAAAGCAGAATGCGGTGCTCGAATATATGGGCATTACAAGATAAAAAGGAAAAGGGACGTATATATGACAAGGACAGGCTTTATAGCAATAGTAGGTCGCCCGAACGTTGGAAAGTCCACGCTTTTAAACGCTATTCTCGGAGAGAAAATATCCATAGTATCAAAGAAGCCACAGACTACCCGTAACCGTATTACGGGTATCCTTACGGAGGGTGAGAATCAGTTTGTGTTTATGGATACCCCAGGTATGCTTACTCCCAAAAACAAGCTTGGCGACTATATGGTCAAGACCATATCCTCGGCTATCGGCGAGGTAGATGCCGCAATTCTTGTGGTAGATGCCGCAAAGGCTGTTTCTGATGTTGAAAAGTCACTTATAACGAGATTTGCGAGTCAGAAAACCCCTGTTATTCTTGCCATAAACAAGACCGATACCGTCAATGCGCCTGAGGTTGCCGAATGTATAATGTCGTATTCTGTACTTTGCGATTTCGCAGCGGTAGTTCCCATGGCGGCTTCGAAAAACGAGGGCGTTTCCATAGTAAAGGAGGAAGCGGCAAAGCTGCTTCACGAAGGTGTATGGTTTTTCCCAGAGGATATGCTTACCGACCAGCCTGAGCGTATGCTTGCCTCTGAAATAATCAGAGAAAAGCTGCTTCGTACACTTAACGACGAGATCCCCCACGGTACTGCTGTGGTCATAGAGGCATTTGAGGAGGGCAAAACCTTAATAAAAATACGCGCCGAGATATTCTGTGAGAAGGATTCCCACAAGGGTATTATTATAGGCAAGCGCGGCGCGGCACTTAAAAAAGTAGGAACCTGGGCGCGGGAGGACATGGAGGCTTTCTTCGGTGTGCAGGTACATCTTGATCTCTGGGTAAAGGTGAAAGAAAACTGGCGAGACAACGCAAGTCTTCTCAATACCTTTGGCTTTACGAATGAATAATGCTTTACACTGTTAAGGGACTCGTTCTCCGCGAAAACGTGGTTACCGATAACCTTCGGTACATAAATATTCTAACCGCCGAACTAGGACGGCTGTCGGTGCTTGTTCGCGGAGCAGTAAGGCTTCGCGGGCGATTTACGGCGTCAACAAGAATATTTTGTTACAGCGAATTCGTGCTTTATGAACGGGAGGGTAAATATACCCTCAACGACGCCTCGCTTATTGAAAATTATTTTGACATATGCGAGGATTTTGACAGGATGACAGTGGGGACATATATTTTAAATACCGCCGAATATGTGACAAACGATGGGCAGCCAGAGCCGGAGGTGCTAAGGCTTTCTCTAAATACGCTATGGGCACTCATGCACTATAAGGATAGGGATATACGCCTGATAAAGGGTGTATATGAAATGCGGCTGTGCTCGCTTATAGGATTTGCTCCGAATCTTGTCTCATGCGTGGACTGCGGCCACGGCGTGGGTGAAGAGCTTTTGTATCTCAATGTGATGGAGGGAAGTATGCGGTGCCGTTCCTGCAGCCGCAAGAGCTTCAAGGAAGTATATATTGAGAATGAGCGCCAAGTGGACGAGCTGCGCACGACCCAGATAATTATTCCGCTTGCTCCTGCATCTGTTTTAGCCATGCAGCACGCTTTATATGCTGATATGGCGAGGCTGTTCTCATTTTCACTTGCCGCGGAGCTTATGCCGGAGTTTTCGTCGGCGTGTGAAAAATATCTTGAGAACCACGTGGATCATCATTTTACGGTTCTCGATATGCTTATAAACTGAATTTACCCGAAAGGATAACCGGAGTTGAAAAATTATAAAAGGGCACTGAAAACGCTGGAATACGATAAAATACTGAATATGCTGGCAGACCGTGCTCCCACCGAGGGTGCGCGTGAAATGGCACTTGCACTTACCCCGGAGAATGACCCTGACCGAATCATAAGAATGCAGCGTCAAACCACCGAAGCGAAATCTATGCAGGCTATAAAGGGTATGCCATCCTTCGGAATGATAAAGGATGTGCGTGATACTGTAGACCGCGCGGCAAAGGGAGCTGTGCTTACTCAACGTGAGCTTCTCGATCTTGCCAATGTGCTGCGGACCTCCCGTTCGCTTCTTGAATATTGCCGTCAGGACCGCCGGGAGCCCCTGTCAATAGACGAGATATTCGAGCGGCTGATAACTGACAAAAAGCTTGAAGAGCGCATATACACCGCTATTGTGTCCGAGGAAACGGTTGCGGACGAGGCAAGCCCTGAACTTTCAAACATCCGCCGCAAGATGAAAGCCACCAACAATAAAATAAAAGACGTACTACAGAGCTTTATCAGCGGTGCATATTCAAAATATCTTCAGGAAAATATCATAACCATGCGAAACGGACGCTACGTTATCCCCGTCAAGGTGGAGTGTAAAAACGACGTCCGAGGTCTTGTGCATGACACTTCTGCGTCGGGTGCAACTCTGTTTGTCGAGCCGCTGTCGGTTGTTGAAGCCAACAACGAGCTTCGTGTGCTTCAGGTTAAAGAAGCTGCCGAGATTGAAAAGATACTCACCGAATTATCGGCGGCATGCGGTGCCATAGCACCATCGCTAATATTAAACTATAAGAATATAACAGAGCTTGCGTTTATATTTGCAAAGAGCGAGCTTTCATTTGCTCTTGACGCAACACCCGCAAGAATTACGGGTGACCGACGAATGAACCTTATAAGAGCAAGACACCCACTTCTCGATCCTGCAAAGGTAGTTCCCATAACCGTAACACTTGGCGGCGACATGAGTACCCTTGTCATCACGGGTCCCAACACGGGTGGTAAAACTGTTACTATAAAGACCTTAGGTCTGTTTGCACTTATGGCACAGTCGGGGCTTCATATTCCTGCATCCGACACTTCGGAAATATGCATATTTGACGACATTTTTGCTGATATAGGCGATGAGCAGTCAATAGAGCAATCCCTTTCCACCTTCTCCTCACACATGGTAAACATCGTGGGAATTACAGAACGTGTAAATGCCCGTTCACTTGTACTGATTGATGAGCTCGGTGCCGGAACAGACCCTGTTGAAGGAGCGGCGCTTGCCATTGCCGTACTTGAAAAGGTTCGCTCCGTTGGCGCACTTTGCGCGGCTACCACACATTACGCAGAGCTTAAGGCATTCGCTCTTGAAACCCCCGGCTTTGTCAACGCCTCCTGCGAATTTGATGTCAACACCCTAAAACCCACCTATCGCCTTATAATCGGAACACCGGGTAAATCAAACGCTTTTGCAATATCCTCAAAGCTAGGGCTGTCCGACGAGATAGTTAACCGCGCAAAAGAGCTTGTGAGCGAAGAAAACAAGCATTTTGAGGACGTTATAGAGAAGCTTGAGGCAAGCCGCCTTGAAATGGACAAAAACCGCGCGGAAGCCGAGCGGCTTCGCAGTGAATTTGAAGAATACAAGTCGTTAAACGAAAAAAAGATAGCTGATGCCCTAGCAATGGCTGAACGTGAGCTTGAGGCGGCGCGCTCCAAGGCTGTTTCCATAGTGGAAAGTGCAAAAATATCCAGCGAATACGTTATGGAGCAGCTTGAAAAGGTGAAAAAAGAGCGTGAGAGTGCAAATCTTGCCTCTGCCCTTGAGGAAGGACGCCGAAACATAAGAAAATATCTGCGTGAAAGCGACGAAAAGATAAATCCCGTTATGGAAAAGGTGGCGGAAGATTACGTGCTTCCGCGTCCGCTGAAAAAAGGTGACGATGTTCTGCTTATAAATATAAACAAAAAAGGCGTGGTTCTCGATGCTCCCGACAGAGACGGAAACGTAAACGTGCAGGCGGGAATAATCAAAACAAGAACAAAAATTTCCAACCTTATGCTTCTTGATGAGGCAAAGGTAACATTTACCGATGCGCAGAAGAAGCAAATATCTGCGGACAAGTACCGGGTTACAGTATCCCGCGACTTTAAGAATGAGATTGATTTGCGTGGGCTTAACGGTGAGGATGCATGGTTTAAGGTGGATAAGTATTTTGACGAGGCTCATATAGCGGGTATTCATTCACTTCGTCTTATACACGGTAAGGGCACAGGGGCACTTAAAAATGCGCTTTGGCAGTATCTTAAAAGAGATCCCAGAGTGGTTTCGTACCGCTATGGGAAATACGGAGAGGGCGACCTTGGAGTTACAATCGTTGAAGTCAAATAGCACTGAAAATGTTTGGTAAGAACGGCGGCGTATTCAGCACACTCGTAAAGCTTGTTCTGACTGCGTCGCTGGCATTGACCGTGGGTTTGATGGCAACGCGTATGAAGCGGAATGATTTCGCGCTTTATATGTCATCGGAGACCCGTGTGTTTGACAAAGATGCCCTATATTCGCTAATTGAAATAATCACCAACGTAGATTCTGCCGAAGCAAATGCAGAAACGATACCGAATACCGTGACTGACATCCGCATGGAAACCTTTTTTGCTGTTGAATCGGATGAACTCGGGATAGTTGAAACTGACATTACTTATGAAAGCATATCTGATACCGAGGCTGTGTCTGAAGAAGCGGAAGTGACATCCGATAAGTTAGAAACCCAATCCTTACCTGATGAGAATGTGGTTTATTGGGTGAAAAACGGAGAAGTGTGGCACCTTACCGAGAAATGTCCCAGCCTTTCAAGATCAAAGACTATTTTGTCGGGAACAGTGGACGAAGCTGTTGAAAATGGTAAAACCCGTGTATGTAAACGCTGCGGTGGATAACCCGATGCAAACAATGATATGTACATAATATTTTTAGGAGTGGATAAAGCAAAAAGTTACAATAAAAGTGAAAATATTTTAAAAAACGGAATTTTATGTGTAAAAAGGTCTTTATTTTTTGTAAATATTTTGATATAATATACTTAATGAGAAGTTTGAACCCATAAAAGATTAGAATTATTCAAAAGGAGATTTTATTATGGCAAAACTTAAAATGCTTGCTATTGACCTTGGTGCGTCCAGCGGACGCGGTATTGTAGGAAGCTTTGACGGCGAAAAGCTGTCTCTTGCTGTTAACCACCGTTTTCCCAGTGAGCCGGTAACCGTTGCCGGGACATTCAGCTGGGATGTTCTGCGGATATTCCATGAGATCAAAAACTCTATTCGCAAATGCGCACTTTCCGATGATAAGGATATAAAGTCAATCGGTATTGACACATGGGGTGTCGACTTTGGCTTTATTGACAAGAAGGGTAAGCTTATGGCTAACCCTGTTCATTACCGCGATACCCGCACTGAAGGCATTATTGATTACTGTGATAAGTTTATTTCAAAGGATGAGCTTTACCGTATTACCGGCCTTCAGTTTATGAATTTCAATACCATATATCAGCTCGCGGCGTCCATGCGTGATGAGCCTGTATATGTGAATAATGCAGACAAGATACTGTTCATGCCCGACCTTCTCAACTATTTCCTTACGGGTGAGAAGTTTGCAGAATACACCATTGCATCCACCGGTGCTATATTTGATGCAAAGGCTCGCGCGGTATCGAAGGAGCTTCTTGCGAAGTTTGGTATTCCCGAAAGCCTTATTGCCCCCATAGTACAGCCAGGGCATACCGTTGGTAAAATATTGCCCGAAATTTTGGAGGATGTTGGAGACATCAAGGCGGACGTTGTAAATGTTGCCGCACACGATACGGGAAGTGCGGTGCTTGCCGTTCCTGCAAAAAGTGATGATTTCATCTTCTTAAGCTCCGGTACATGGTCTATTATGGGATCCGAGGTCAAGGAGCCTATCATTTCGGAAGAATCCTTTAGATATAATTTCACAAACGAGGGCGGCGTTGAGAACACAATCCGCTTCTCCAAGAATATAACGGGACTTTGGCTTAAGGAGGAATCCAAGCGTCAGTGGGCTCGTGAGGGTAAGGATTACACTCACGATCAGCTTTCGGATATGGCTCTTGCATCCAGACCCTTCCAATCGCTTATTGATCCCGATGATCCTCTTTTTGCAACTCCCGGTAATCTGCCTCGCCGCATTGCGGAATATTGCAAAAACACAAATCAACACGTCCCCGAAAACGAGGGCGAGATCATGCGCTGTATCTTCGAATCTTTGGCTATGCGCTACAAGTACACCGCTAACTGCATAGATGAGCTTAAAGGTCACAGGACGCCTGTTATTAATATAGTGGGCGGTGGTACCAGAGAAACGCTTCTCAATCAGTTCGCGGCAGATGCCAGCGGACGTCCCGTTTGCACAGGTCCCGTTGAGGCTACTGCTATGGGTAATCTTGCGGCTCAGGCTATTGCGGCAGGTGAGATAAAGGACGTAAAGGAAGCCAGAGAGGTTATCGCAAATTCTACCGAGATCGGGTATTACGAGCCTAAGAACACAGGAGATTGGGATTTGGCATACGAACGCTTTATCAAGCTTATAGAGAAATAATATTTTGATAATATTGTATTTTATAAATATGGGCGATTGACATTCCTTATTATTTGTGATACAATATTGCTTGCCAAAATCATATTCCAGAAAATTTTTGCTGAGGTTACTGACATGAAAAACGGTTCAGATGAAATAACAAAGCTTTGTGAATATTGTCGATATGCTACTCCTATGACCGTTGGCGGAGATATGCTTTGCGAAAAACGCGGAGTGGTTGACAAGGAGTATTCCTGCAGAAAATTTCTTTATGATCCGCTCAAGCGTATTCCGCGCCGGCTTGATGCAGTGGTTATGCCGGAGGAATTAAAAAACGCCTTTGCTGACGGCTCGGAGGAATAAATCAGAGCTTGCGGTAAAATTTATATCGATATTGTTTTCTTGTATGGAAGGAAGTAAATTAAAATGATTATTATTGTAAAGCCCTATACCCCGAGTGCCAAGGTCAACGAATTTGTAAAGGAGCTTGAATCTCGTCCGGGTTTGCAGGCACATCTTGTTGAGGGTCTCCACACTACCATCATCGGTCTTGTGGGAGATACTACAGAGATAGATATAGATAATCTGCGCACAAATGACATTGTTGAAGAAATAAAGCGTGTGCAGGAGCCATACAAAAATGCAAATCGAAAGTTCCATCCCGATGATACCGTGGTGGATATAGACGGAGTAAAGGTGGGAGGCGGACATTTTCAGGTCATAAGCGGTCCTTGCTCTGTTGAAAATGAAGCACAGATTTGTGAGATAGCACGCCGTGTAAAGACCTCGGGTTCCACTATGCTTCGCGGCGGAGCCTTCAAGCCCCGCACCTCGCCTTATGCGTTCCAGGGACTTAAGGCAGAGGGCATTGAGCTGTTGCTTGAGGCTAAGAAAGCAACCGGACTTCCCATAGTAACGGAGATAATGGATGCTGCTCATATTCCTCTGTTTGAAAATGTGGATGTTATTCAGGTCGGTGCAAGAAACATGCAAAATTTTGAGCTGCTTAAGGAGCTTGGCCAAACCAAAAAGCCTATACTCCTCAAGAGAGGGCTTGCAAACACTATTGAGGAATTTCTCATGAGTGCCGAGTATATTATGCCAGGCGGCAACGAGAACATTATTCTCTGTGAACGCGGTATACGCACCTTTGAGACTGCTACAAGAAACACGTTTGATGTTTCAGCGATTCCTGTGTTAAAGAGGATGTCTCATCTCCCCGTGGTTGCGGACCCCAGTCATGCAGGCGGCATAGCATGGCTTGTTGAGCCTCTTGCGTTGGCTGCCATAGCGGCGGGTGCTGACGGAATTATGATAGAGGTTCACAACAACCCTGCTAAAGCACTGTCAGACGGGAAACAGTCCCTTACTCCAGACGAATTCGACGGTGTAATGGGCAAGATTAAAACTTTTGTGAATGTTACCGGGAAAACGGTAGGCAGATAAATATTATTGAGAGTTAAAGCACCTAAAACGCCTTCGCAGATGCGAGGGCGTTTTTTGACGCCAAATGTGTAAACGGGGCATTTAATGGGAATATAGGCAAGCTTTCGGAGTTATAATAATATTACAGTTGCTGCTTCGGGGGTGAACAATGGAAAAGAAACGTAATTTTATAATAAGCGTATTATTTTATTTAATTATCGGAGGAATGGTCTACGTAATTCTCCGATACGCCATTTTTATTGTAATGCCGTTCCTTGTGGGTTTTTTCATAGCTTCGTTTCTGAATTCGATAGCCGTATATTTATCGAAAAAGTATTCTATCAAAAGGAAGCCTGCGGCAATTTTGATACTGCTCATATTTTATGCAACCGTAGGTATGTTCGTTACAATATTTGTTGTCCGACTTGCCGCTTGGGTGGGAGATGTATCGGAAAGACTTCCGGTTATATATTCCGAGACGGTGGAGCCTTTATTTGAGAGAGTATCTATGTGGGCAGACGGTATGCTTGACAGATTCGGACGTTATGTAGACCGAAATTTTCTTGGTACCCTTGGGGGATTTATTGACTCGGCAAAAAATTCCGTCGGGGCTGCAGTATCGGACATATCCGTGCGGGCCATCTCGTGGCTTTCGGGCTTTGCGGCGTCCGTTCCGAAATTTGTGGTGGAGCTTATCTTTTCCGTGGTATCAAGCTTCTTTTTCATGATCGATTACGAGGATATTATCCGATACGCAAAATCCCGACTGCCCAAAAAAGCAGTCGGGATATTAGGAGAGCTAAAAGACAAGTTTTTTCTTACAATTGTGCGCTACCTGCGCTCATATACTGTCATAATGCTGTTTACATTTGCAGAGCTTACCGTAGGACTTATGATTATTGGTACAGAAAACGTTTTAATACCCGCTCTTCTTATTTCGTTGTTTGACGCTCTTCCCGTTCTTGGTACGGGAATGATAATGGTGCCGTGGGCACTAATAGAGCTCCTTCGCGGCAGTATACGCTTCGGCATGGGACTCATTGTAGTGTGGGCTGTTGTGAGCATCGTACGTAATATTCTGGAGCCGAGAATAGTTGGAAAGCAGGTTGGACTTCATCCGGTGTGTACGCTTATTGCCATGTTTGTCGGTACTAAGCTGTTTGGGTTCGTGGGGCTTATACTGCTTCCTGTGGGGTTGTCTATAGTGTTTTCGGTACTGCGAGACAGAGATGGGTCAGCATCATCTGACAGATAAACAGGATTGTCAAGCCTCAGGGTGGTTCGGTTGCCTGCAAAATCCAACACGTCGATGTAAATATACTGTCCAGCCAGCAGGCTTGTATCAAAACCGCCATCTGCAGTGAGACGTGCCGCGTCCATGTTGCTGTCTATTACAAAGATGTTTTTAAGTGCCATATTGTCCTCTGCTTTAATATTGAGAATACATTTGTATTCGCTGATGTTAAAGCTATAGTCGGTGACAAGAGGGGCGGTGGTATCAAGATGGATGTCATAAGAGAATCTTTGGGAAACCGGGGATGAGGGTTTTCTGTATGATACCGTTACGGTGTAAACTCCATCCGGGTAGATGTATTTGTAGTTATCTTCTGCACGTCCGCTGAATACGGAAAGCTTTGGACTTTCAAGCATACCGCTTGTTGCACTCATATGTGTTCTGGCAAGCGTTCCGTATTCGGTACATTTTATTGTTTTTCCCTCGGGGTCATATACAGTAACAGTCACGTCGGTTACTGTGCGCAGAAGCCCGAAATTGAGCATGACGCCGCTAGACATGGCTGTATCGGTGGGATTGAAGAATATCTTGTTCTTGTCGTATGATACAATGTATCCGTCATTGTTTGTCAATTCTTCTCCGAGAATGTTAGATGAACCGTTTTCGGAATCGCTTGTGTATAAGTATATACCTTCAAACAGCGGAGCTACACCGTCGTAAAGCGAGGAGTCAAGAGCCGGAGCTTTTGAAAAATCACCCACAAACCCAATAAATGGGATAGACGCCTGGGCAGTGTCACTGGTGAGACGCATAAAGCCCTCTATGAAAAATCCGTTTTCAAACGCTTCGCAGTAGGCTTTGTATTCATCGGCACCGAGTGCTATTGAGACCTTGAAGGTGAGCGTTGAATGAGGAGCAAGAGTAAACGTAAATGGTTCATAGTCGTGCGCGGCGCGGTTGAGCTGATAGAAGCCGTCGCCTATTCTGATGTTGGTATCAGAAAGCTCCCTGCTGCCGGAAATAAACGATATAGTATCATCATTTTCCAGTGAAAGCAGCTCTGCAAGCGGAATATCACCGGGCTCTGCGTCAATGTATTCGACGGTGTGAGTGGTGTATCCGTCTGAACTTATGATTGCGTCCAGTGAGCAGCGTTTTTCGGTGTCAGAAATATTTTGTGCAGTGAGGTTAAATGAGACAAAGCGAGAGTCCATTTCTCCAAGTTCGATCTTGTATTTACCACTTGAATGAATAAGAAGCTCGGAGCTTAATGCATGCTCAAGGTCGGCGCAACCCGCCCCCTGATAGCGAGGCGAATAAGAAAGAGAATCAGCGGGAAGGGTCATTATCTTCGATGAGTTAATGAGAATGGCTTTTGCTTTTTCAGCCAATGCCGCGCTATCATATTCGCTATACTCCGAAATAAGCTTTTCCTTAACGCATACATACATACCTGCAATTTTTGCGGCAGCCGCGGAGGTGGAGCTGATAGTGGCGTAGCCGCCGTCAGGGGTTGCGCAGCCGACGGCGCTTCCTATGGCTGTAATATCGGGCTTCAGGGAAAGCTCCGGAGTTGTACCTGCGGCACTGAACGGAGATGGATACGGTGTATCTCTTGTGGTTACGGTGTATGTGCTTGTTTTGGTTACTGTGATGACTTTTTCATCTTCAAGTAAAAAGGCGTTCCTTGTTTTTTGAGGTACAAGTATTAAGGGAAGCACTGCGCCCGAAAGGTCTGTTTTGGTTTCAAATGTAACTTGCTCATAGGGTTGATTGTCAACAACGATGACACCAATTGCGCCTGCCGCCGCTGCATTCACCGTTTTTTCGGAGAAGCTGATGGTTCCGCGGTGAACAATAGCTATTTTTCCGGAAATGTTACCCACGGATGAAAAATCTTCGGGGACTCCTATGCCGTTTATATAGACATATTCGAGAGACTTGCCGAAAAAGAAGTTTGAAAACAGCTTGCCATTCGTGATGTGTGGATAAAGATAGTTAGAATCGCTGAAAGGGATGGTGTCGGAAGGTAGCTCAAAGGTATATGCGGTTCTTTTGTTGTCAATGGCACTTGCTACGGTAATGACATTCGGAAGAGTACCCGGCCATGCCACGGTTCCGATGTCCACCGATGCGGTAGGAAGTGGGTTGAAATCGTATTCAAGCTCGTAAAAGCTTTCTTTCCCGTATTCAAGCACATTTCCCACAGGGCAGATAACAGGTATGCCCGACGCCTCCGCTTTTTCTATGGCGGCAGCAATGAGCTTGCTTTCCGGCTCGGACTCGATGCCGCAAATGCTCGAAATAGGGAGAAGTATAACATCAGCACCAAGCACAATGGAGTCCTCAACAGCGCGGACAAGTGCCGTCTGTGATACACTGCCGGTTTTATCGGAATAGACCTTCATGGCAAGTATTTGTGCCTCGGGAGCGATGCCCCGTGCGGAGGGGTTATCCACCGATGCACTGCGCGGATTGCCTGCCGCTATGGAAATCATCGCTGTGCCGTGGGCAGATGCAGTTTCACTGAACGGATTCGAGTCACCGTCGCCATAGTCATAGGCAAACGGGATTTTTTCACTTATATAGAGAGTTTCCGGCATATCTGAATCTTTTCCGACGGATGTAAATTTGATAAGGCTGTCGGAGACATCCTTTGTAAGACCGATAGTGCTGTCTGAAACAGTGAAGCATTCATGAGAGGTGAAAAAACCGCTGTCAAGCACGGCTATTATCATATTTTTGCCATCGTAGTTGTTATCGGTCGTACTCGATGCCGCCAGCGGCAGCTGTGCGGACGCCAGAGACAAGAGAATCACAAAAATCGAAGCAGAGCGGAGAAATCTTTTTCTTTTTATCTTATTCATGATAGTTTCCATTGCTTTCGCCCATGCGAAAGCTTCCTTTTGTGGAGTTGTGTTTGATTTAGCAGGCAAATATTTTCGTTAGTTTTGAAGTTGTGTGAGATCAATAATGCCTACCGTGGTATTGAAAGCATAGTCTACAATGTCATAATACAGCTTTGAACCTTCATATTCCGAAATATTAAATTCGGCAGTATTTTCAGCACTTATCATGGAGTACGCTCCGTCAAAAACACCTTCGTAGATGCGAATGCCGAAAATGCCGTTGGAATCTGAAGCGCTGATTGAAAGTATGTTGCCGTCCAGTGATATTTTCTCTGCTGTGGGGTAGACGGTGTCGAGAGTTATACCGTAGGAGTAGGTTTGCTTTGTGTCCCTTCCGTCATCAAGGGTGTATTCTATTGTCATGGTATATTTACCGTCCGGCATTTTGTAGTTCGGGTATATATCGTCGCCGCCGTCCCAGAAAAAGGCGAATATCGTCGTTTCGTCAATACCTTTGGTTTTGGTGGTGTACCCCAGCGTGGACTCGGTTATGAGATTTCCTCCCCGGTCTGTGATTTCCATTTTTGCTTTCAGGAAATTTCGCAGATATGAGGTGCCGAACAGTATTTCATCGGCGTTTCCGTCACCGTTGGGTGAGAACGACACGGCAGCTTCATCGTATGTATACGGAGAGGTATAAATATTCGCTCCCGCAGTTATGTGAATGTCGTCAAGAGGGACGTAAAGACGTGAACCCTTGAACAGAACGGGTTCGCCGTTATATACATTTCCGTCAAGCACGGGCGCGCCGGAGAAATCGCCCCAATATCCCATATACGGCATAGACACATTGAAGCTTTCCGAGGTACAGTAAATGAAGCCTTCTACAAAATGACCGTTCGTGAATATTTCATTAAGCTTTGTGTGATATTCCTTGTCAAATTCGATGTGCAGTGGGAGAACAAGCTCTTCGCCTGCTTCAAGGGTTATTTTATATGGAGTGTAGTCCGGTGCAAAACGATTTAAATTTTCGCTGTCATTTACCGTGATTCGCGAAGCACTGTCGGCGACTGCCTCCATGGTGCTGAAATATTCGGTTTTGTCTTTCACGTTAAGCTTTGTGTATCCATCGCTTGTAAGTGTAGCACCGAGATTTAAGGTTATGGGTGAATTGCCCGTGTTCTTGAGGGTAATATCGAAGTTCACCGAACCCCCGAGACGATCACCAAGCTCTGCCTTTGGGGAGAAATTATGGGTCGCGGTAAGTCTTATCTTGTTATCAAGAGCGGCCTCAAGGTTTACAAGCCCCGCACCCTGCTGGCGGGGGGAGTATTCCACCCCTTTATCATTTAGAACCGGTATTGCTGTATTAAGCAGTGTAGTCCTTATTTCTGATACTATAGTGTCGGGGGAGTAATCTTCGCCGTTTTTAGCATTTTCATAAAGCAGTGCACATATTCCTGCGATTTGGGGAGCAGCCATTGACGTTCCGCTGATGCCGCCATATTCCCCACCGGGAAGAGTGCTGTATACGCTGCCACCCACTCCGGAAATATCGGGCTTCAATTTCAGTGAGGGAGTAGTTCCTCGGGATGAATAATCCGATACTTTACCGATTTTGTCCGGATGGGGCTTTGCAATGGATGTCTTTTCCACGGCTATGGTATGTGTTTTCTCGGAGATAAGTGAAAGTCCGTCGGCGTTGTTTACAAATATTGCCGGTATTGCCGCTCCCCCAAGATCCATGTTTACGTACCCATCATCAGCATTGTTGTAAACAATAACACCGACAGCACCATTAGCGGCTGCAATATTCGCTTTTTCTGCAAAGGAAATGGTTCCTCGCATTACAAGAGCCAGCTTCCCGGATACGTCTATTCCTTCGTAATCCTTTTCTTCACCAACGCCGGGAATAGGGACGTATTCAAGGATTTTTCCATCAAAGTATTCGCGAAATGTCTCGGGTAATATTTCATTTGCTATATTGGTATCGGTGTATTCAAAGTGAAAATCACCGTTGGCTCCATGCCTTATATAATTGCCGTAGTATACCGAGTTGTTTACTGCCGCTACTGCCAGTGCGTACTCAGAAGCGGATGGAGAACTGACGGTTCCGTAGTCCGTATAGCTTGCCAACGGATAGTTTGCGCCGATTTCATCTGCAAGCGCACCTCTTTCGGTAGTTACGGAGTCGTTACCTGCTGCACATACTACCACGCATCCATTTTCTTCAAGGCGTCTTATTAGGTTGTCAAGTCCTATAATACGGCTTGTCTGCGACGATCCGGCATAGTGACCTACGCTCATATTTATTACATCGGCACCAAGCTTCAGAGCATCCTCAAGAGCAGAGATAAGTACAGAATCAAGAGTGCTTGACCCTTGATCGTTGAATACCTTCATCAAAAGCAGCTGACAATCAGGAGCAATGCCCTTCATGGTGCTGATTTGGGTCGGAGCTGCTCCGATTATCCCTGCAACGTGAGTGCCGTGGTCTATGGACGAAAAAACATCGGTGTCCTTACCCGCGTAGTCGTACATAAACGGTATTTTGCTGTTGTAACGAAGAATTGACAGAGGTTGGTGGTCGTGTTCAAGTGCCCGTATGGCAGTAGGCTTTTCCACGCTAAGCCTGTTTTCAAAAATGCTGAAATCAAGGGTATCCGTAACCTCTGCCGAGAAGGCAGGATGTGATACATCAAAGCCGCTGTCAATTACCGCAACCTTTATGCCGTTGCCGCTGAGTCCCTTTGCGTGGGCTGCATCAACTCCAGCCATTTTTGCAGCAATCATGGCAGCCTCGGAATCCGAATAACTGCTGTTCATGGGTTCATAGCTTGCACAGAAGTAAATGCTATCAACAAATTCACAGGATTCAAGAAGCGAAACCGCGGAGCAGGGAAGCTCGGCTGAAAATCCGCACAAAAGTGTATCATATATGTAATCGTACTCAAGTCCACGTATTAGCTTTGATGCCAAAAGCGCACAGCTTTCAGCGTGTTCGTAGGGGTCTGCACCCGCGGGCGGTGTTAGCTCAACTATTACATTGGTATACGGCTCATCTGATGCTATGTACACAGATGAGAGAGGGAGCATCGTCAGCATGAGAAGCAAGGAGAGAAGTGTCTTTTTCATTTTGTAACTGCGTCCTTTCGAAAGAACATTCCTTCATTGTGTATCTGAAGCTGACCCTGGCTGATTGTGCCGGGCAGCAAAAACTGTCGAAAAACAATATACACGCATACTATTATACCAAGAAATTTTGGATAAATCAAGGGCTGATTTGTGTATATAGTGAGTGGATTGTATGAAAATGTATTGACAAATGTCATATATTCTGATATAATGACATAAACAGTTGAAAATTTTGAAAGCTATGACGAAGAATGGCATATGATGAGGCTTTTCAGAGAGCCGATGGCGGGTGAAAATCGGTAAGTGACTCATGTACCTCTCACTTCCGAGCCGAAGACCCGAGGAGACATATTTTTTGCCATCGGTAG
>JAZNFI010000040.1:0-7555 GCA_045589075.1 Candidatus Flemingiibacterium sp.
CTTTGATGCCGGTGTTCAGCTTGCCGTCGGAAAAAGTACCGGCTCCGCCCTCGCCAAACTGCACGTTGGAGGCGGTGTCAAGCACACCGGTGCGGCGGGAGGTGTCCACCGCCGTGCGGCGGCTGTCCACGTCGCCGCCTCGCTCCAACAGAATGGGGCAAACGCCTGCCTGTGCCAACGTCAAGGCGGCAAACAGACCCGCAGGCCCACTACCCACCACCACAGGGGGAACGTCGGGGACGGAAGATACGGAGGGCAGGATATAGGGCGCGTCATCGACGCGGGATACCTTGCCGCTCTTTTCGCAACGGTGGAGGACGGTGGACTCGTTGTCCACCGCTACGTCCACCGTAGCGTTAAAATGCACCTGATCTTTTTTTCGGGCGTCCACCGACCGCTTGCGGAGGGTCAGGGACGAAATCTTATTAGGCGATACGCCCAAACGGTCAGCGGCACACCGCCGCAGATCGTTGTCGGTGTAGGACAAAGGCAGGGACATCCCTGTGATGCGGAGCATACCGCTCACCTCCTTTTATGCGTTTTGGAGAATGGCTTGGGCGGCCACGTAGGCGCTGCTCCATGCGAATTGCAGGTTAAACCCGCCGCAGTTGCCGTCCACGTCCAGCACTTCGCCTGCGGCGTAGACGCCGGGCAGGCGTTTGACGGCAAAGGTGGCGGGGGCAATCTCGGTGGCGGCGATGCCGCCGGCGGTGACCTGAGCGCCGCCGAAGCCCTGGGTGCCGATGACGGGAATTTTCCAATTTTTGATGGTGCGGGCGATGCGGATACATTCTTCCTCGGTGAGGGTGCTCACCTCACGGGTGAGAGGCAGTACCTCCGCCACACGGAGGATGGTCTGACCCACCCGCTTGTGCAAGAGACCCGTCAGCAGGTCTTCCAGAGTGCGTCCACGAAGCTCACTGCGCTGACGGATGCGGGCGGTGAGGGTGTCCGGCTCCCAATCGGGGAGCAGGTCGAGGCAGGCGGTGACCTCTCCCCTCTTCTGCCGCTCCCAATCGGCCACGATGCGGGACACAAACATCACCGCAGGACCGGATAGGCCGTAGTCGGTGAACAGCACCTCGCCCGCGCTCTGCGCCGCTACGCGACCGTCGGTGCGCAGGGTGAGGGCGGCATCCACGCGGATACCCTTCACCGACCGCACGTAGTCGGTGGCGGTGCGGATCTGCACGATAGAGGGGAATAAGGGCGTTTTGGCACAGCCCAGATCGGTGAGCAAGCGGTATCCCTCGGCAGAGCCGCCGAGAGCGGGGGCGGCGGCACCGCCCACCGTCACCAGCACCTGACGGGCGGTGTAGGTGGCGTTGTCGCACACCACGCACCAAGCGTTTTTCTGCGGTTTAAGGGCGGTGACCTTACAATCGCACACCATCTCCACGCCAAGGGCTTGCGCCTCTAATCGCAGGGCGTCCAGCACCGCGCCTGCCTGCTCCGACAGCGGATATACCTTGCCGTCGGGTCGGGTGGCGCAGTCCACGCCGACAGAGGTGAAAAAGTCGATGGTCTCCCTCACCGAAAAAGCGTCCAAGGCGGCCTGCGCCAGCCGAGGGGCGCCGTGGTAATCGGCGGCGGTGGCCTTGACGTTGGTGAGGTTGCAGGTGCCGTTGCCGGTGGCCATCAGCTTTTTGCCCACGCGAGGGCCTTTTTCCAGCAGTAAAATACGGCGTTCCTTGGCAGAGCGCCCTAAAAAGACGGAGGCCGCCAAGCCGGCGGCTCCCCCTCCGATAATAATCACGTCGTAGGACATGTTATCCTCTCCTTGCGTAACCGTCGATAATGTCGTGATGTGCTTATCAGCGAGATAGTTTTTCGTCAAGGAAGGTCAAAAGCGCAGGTGATACTGCATGTATCGCCGAGCATTTTGACCGATGTTGGCGGAAAAGTAGCCGTTGAGAATTGTGACTAAGATTTAAGAAGTGGTTACAAAAAAAGGAGGAATAATTGTGGCAGAGAAAAAAGAAAACACTACAATTGCACAAAACAAAAAAGCTCTCCATGATTATTTCGTCATTGAGAGTTACGAAGCTGGCATTGAGCTTGTGGGTACAGAGGTAAAATCTCTGCGACAAGGCAAATGCAACCTTAAGGATGCTTGGTGCAGTATTGTTGAAGGTGAACTTTTTGTCAACGGTATGCACATAAGCCCTTATGACCACGGTAATATTTTTAATCGTGACCCATTGAGAGTACGCAAACTCTTGATGCACAAAAAAGAGATTATGCGATTTCTTGGCACAACAAAACAAGACGGTCTCACTTTAATTCCATTATCTGTTTATTTCAAGAAAGGCAGAGCAAAGGTTCAGGTTGGTCTTTGTAAAGGTAAAAAGCTTTACGACAAACGCGATGTTGCCGCTAAAAAAGAAGCACAACGAACAATCGAACGCTCAATGAAAGAAAGATTAAGATAATTCGCACCACCTCTTCACTATTACCTCTTACCTATTACTTAATATATGGGGATGAAAGGATTTCGACGGGGATTTTGAACTGCGATAAGCGAGCGGTGGAGTCTGACCACCATAAAACGGACGGTTTATCAAAAATAAACGACAAAAACGAAAAAGTACTTCTTGCTGCTTAATTAGCGGCGAGCATTCCCCCGAGAGGACTGCGACTCGGTCAGGAGTGTCATTCAGCAGTAAATGTGAACGGATAACCGCCTTGTAGTCCGTCACACATAACAGGGCTACCGAAACGAATGCCTGTTTGTCGGCTGTCGCGTAGGGAACTCCAATAGATAAACTACGCTCGTAGAAAGTTTCAGGAATAGATTTTCGGACGCGAGTTCGACTCTCGCCATCTCCACCAAATAAGAGTCAGACGAACACCTACTATTTCTTCACAGGCGGCTTCGCTGTGAAGGTGGAAATCTGACAGAACAGAAAGAACCAAGGTTAGAAATAGCCTTGGTTCTTTGTTATTCATGTGTTGGAGTTAACCGTTCAAAACAATGGTAATTATCTGTTTGTCTTTTTTTGTCGCAAGTCTAAATTTTTCTATAAAAAATTTTTCCTCATCATTGAGTTCAAAAGGATATAGGTTTTCGTATTTTCTTTTAATATCTGTGTATCCAATAAGGTAATCAACTGATGTATCAAAACAATTTGCCAACGCAATAAGTGTTGAAATATCCGGTTCAACACCATGATTTTCATATTTATTTATTGATTGTTGGCTGACGCCGATAACATTCGCAAGTTGTTGCTGACTTAAACCTGATTCCATTCGTAGTTTTTTAAGATTTTCAACCATTGTTTTCACCTCTACAACCATTTTAACAACTTTTGTTAGTAATATAAAAAACTTATTATTAGTTATTGACAACAACTTTAAGTTGTCATAAAATAACTTTGAGGTGATTAACATGTGGAAAGAAAAAAATTTAATGCAAAGCAACCAACTAGCCGAAAAGGATGGAATCAACAATACCTACTACGAAGCGATAAAAAAACTAGAAAAAGAGAAAAAGCAAAAAAGAAGAAAGGGCTGTTCGGTAACTTTTATTACCGTTATAGCTGTGTTGATACTTATAAATTCTATATCTAATGCACTTAGTCAAAAAGCATATCGAGATGCTGTGACAATAGCTCTCGAGGATAAAACCTATACCGCAGAATTGCTAACAGAATATTTAACAAATACAAAAGATTCTGAAAATAAGAAAGCGAAAAATTGCTATAAATGGGGTAAACTTGCCTTTGAAAATGATTTCACAGAGGATGCTTTCAGTTTATTTAAAGTAAGCACAAGCAAAGATAAAGATTATAACGAAAAGGTCATGGAATATTTTTCTGAATTTATTGAAGAGAATCAAAATGACACACAGAAGTGTTTAGAAACAATCAAATTGTTTGAAGAAAACGGTTTTACAATAGAACAGGAAATTAAAGATTTGTTCAAATACAAAAGTATAAAAGCTGTATTTGTTTCAGAAGACAGTCCACCAGGATATTCAATTCATAATTTTGATTTTGAAGTATTTGGTGTTTTTTCAGACGGAACAGAAGTAAAACTTAATACAGATGAATATGAAATTGTTGGTGCTAAAGAATATGGAATCAACACTACACAAACAATAAAAATTAAGGACAAAGAAAACGGATACGAAACAAGTGTAAAAGTAAACTGTCCTAAAGAAATGTTCTTTGATGATTTTACGAGAAGCGAGTTCTGTAATGAATTTTATAAAAGAATGAAAGAAAATGGTGTGACGGGATACAAAATGGAGCTTGAGAAAAACGACAAAGGCATTATTACTCAGGCTGCATTTTACAAGGTTATTGGAGGATTCAGAGCATATTGCTATCTTTTAGATTTCCTTAACAATGATACTCAGAACTATGTGCAAGTTGACATTTGCACAAACGGAAATAAATATAGCTATAACGAAATGCAGACCTTAAGAGAAATACTCATCGCAATGACTTTTGGAGATAAGGCTTCGGGTAAAATTATCAACGACCTGCTTGGAACAAACGACAGTAGAACTGAGGCGGGAATTCGTTATACTGCTTATTCATATTCTTCTTCAGGAACAATTGATTATACCTTATCAGCATCAATTAAGCCGGACTATGTTACATCGGCAGATTAATTGTTGCTAATTAGTCTGTTGTCCGTTAGATTCAAGTAAACAAGCATAAAAACAGACCGGTTTTTGCACCGGTCTTAATTTTTGCTTATAAGCTTTCAACGAACAACGCAAAAACACTTTGAAGCATTTCAGGTAAAATGGTACTACCAAATACAAGGAGGTTATTTTATGTTCAGAAAGGAATCACAAAACTATATTTTTCGACTGTTCATCATCTTGCGTTTTCACCTTGTACATAGTATAATAAATTTGTAAAAATTGTAAAATAAAGGGGAAACGGATATGAAAAAGACTAAAACTTTAATGTGCATTATTATGGTTTTTGTTATGCTCTTTAACATTTCAACACCTGCTTTTGCCTTGTTCGATGAAATCAGCAAGGGCATCTGGGACAAGAGCTGGGATAATAAAACCGAAGCATACGACTCTGCTGTGACTATGTTTGTTGGCAGTGACGAAAACGACAGAACGATTGCCTGGTATTCCGACTCTGACGAGGGATATGTTGAGTTGAAAGGCATTAACGGTACCGAAAAAATCGACGCAACCGCAAAACAAACTGCAGAGGGCGACTATCGTCTTTCTGTAACTCTTACTGACCTTGATACAGGAATCTACAGCTACAAGTGTTTCAGTAATGATTTTGAGTCGATTTTATACACATTTACTATTGAAGACAATGACACAAGCACAGTTCTTTATGTTTCCGATATTCACATTACCGAACATAGTGATGAAGAGGAAAACAAGCTTCGTGATACAGCATATCTTTGGAATGAAACACTTGAAGATGCCGTAAAAACAGCAGGTTTTCAGGGCAACACAATTGATGCAGTTGTTTCAGGCGGTGACCAGGCAACTGAAGGTCTTCGAAACGAATATGAGGGCTTAAGCTCACCTATTCTCACAAAGTCGCTTCCATTGTCACTTGCAGTTGGTAATCACGACAGAAAGAGTGTCGGTTATAAAGACTATACTGCTTTTTCAAACGAAGAAGAACAGACCTTTAAATCATACATAGGCAACGACTATTGGTTCAGACAAGGCGATGCACTTTTCCTTATCCTTGATTCTTGTAATGTTTCAATGAAAGAGCATTACAATTTTATGAAAAATGCAACAGAACAGAACGAAGATGCTGTATGGATAATTGCAGTTATGCACCACGATATGTTTGGTGGCAGAGAACCTTGGCTTTATACAGAAAACACAATGCTACAGCTTTTGTGGACACCTTTCTTCGATGAATTCGGTGTTGACTTGTGCCTTTACGGTCACAGCCATTATTACAATGTTTCAAATGTTATCTATGGCAGAGAAACTGTTGAAGAAACAGGCCACAATGCACAGCTTACTGACCCACAGGGCACAGTTTATATTGCATCTGGTTCATTGTACGGTCAGGATTCAATAGTTGACGACGAAGGCAACACACCACCTGTCGGTGAACACGTTGGCTATACTCGTCTTGAAAAAAATGAGACTATTTACAACCTTATTGATATTACAGAGGATACTCTCACATTCAAGTCATATACAAGTAACGGTAACGAAGAATTTAACCGTCTTGAAATCACAAAGACATCAAAACAAGGTGGTCACAGCTTTGAAAATTCAGCTTGGTACCTTAAGCCTATTGCATTCTTTGTGGGCAGAATCGTAAATATCATAAATAACCACGATATGTATCAGAGATACAAGGAACAAGGCTTTGATGTTACACTTAAAGAAGGCCTTATCGGTAGTTGAGTTTGTTCGACAAAATCTGATTTATATATTACTAAACTATTGCGAACAGGAAAAAATTGTGATATATTTATCACATAGTATTTTTTAAGGAGATGTTAAAATGGCTAAGAGCATAAACGACGTTCTTAATCTTATCAAAGAAAATGACATTAAAATGGTCGATTTCAAAATGGTTGACATCAACGGTCAGTACCGTCATGTTACAATTCCTGCTGAAAACTTTTCAGAGGACACAATGAAAAGCGGTATCGGTTTTGATGCTTCTAACTATGGCTATGCTGTTGTTGAAAAGAGTGACATGGTGTTCATTCCTGACCCTGATACAGCAGTTATCGACCCATTCTGTTCAATTCCTACATTGTCAATGACAGGTAATGCAATGATTATTGCTAACCCTGAAAACCGTCCTCTTGCACAGTATCCTCGCAACATCATTAAGGCTGCTGTTGAGCATATGAAGAACAGCGGTGTTGCTGATGAAATGAAGATTTTACCTGAATTTGAGTTCTATCTTTTCGACGATGTTACATGGAATGTTGAAGGCAGATATATCGGTGCTACTGTTGACGCAAAGCAGTCATATTGGAACTCTGATATTGAAGGCAAAGGTGTTGTTGTTCCTAAGCAGAAAAACTACCATATTGCAAAACCGTTTGACATCTCATACGAATGCCGTAGTGAAATGTGTATGCTTATGAAGGATGCCGGTATTGAAATCAACTACCACCATCCTGAAGTTGCTGCTTCAGGTCAGTTCGAAATTGAACCACAGCTTGGTGAAGTTGTGCATATGGCTGACGCTACAATGTGGATTAAATACATCATTCACAATACTGCTCTTAAATATGGCAAGACTGCAACATTTATGCCAAAGCCAATTTATGGTGAAGCTGGTAGCGGTATGCACGTTCATATGATTCTCTTCAAAGATGGTCAGCCTGTTTTCTCTGATGATAATGGTTATTCTCATCTCAGTGAAACTGCTCACTACTTTATGGGTGGTCTCTTAAAGCACGCAGCTTCTCTTTGCGCATTTACCAACCCCTCGACCAACTCTTACAAGAGACTTGTTCCCGGCTTCGAGGCACCCGCAACTATCGGTTACGCAACTGCTAACCGCAGCTCGGTAATCCGTATTCCGGCTTATGCTAAATCGCCCGACAAGAAGCGCTTTGAGCTTCGTAACCC
>JAZNFI010000041.1:0-2651 GCA_045589075.1 Candidatus Flemingiibacterium sp.
TCTGCCACTTTAGCGGAAATCAGCTCGGGGGCAACCTTGGCAGTTCCGAAGGTTTCGATAAGCACGGAAACGGGTTTTGCAACGCCGATTGCGTAGGCAATCTGCACCTCGCACTTCTTCGCAAGCCCTGCTTTTACTACATTCTTTGCTATGTAACGAGCGGCATAGGAAGCACTTCTGTCAACCTTTGTGGGGTCTTTTCCGGAGAAAGCACCGCCGCCGTGACGGGAATAGCCGCCGTAGGTATCAACAATAATTTTGCGTCCCGTAAGACCGGAGTCGCCATGAGGACCGCCTACAACGAAGCGTCCTGTGGGATTTACAAATATTTTGGTGTCAGCGTCAATAAGCTCCGTGGGAATAATGGGCTTTATGACTTTTTCGATAATGTCAGCACGAATCTGCTCAAGATTCACGTCTGCGCTGTGCTGTGAGGAAATAACCACAGTATCAACACGTACCGGCTTGTCGTCCTCGTATTCAACGGTAACCTGGGATTTGCCGTCGGCGCGCAGATAGGGAAGTGTGCCGTTCTTGCGAACTTCTGTAAGGCGAAGTGCAAGCTTGTGAGCAAGGGAAATGGGCAGCGGCATAAGCTCGGGAGTCTCATCGCAGGCATAGCCGAACATGAGGCCCTGATCTCCTGCGCCTGTGTCAAACTCGTCGGTAAGCTCGCCGGATTTAGCCTCAAGAGCCTTGTCAACACCGAGAGCAATATCGGGCGACTGACCGTGAATCTGATTAAGCACCGCGCAGGTGTCGCAGTTAAAGCCCTTGGCATCATCGTCATAGCCGATTTCACGGACGGTTTCGCGGACTATTTTCTGAAAATCAACCACCGCGTTTGTGGTAATCTCTCCCATAAGCATTACTATACCCGTAGTGGTAGTGGTCTCGCATGCAACACGGGACATAGGGTCCTGCTCTAAAATTGCATCAAGCACTGCATCGGAAATCTGGTCGCATATTTTATCGGGATGTCCTTCTGTTACGGATTCTGATGTAAAAAGGTGTCTTGCCATTTTATAATACCTCCATTTTATAGTTAGGCGAAGAAAAGAAAACCCTCGGAGAAATTCCGAGGGTAAAAAGCATTATGAGGCTCTCATCTCCTCGGATTTAGCACCTTACATCGGTTTGATGCAGGTTGCCGGGCTTCGCAGGGCCGGTCCCTCCGCCGCTCTTGATAAGAATATTTATTTACAGCTCATTATAACACAAAGCTCGAATTTTGTCAAGGGAAACGACAAAATATTTATATATGCAGAATATCAGAATAGTGTAACAATAAACTTTACGATTTCCGAGCCGAAAGCCATGATAAATCCGGCTGTGACCACGCCTCCGAATATGGAAACGGAAGCTTTAGTCTTGTCCATATCGAAAATGGAAGCCACAAGTGCACCCGTCCAAGCACCGGTGCCCGGAAGTGGGATAGCAACGAAAAGAAATAGTCCCCAGGTTGCGTACTTTTCAATTTTTGGACGGTTTTTTTGGGCTTTCCCGTATAACCAATTTGAAATCTTGTTAAAAAGGCTTATTTTGCATTTTCTCATCCAAGAAAGCACCGCTTTTACAAAAAACAGTATAAAGGGGATGGGAACACAGTTGCCGATGATACAGACTATAAGGTTCAGATGAAATGGAAGTCCCATTCCGGTGCCAATGGGAACAGAGCCGCGAAGCTCTATAAGCGGCACCATTGATACGAAGAATACTGTTAAATATCTTGCAAGCATTGACACGGGGATTTCCTCCGATTATATATGTAATATTTTTGATAAACGCTTGTATAACAGCAAATTTATAACAGCGCAGGCAACGCCTTTAATGAAATTGAAAGGCGCAACTGCGAAAATTATCATGGTTTCAAGGCTTCCTGCCATTGAGTTGGCCTCTTCTGCCATAGCGAGAATTGCTTCAAGAGGGAAATTAGCCAGCTTGACATACGCAGGAATCATAATGTAATAGTTGACAAAGCATCCGATTACAACAAGCGATACTATACCTACTCCAAGTGACAAAAGTGCTCCCTTTAAGGATTTTTTATGTTTGTAGATAAGAGATGCAGGCACAACCAGTGCACAGCCCATAACGAAATTTGCAAGCTCACCAACACATGCAGTTATGGTACCGTTAATGCATAGGTTAAGCAAATTTTTGAGAAGCTCCATTATTGCAGCAGCGAGAGGACCCATGGCAAAACCGCCCATAAGTATGACTGCTTCGGAAAGATCAAGCTCATAAAAGCTTGGTGCAAAGGGAAGCGGAAATTCAAACAGCATAATGATCGCTGAAATTGCGGTCAGAATTGCTATTTTTGTCATGTTGCGGATAGTGAATAATTTATTTGACTTAGTATTCATATTAAATTCTCCTTTCTGTTAAGGAGAAGACAAAAATCCTCCGAACGCGGGGCGGAGGACACACAAATGCCGACATATGTCGGTAAAGGTTCATCTTCTCGTATCCGGACTGTACCGTCGGTTCGGGAATCTCACCCGATCAGCCGCCATGCGGTTCGTGGACTTGCGATATTTCGCTTACCACCGGTCTGGAATCACACCATGCCCCGAAGATATTAAATTTGGGGAATCGCTTACGCGATTCCCCAAAACCTTAGCATAAGCTAAAATTATTCAATGATAGAA
>JAZNFI010000042.1:0-2236 GCA_045589075.1 Candidatus Flemingiibacterium sp.
CAAGAATCCTTCTGACTATTGATATTGCCTTCCCGAAGGTCGCCGCTGTTTCAGATGATATCAATCAGGATTATATTATCGTAATGTCAGCGGCACGGTCTTTGCCTTTTATTAAAAAGGTACTTATGAAGTGTGCTGTCAGAACAAAGATCATCTATGACGATAAGATAATTAGTTGGAAAACATTCAGTGAAAAGGGAAATGGCTGTACAGCCGTTGAAGCTCCGTATGTCGGAGATGCGGTTTTTGCTATTACGTACACCGGCGGTACTACCGGCTTTCCGAAGGGCGTAATGATTACAAACGACAGTATCAATGCCGCCGCCTTCAACTTCAAGCATTCGGGTCTGGTATATAATTACGGAGACAGGTTTCTTGATATCATTCCCGTCTTCACCTCGTACGGTATGTGCTGCGGTATGCATATGCCTCTTGCTATCGGACTCGAAATTGTACCCATCCCCAAATTTGAGCCGCAAAAATTCGGTAAGCTTGTAAAGCAATTCAGACCTGCACATATGATAAGTACCCCTGCTTTTTACGAGATTCTTATGAACAGCAAGGAAATGCAGAATGCAGACCTTTCATTTATGATAACTCTCGGCTCGGGCGGAGACACAATGAATGAAGGTCTTGAGGAAAAGCTTTCTGCCTTTATGAAGACTCACAACATCCGCTATCCTCTCACACAGGGTTACGGTATGTCCGAGCTTTCTGCGGCAGCTTCATTCTGTGTTAATGATATATACAAGCCGGGAAGTGTGGGAATTCCTGCTCCCACAACAATCATTTCCGTTTTCGACGAGGATACCGGTGAGGAATTAGGCTACAATCAGACCGGCGAAATCTGTGCAACCGGCCCGTCGATGATGAAGGGCTATTATAACCGCAAAGAAGAAACAGATTATGTAATGCGTGAGCATTCCGACGGCAGAGTATGGGTGCATTCAGGTGACCTCGGCTATATGGATGAGGACGGTTTTATATTTATTATCGGACGAATCAAACGAATGATAACCCGTTTTGACGGTCACAAGGTGTTCCCTGTTAATATTGAAGGTCTCATCTCAAGACACAAAGAGGTTAAGAACTGTTCGGTTATCGGAGTAAGAGATTTAGAAAGAAGTCAGGGACACTATCCCATAGCACTTGTAGAATTTACCGATACAGTAGAAAACAGAGAAGAGTGGTGTAAAAAGCTCTTTGACGAGTGTAATGAGAAGCTTGAAGAAAGAGGCAGACCTGTTGCTGTTATCGAGATAGATTCAGTTCCTCTTACCGGCTCAGGCAAAAATGACTACCGCACCCTTGAAAAGAAATACAAAGACTTTGACTATCGGGCGGTTAATCAGTAAAAACGAAAAAATCGAAAAGAAATCCGACCCCCGGCAAGGCAGAATTTGTTGCTTTTATTCGCACTGCCTGCTCTTCATTCTCTGCCAGCTGATAAAGCCGTAGACATCATTGAACAAAAAAGCCACGAAGCAGACAACGACTGAGATATATCGAATATCAGAAATACTTGCCAATGTCCATAAAACAATAAGAATAACGTCGTTTACAGCGTAAGCCAATGCAAAATAGGGGCTTCTGCGGAAGGTCAGATACACGGCAAGAAAGCTCGACGTTACCGAAAGCGTACTCGGAATAATATTAGCAGTATTGAAACGGTCTAAAACAAAATAGAAAACAACCGTTACCGCAGCTGTTGCGAGCCACATAAAGAGCTGCTCAGCAAAACCGAGACTGTTAACCTTGACCTGCGCTCTGTTGCCTTTGTATGGGTTGCGCAACCATGAGATCAGAGCAAACACCGCGATCTCGCCTGCCGAGAGATCCAAACAAAAAATTTCATTCGGCAGCGGAAAATAATTTTTCACCGCGTCGCGCTTTGGGTATCGGTTGTACTTCATACGGCATCACCGCAATCTTTTTTCATCCCTCCTTCACTTTGAGAAGTGTCTGTCCACCCACTCTCTGAATTTTTCTTTCGGCACGATCAAGCGATTACCCACGCGGATGACCGGGAATCCTTTCTCGTGCATCAGCTCGTAGGCCAACGACGGTGCCACGCCCAGCACCTTGGCGATAAGTTCTGCATTGAGAAAAAGGGGAAGGTCATCGTAGCTTTGGTAGATTGATTTTTTCATTTCGTTTACCTCCTGATAGATTATTTAGGCTTGCGCCTATGTATTGACGGCGTTTGAAAAAAAATCCCCTCACTTTCCATGGGACT
>JAZNFI010000043.1:0-4185 GCA_045589075.1 Candidatus Flemingiibacterium sp.
CTTCGTGAAAGGTTTTGCTCCGCAAACCACCCACAAATCCACAAGAAAGGAAACTTTTGCTCCGCAAAAGTTACACATAAATAAAATGAAAAATATTCAGCTTCTTAATAAGATCGCGAAGTGCGGCACAGCGATCTTTGATGAAAATTACAACATTGCCGAAAACGCAGAAAATCCCGATGCTATAATGGTTCGTTCTGCTGTTATGCACGATATGGAATTTGGTGATAACCTCCGTGC
The DNA here is from genome assembly GCA_045589075.1 of Candidatus Flemingiibacterium sp. Taxonomy (GTDB): domain Bacteria; phylum Bacillota; class Clostridia; order Oscillospirales; family CAG-272; genus Flemingiibacterium. The sequence continues at coordinate 241 of JAZNFI010000043.1, forward strand.
GATTGCAAGAGCCGGTGCAGGTGTCAACAACATTCCCCTTGACAGATGTGCTGAAGAGGGCATTGTAGTATTCAATACACCCGGTGCCAATGCCAACGGCGTTAAGGAGGCTGCTCTTTGCGGTATGCTGCTTGCCTGCCGTGATATTGTGGGCGGTATCAATTGGGTGCAGACTGCTAAGGACGATCCCAATGTGGCAAAGCTTGTTGAAAAAGAAAAGTCAAAGTTCGCAGGAACCGAGATCAAAGGTAAGACACTTGGTATAATTGGTCTTGGTGCTATCGGAGGTCCTCTTGCAAATGCTGCAGTCCATTTGGGTATGGATGTTCTTGGATGCGACCCTTACATTTCCGTTGAAGCGGCATGGAATCTTTCTCGCGCGGTTCACAAGGTGAATACCCGTGAAGATATTTTCAAAAATGCCGACATCATTTCCATCCATGTACCTCTTATTGACAACCCGGACCCCAAGGTATCCACAAAATACATGATAAATAAGGATACCATTGCGCAGATGAAGGACGGTGTTATCATCCTTAACTTTGCGCGAGATGCTCTTGTAAATGATGATGACATTGAAGCTGCGCTTAAGTCCGGTAAGGTAAGACGCTATGTTACAGATTTCCCGAATGTCCGTACCGCAGGTATGGAGGGAGTTATTGCGATCCCTCATCTTGGAGCATCTACCGAGGAGTCAGAGGATAACTGCGCTGTAATGGCGGCAAAACAGCTCCGCGAGTACCTTGAAAAGGGTAACATCGTTAACTCTGTGAACTTCCCGGATGTTTCCATGCCCCATACGGGTGATGTTCGCGTTTGCGTGCTTCATAAGAACGTGCCCAATATGATTTCCCAGATTACGGGTGTACTTTCGGCGGCGGGAATCAATATTGAGAACATGGCTAACCGTTCAAAGAAGGATTATGCATACACTATTGTAGAGTTAACCGGAAAGATAGACGATGCAGTAATTGACTCTATCGCATCAAAGCTTAAAGTTACTGACAATATTATCAGAGTTAATATCATTAAATAATAAAAAATGCCGCGGCTTTGTATACAAAGCTGCGGCGTGTACTATAATATATAAAAACGGAGATAATTATGTCAAATATCTGGCACGACATTTCACCAAAACGAGTAACTCCCGAGGATTTTGTGTGCGTAATTGAAATATCCAAGGGTAGTAAGAAAAAATATGAGCTTGACAAGGAGACGGGATATATTATACTTGACCGTATCCTCTATACGTCTACCCATTATCCTGCCAATTATGGCTTTATTCCACGCACTTACGGCGATGACAAGGACCCCCTTGACGTTCTTCTCTTGTGCTCGGAGGCCCTTGAGCCAATGTCTCTTGTGCGCGCATATCCTATAGGCGTGATTTCGATGATAGACAACGGCAGAAATGATGAAAAGATAATCGCCATCCCGTTTTCTGACCCCACATACAATCATTATAACAACATTGACCAACTGCCTGCTCATATTTTTGAGGAGATGAGTCACTTCTTTAAGGTCTACAAAAATCTTGAAAACAAGGAAACTGCCGTCAATGAGGTTAGCGACCGCGAAGAAGCAGTGAGGGTAATATCGGCTGCGATAGACAGCTATGTTACCACTTTCTGCAAGTAGGATACTAACGTCTTGCCTGCCGTTTCTGCATACGCTTCCAATTAATAAAACCGTAAATGTCATTTGCAAGAAACATTACAAAGCACATAACCATAGGGAGATATGATAAGTCGGAAACTGCCGCGATTACCCACAAAATTATAAGTACTATATCGTTGGCAGCATATGCCAGCGCATAATACGGACTGCGGCTGAATAGTAAGAATGAAGCTAAAAAGCTGGTAGTCACAGATACAGTGTTTACCGTAAGGCTTGCATTTCCGAGAGCACCGAGGATAAAATAGAAAGCCACAGTAACCGCCGCGGTGCTTATTATCATGAAGACGGTGCGTTTTTTGGTCAAATGGACGATTTCTACAACTTTTGTGCCCTTGTAGGGGTGGCGAAGCCACTCTACAACCGAAAACATGGCAATTGGAGCGCTCATTCCGAGATATGTTATCATCTCGCCGTAATATTTCAGGTAAAATGAGATAAAACCATAGAACAGAGCAAATACCACTGTAAGAATTTGCCCGATGACGTATCCCTTGGCAATGAATATAAGTGCGGTCACGCCGACAAGTGACGCTATCGCCGTCAGCGAATCGTCAAAGCCGGAGGCGGCAAAGGATATAACTGTTGCAAGTATGCCAAGAAGCCACAGCGTTAGTTCAAACCGTGTAAGATCACGAAAAGGATTCCTTGATTTCATAATAACCTCCAAAAATGAAAGCATTCGCCGACACAGCTTCAAAGACCTAACGCTGTGTGAACGAATGCTTTTTACACATTCACTACCCGGTGGCAGTATTATTTGTCCGCGTTTATTGTAGCACACCGCAGAGGATTTGTCAATGCTCAAAGAAGCAAATCATCAAGCTTTATTATATTGCCCGCCCCCATTATAATAAGCATATCTCCGTCTTTAAGCTCTTTTTTCAGATATTCTGCTGTAGATTCAAACGTGGGTAGATATATAGCACCGTTTATTTCGCGAGCTAACTTTTCTGAACTTACACCGTAGGTATTCGTTTCCCTTGCGGCGTAAATGTCAGAGAGGATAAGCTTTCCGCCTGCGCTTGTGAATTCACTGAAGGCACTGATGAATTCATTAAATAATTCGCTTGTGCGCGAATATGTGTGAGGCTGGAAAACTGCAAACACGCGGTTGTATCCGAATAGGAGGGCACTCGAAAGAGTTGCGTGTATCTCGGTGGGGTGGTGGGCATAGTCGTCGTAAAGAGGTACGGACGCACCAGCGGCGAGTCCTTTTACATTGCCGCGAAGCTCCATGCGCCTTTTTGCACCTGTGAAACTTGCAAGACCTTTTGCTATGGCATCTGCAGGTACACCGCATATGTCAGCCGCAACAGCAGAGGCAAGAGCATTCATCACGTTATGCTTTCCCGTAACGCCAAGCTTTGTGTGCGTGAAGAACTTGCCGTTTTTGATTATATCAAATTCGGCTCTGCCGTGGTCGTAGGTAACGTTTTTTGCTGTGAAATCAGCATTTTTATCTGTTCCGAATGTGACGAGCGTGCCCGTGTATCCCTCGGCGGCACGGAGCGCGTTTTCGCAGTGGGCATTTACTACCGCGTAACCGTTTCCGGCTATGGAAAGATAACGCTTGAATGAGTCGATTATTTGTCCGATGTCGGAGAAGTAATCGGGATGATCCATGTCTATGTTCAGAACCACGGCTATATTTGGAGTAAAGGATAGAAACGAATCCTGATATTCGCAGGCTTCCATTATGAAATTGTCCTTTGAGCCTATGCGGTATGCTCCGCCTATTGCCGACAGCTCTGCGCCTGATACTATGGTGGGGTCAAGCTCTGCGGCAAGGAAAATATGTGCTATCATGGACGTTGCGGTGGATTTTCCGTGCATTCCCGAAACACCGATACGATTTTTGTGGGTACTCATAAGATAGCCGAGAAAATCTGCTCTGTATATACAATGCTTTGTTCCGGCACTGTCACATTCAAGGGCTCTGGCAAGTAAGGGGTTGTCTTTTCCGATAGCGGCAGTGTATATGATGACGTCGTACTCCTCTATGTTGTCTGGATTTAATAAATATGAGATAGCTGCACCGTCGTCTTTAAGTGCTTCTGTAAGGTGTGATGGTGTACGGTCGTATCCTCCCACCTTCATTCCCATAGACATTGCGATATGGGCAAGGGAGGACATGCTTATGCCGCCGATCCCGATAAAATAAACCGAGCGTTTCAGTTCGAATATTCTTTTAATTTCGGAAGTACTGTAACTTGTGTACATGATGCCTCTCCAAGTAAGGATAAAATAATGTATACTATATTATACCAC
>JAZNFI010000044.1:0-4665 GCA_045589075.1 Candidatus Flemingiibacterium sp.
TCGGTTTTTGCAAGCACGCGCTTTGTTTTTTCTATACGCATAGCTCCAAGCTCACCAACGTCGTCAAGACCGGCAGTGTCGGTTATCATGACCGGACCGAGAGGAAGCAGCTCCATAGCTTTTGAAACGGGGTCTGTGGTCGTTCCTGCCACAATGGATACAATGGCAAGTGACTGCCCCGTAATTGCGTTAATAAGTGCAGATTTTCCTGCATTTCGTCTGCCGAAAATGCCAATATGTATTCTCTCACCAGAGGGGGTCTGATTTAGGTTCGGCATATTAAGCTCCTTTCGTGTTGTAATTTACGAATTGTGATTTCGACTGATGAGGTGTTGGAGCCTCAAAATCGTGTAAAACCACCTCATCTGAGTTGCTTAGCAACTCACCTTCCCCTCAAGTGGAAGGCTTTTTGTGTGAAGGCTTCACCAATTTGCATTTAATCGGCTTCGCCCGATCAGAGTCTGAAATCGCGCTGTCCGTTGCGGATGTTTTTAAGATTCTGAATAACAAGCTTTCTTACTTTTTCATTCGGAATATTGATAAGCTCACGGAGAATGAGGTCAGTGCCGATAATACGGGTGTCAAGTGAAGCGTAGTCCATGAGATATTCTTTCAGCGTCATAAGCGCATTGGGATGACAGCAGTTCTGAATCTGTTTCGATTTGCAGAGATCCATAAAACGGTCGCCTGTCCTTCCCTCTCTGTAGCAGGCAGTACAGAAGCTGGGGATATATCCAAGCCGGATAAGCCAATTTACCACCTCGTCAAGGGTGCGGTTGTCCGAAACGTCAAACTGCTCGGTGTTTTCTTCTTCATTTGCCTTTGCGTCGGCATAGCCGCCAACAGAAGTCTTTGAAGCACCCGAAATCTGGGATACGCCAAGCTTCAAAACTCGCTCTCTGACTTCTTTTGATTCGCGTGTGGAGATTATCATACCTGTATAAGGCACGGAGATTCTGATAATTGCACAAATCTTTGCAAAAATGTCATCAGAGATAGAGTTGTCAAAAGCCGAGGGGTCAATTCCCTCCGCCCTCTTAATTCGGGGCACGGAAATGGTGTGAGGTCCAACACCGTGGACAGCTTCAAGGTGCTCGGCGTGCATGAGAAGTCCCGCAAGCTCGTAGCGGTAAAGCTCAAGTCCAAAGAGAACACCAAGTCCCACATCATCGATACCGCCCTCCATTGCCCTGTCCATTGCTTCGGTGTGGTATGCGTAATTATGCTTGGGACCTGTGGGATGAAGCTTTTCATAGCTCTCCTTGTGGTATGTTTCTTGGAAGAGAATGTAAGTGCCGATTCCTGCATCGGCAAGCTTTTTATAGTTTTCCACGGTGGTTGCCGCAATATTTACATTAACTCTGCGTATAGCACCGTTTTTGTGCTTGATTGAGTAAATGGTGTTGATTGATTCAAGGATATACTCAATGGGGTTGTTTACAGGATCCTCGCCTGCCTCGATTGCAAGACGCTTGTGACCCATGTCCTGAAGGGCGATAACCTCCCGTTCTATTTCCTCTTGGGTTAGTTTCTTTCTTGTGATGCACTTGTTCTTTAAGTGATAAGGACAGTAAACACAGCCGTTTACGCAGTAATTAGATAGATAAAGCGGTGCGAACATAACGATACGGTTGCCGTAAAAGTCCTTCTTAATCTGCTCGGCAAGGGCGTACATCTCAGCTATCTTCCCCTCGTCCCCGCAGGCAAGAAGAACGGAAGCCTCACGATGGGTAAGTCCCTTGTATTCACGTGCTTTGTTTAAAATCTCGTCTATAAGCACCATATCGTCCTTGTGCTCGTCGGCATAGGCAAGGGTTGCTTTTATTTCTTCGTCGGATATAAATTCTTCCGCTTTGAGTGATTTTACGTCGTACATGGTGTTTTCCTTTCGTAATTATGATTACACGTTCTTCGAGTCGCCTCTTGACATATCGAGAACACAGTTTATTTTTGAAAATCTTTCAGCAAGCTCCTTGATGTGCTCCGCGGTTTCATCGCCCGAGCAAAGCTTGTCGTTGTAGATAAGATACTTGTGACGCACATCTGCAGGTGACAGATTCGGCATGACTACGTTTGCACCTGCCAGCACACCAAGCTCTCTGCCGTCCTCTGCTATAGTTCCAAGCGCGGTGGTAGAAGGAAGAAGCACCTTTGGAAGCATAAGCCTTACTAAAGCCAGCATGAAAAGGGTCAAGTTAAGTGTACCTGCTGCTTTATCGCGAAACGGTGTATCCTTGTGAGGTATAAACGGTCCGATTCCAACCATTTGAGGCTGAAATTCATGAAGAAACAGTAAATCCGCCGCTAAATTTTCGCTTGTCTGATATGGCGAACCAACCATAAAGCCTGCTCCTACCTGAAAACCCAGTGATTTCAGGTCATAAAGACATTTTTTGCGATTTTTAAGTGTCAAATCGGTCGGGTGCAGTCTTGCATAATGCTCGGCGGCGGCAGTTTCGTGACGAAGCAGATAGCGGTCAGCTCCTGCCGAACGAAGTGCCTTATAGGATTCATATGAGCGCTCGCCAACCGATAAAGTGACTGCACATTCGGGGTGAGCCATCTTGATAGAGGAGACAATGCCGCAAAGTCGCTCATCGGTAAAATGACCGTCCTCGCCTCCTTGAAGCACGAAGGTTTTAAAACCCAGAGAAGCGCCGTAGTTACAACATTCAAGAATCTGCTCTGTGGTGAGTCTGTAACGCTGGGCATTTTTGTTAGAACATCGAAGTCCACAGTAGTAGCAATCGTTTCTGCAGTATGAGGTAAACTCTATTAACCCTCTCAGAAAAACCCGTCTGCCGTAATGAAGGTCGCGTATATCCTCAGCCGCCGACCTTGCACGCTCGTACAGCGCAGCTGCTTCATCACCGCCTGATTTAAACTTATCAATGAGAGCTGCAAGCTCTGCCTCGGTTGGAGCACTGCCAGAAATTATAGTATCGAGAATTTTATTCAACCGCCACACCTACCCTTGAATAAATGGTCTTTGATGTAACGCCTTTAAGCGCGCCGATTTTTCCCGAAAGCGCGGAAATAACGTCCTGGGGTGCGTCTATTGCCACGCTGATTACGGATATTCCTCTTTCACGGTGCGGCACGCCCATTCTGCCTATTATATATTCGCCGTAGGTGTGAAGCAGGTCGTTAAGCTTTGAGACGGATGCAGTATCCTCAACCACAATTCCCAAAAGTGCAACTCGTGTATCCATTTTTACTCCTAATCCGTCGGAAAAAGAAAAACCCCGACAAAATATGCCGCGGCGAGAAGCAATACCCGAAAAATCGGGCATATACGGTAACTTCAGCGTCGGTTGTACCCTTCGCGGCAGAAACAGTTAATATTAATTTAAATATCTCCTCGCGGTTGGTAACAACCAAAAGACCTTCCGTTTGGAAAAGTGTGAAATTTTTATCACACTTTTATTATATCACATATAATCATGAATTGCAAGTGTTTTCAGAAAAATATTAATTGTTATTTTAACTTCAGAGTTTTCGTGGTATTTGATTTTAAATTTCAAATCTTGCAAAAAATTTAATATTTTACCTTGACTAAAAAAGTTTGACATGATATAATAAATCGAATCATATTATCAAGGAAGGAATATGTATCATGAGTATTGTATTCGAAAACGAAAAATTCATTCTAACCCTAGGCGAAAATGCTGTTGCCGAAAGCCTTGTGTTGAAGGACGGGAATATCGATGTAATCGATCATTATGAGGAAATTCCGATGTTCTCTCTTACAGAGCCTCGTCCGTTCAACAACGAGATTAAGCTCGCCCATCCTAACAAAAAAACAACCTTTGATGCTAACCGCCTGAGACTTGAAGGCGATAAGCTCATCATAGGCTTTGAACTTATAACCTTTGAAGCTGTAGTCGAGGTTAAGGTTGCACCCCGTTATATTACCTTCACCTTAACGGATTTTATAATCAAGCCAGCAGACTTCGGTAATCTTAAAATGACACCGCCGCCTGTCCTTGAGTTCAGAACAATCCAGCTTCCTATAAAGAACAGAAAGAACTTCGGAGAGTGGCTGAACGTATCATTTGACGAAACAGTTGCTGTAAATGTACTTGCTGCCTGCCCTGAATGCCGAATTGATTGCGAAAAACATAAGAATTACCGTGTAATGTATGCAGAATCGCTTCGCGACATCAAGCTTCTTAACGTTCCCGCGGCACTTATCGTGTCGAAGCCCGATGAGCTTCTTGATGCAATTGACGATCTTGAATGTGATTACAATCTTCCCCACGGTGTAAGAAGCCGCAGAAGCGGCAACATCAATAAATCCTGGTATTGGTCAAGCGAAGTTTATCCCGATAACGTAGACCAGCACATTGCCCTCGCCAAAAAGGGTGGATTTAAGATGATGTGTTTGTACTATTCCTCCGTGTTCACGGAAGTGGGTGCATATAATTCCTGCGGAACATTCGATTACAACGACCATTATCCGGGAGGATTTGATGATCTTGTAAAAATGATAAAGAAAATCCGCGATGCCGGTATTACTCCGGGCTTCCACCTTCTCCAGACACATATAGGCAAGAGTACAAAATATTGTACACCGGTAGTTGATCACAGACTAAATCTTAAACGTCATTTTACCCTTGCAAAACCGCTCACCAAAGACGATACCACGATTTACGTTGAAGAAAA
>JAZNFI010000045.1:0-3854 GCA_045589075.1 Candidatus Flemingiibacterium sp.
TTTTTTAAAAATTTTTTATATTTTTTTATGAGGAACAAAATACCGTTTTTTTACGTCTAATATTATAACAAAATACCGTTTATGAAAGTCATGGTGGCATAATGAAAAAGGAAATATGGATACCTATTGTTTTTATTACTCTGGTGCTGGCAGTTTTGTTTGTTCCTATTCCGAAAGCGTCTTACGATGATGGCGGCACGCGGGAATGGATGGCTCTGACCTATAAAATTGTTGATTGGAATAAAATCACCGACAACGGAAGCGGCTCTCCTACAATTTACGAAAAACTACGCTTCTACGGTCCTGCAGACAGAAACAAATCTATTGACGAGCTGTGGGTGCGCGAATCGGCAAGATTTGGCAAAAGAGGCACGGCGTACACCGATATTTGGCTTGACAAAGAAACCGCCGAAAAATACGAAAATAATATTTTCAGCCACATTGTTATAACCGAAATCTATTCAAACTGCTTCTTTGCAACAACAGTTATTCCTATGCCTTATGAGATAAAATTTAACGGAACACTTTCCCCTGATTGGTGTGTGGGGGATCAGGTTATTTGTACATACGAGAACATATATTACGACCAGGAAAACCAACGTGTAGAGGTTGATTTACTCACTATCGAGCCAAGCGACTGGGAGCCTGAACCCTTTGTTGCATATAAGCCCGTTATCTACCTCTACCCCGAAGAAGAAAGCGAAGTTTCAGTAAAGCTGACCCTTGACGGTGCGCTTACCTGCACCTACCCTGCTTATAATAACGGTTGGACGGTAGTTGCGGCTCCCGACGGCACACTGACAGACAAGGACGGTCAGACATACAATTACCTTTATTGGGAGGGCGAAACTTACGCCGAATACGATTTTTCAAAGGGATTCTGCATAAAGGGCGAGGACACCGCCGCTTTCCTTGAGGCCTCACTGGGACGTCTCGGACTTAATCGCCGGGAGGCAAATGAATTTATCGTTTTTTGGCTTCCTGTGATGCAGGAAAACGAGTACAATATAATTTCATTCCAGACAGAGACTTACACAAATGCGGCAAAGCTTGAAGTCTCCCCTGCACCGGACACCCTCATACGTGTTTTTATGGCTTACACGCCATCTGACGAGTATGTAGATATTGAAGAACAGGAGCTTACCGCAACTGAAAGAGTCGGATTTACCGTTATCGAATGGGGCGGCACGGAAGTAAAGTAAGGAGGGACGCATATGAGAAAACCAATAATCGCTTTATTAACGCTTGGTATGGCAATTTTTGCCGCGGGCTGCAGTACGGTTCCGCAGGAAATTGAGGATAACAGCATCGCAGAAACCGAGCAAGTCCAAGAACAGCTTCTCACTCCCGTTAGTTACGGTGAGTTTTCGGACGGAATATATCTGTGCACCGATGTGTACCGCACAAATCAGACCCCCACGCACGGGACCGGAACAATAGCAATTCCTGTGACTGACATTTTAGAGCTTCACAATTATGATATTCTCCTATGCGATGACGGCTGTGACCAAGCATCTGTTATCAGTCGTGCATTTTGGGGATATGCTCCTGCATGGCAGCTTGACAAGTACGAGGAATATACCGCCGATGACGGATGGAGCTACAATACGCGCAGATATGAGCTTGCACCGCCCGAAGATTTACGCGAGGATATGATTTCAAGCGGTACTCCCGAGTCCATAATGAATCCGAGAGATTACATTTATCTTCTCACTCTCGACGAAAGCCACTACGCCTACATCTATCTGAAAGCCAAAGATGGCACAGAACGCACAGAAAATGAGTCCATCCTTGCCGACAATATCGTTAAGGCGGCAATAGTAACCTTCGAGCCTGCCAAAAGCGAATTATACCTTGAAGTTTCTGACTTTCTTGAGGCAGAAATGCACCGCGTATTTGACCCATACTATGATATTCAGAGCCTTACTATATCTGGTTGGAAAGAAAGCGGAAACGAGGCTACTTTCTACTATAAAATGACACACAAGTATTACAACACCGACCCCGATACAGTTGATTACATAAAGAAAGCAAAGGAGAACAACTCCCCATACTACGAAAAAATGAAGGAAGAGTACCTTGAAGAAAAAGAAGGCAATTTTGAATTTAGAGCTGTGCTTACCGATGGCGGCGTTGAGCTATATTCAAACGTTTCCCCAAACGGCATTAACTGGCAGCCCGTAAAAATCGACGACTACATTCTTAAAGGCTGATATTCAGAATAAAAACGATAGGTTTAAAGCGAAACAAAAACAGCACAAAAAACAGACTGAAATCAAAGATTTCAGGCTGTTTTGAGATTAGAAAGATATTCGTAATTTGTATAGATAACACATGTATGAAATGCTTTCACTCTATGTTCAAAGTAACTATATTTCCGTTTGAATAATCAATTCTGTCGCCGGATTTGTTAAGACTGTCCATAAATGAAAGATATTCCTCTTTTGACGCAAACAGAGGCTTAAACTCATCAATAATCCTTCTTGCAGTTTTTGCACCGTCAGAGAGAAGTATCAAAAGCATTCCCAACTGCATTTTTGCGCTTGCCACGCAAGCAGCAACAGGATCCTTAATTTCATAATCGCTGCTGTGTGCTTTGCCTGTTGCGCCACCTGCATACGGATGAACCACCGGCATAATACAACACAAATCACCCATATCCGTGCTGGCAGAACCCATGGTATCATTCATATAACATCCACATTCGGGAATAGCCATTTTAGCAGCATCAAAAGCCACCTGCATCATATTATCATCATTTACCAAAGGAGCATATCCCGGTATATCTATTATATCCACATTTGTTCCGATAGAAAGTGCCGCACCGCACAAAGCCTGATTCACCTTTTTATTCGCATTGCAAATCGCCGCAAAGCTTGCACCGCGCACATAGCTTTCAAGAACCGTTCTTTCAGGAATTGCGTTTACCATCGCGCCGCCGTTTGTGATAATAGGATGTACTCGTATTATATCGCTTTCTTGAAAAGTTTCACGGATGGCATTAATAGCGTTCAGTCCGCAAGTTGCAGCATAAAGTGCATTCTTGCCGTTCCACGGTTCGCCACCGGCATGAGAAGCTACGCCCTTATAAATAATCTGCTTCGCAAGACAACCCACCGAACCTTTTGTGACTGAAAAATCCGACGCTGTGTGTACCATAAACGCAATATCAACACCGTCAAAATATCCCCTTGACAAAAACTCGCTTTTGCCTCCGAAGTATTTAATTTTGCCTTCACTTCTCAGTTTACTTCTGTATTCAATTTCCAAAAGCTCTTCTGCCGGGACAGCACAAAGCCTGATTTTTCCGCAAAATTTATCTAAAATCCCCGGCTCCTTAAGAGCAGCTGCAACGCCTACAAGTGCCGCGCACTGTGCATTATGTCCGCATGAGTGCACCGCTCCCGTTTGAGGATTTGCATCCTTATGTGCGGGACATATTATAGAATCCAGTTCTGCTAATATCATAATTTCAGGACCGGGCTTTCCTGTATCTAAAACCGTATAAAAGCCGGTAATGCCGTCTGCCAAGACAATATCGTATCCAAGGTTTTTAAAAACCTCTGCCATATATGCTGATGTTTCAAACTCCTTATATCCTGTTTCAGGATGTTTCCAAATATATCTTTCTGCCTCCAAAATCAGTTGTTCATGTTTTTCTACAGCAAAATTTAATTCTTTCATAATATCACCTCATAATCATTTAGAAATAGATATACTTTTTTAACTTTTGTTTTCTAACGCTGACGGCAGTGGACAAGTCCTGCTTATTTTAGTTTTGTTTGATAAATTCAGCTATTGTATTCCTATATTATAACACATTTATAATCATACACCATTTGGGTCATAATGTC
>JAZNFI010000046.1:0-12594 GCA_045589075.1 Candidatus Flemingiibacterium sp.
GAGCCATTTGTGTATCCCAATCTGGTGGCTGTCTTGCAAGCTCACTTATCGGCGGCAGAAGCGGAAACCGTGGAGAGTGTGCTCAACCGTGCAGACTTCCTTACAAATGCGAGGGATGTAAAAGTCAGGCATACGCTCTCAGCCTGAAGGATATATGCCTTGCATCACATATCACGGAAATTCTGTCTCTCAATGCAGCGTCTCTGAAAATTGAGGGCAGAATGAAGAGTCCCGATTATGTATACGGCGTAACAAAAACATACAGACAACTGCTCGACGAGGGAAGAAACGCCTCTCCCGAGGAAATATCTCGCCTGAAGTCCTTATTTTCAAGGAGCGGATTTACAGATGGATATTTTACCAAAAAAATCGGGAGCGCGATGCTCGGAATACGAACAGATTCCGATAAATCTGACAGTGCCGCTCTTGCGTCGGACAAACAGACAGATTACGGAGTGCTTGCAAAAGAACGCCGCAGACCAATTGATATGGTTATACAAATCAAGGCGGGTGTTCCGTCGCAGCTGACAGCCACCGTAGACGATTGTACGGCAACGGTATACGGGGACGTCCCCCATAAGGCAATCAACCAACCGATGACATCTGAGTCGGTAATGAAAAATCTTGAAAAGCTCGGCAACTCGCCTTTCAGGATGGGAAAAGGTTGTATAAATCTTGATGACGGGCTGATACTGCCGTTATCTGCCTTGAATTCCCTGCGCCGTGATGCTGTTGATGCGGTTTGCGAAAAATTACTGAAGCATAGAGTGTCGAATACAACAAAGATCGCTAACGTCCCCAAGGTTCCTGCGATTAAAAACACCGTCACCGCACGTTTTAGTGAGTATTCGCAGATTCCCGACAATGTGGGAAACTGCGAAATCGTTTATCTTCCTCTCGAAAAATTCTCCCCGGAGATGTGTGATAAGGTGAGCGGCGTTATAATCCCACCCGTGGTATTTGACTCGGAGTCAGAAGAGATCAAATCCATGCTGAAGCGAGCTAATGCCGCCGGTATTAAAACTGCGCTTGTTTCAAATCTCGGGCACATTACCATGGTAAAAGACTCCGGAATGAGGATGTGCGGCGATTTCAGACTCAACATTTTTAACCGTTTTTCTGCCGATGCTCTGGCAGAGCTTGGCTTTGATTCTCTGATTGCATCTCCGGAGCTTACCCTTCCAATGCTCCGCGATCTGGGCTTGCCTGCCATTATTTACGGACGCGTCCCCCTCATGACACTTGAAAAATGTGTTATACGCGATCTCTATTCCTGTGAGGAATGTAAACATCGCAGCTTTTTGCCGATTACAGACCGAATGGGCATGAGCTTTCCTCTTACCCGAGCCTATGGCCATAGGAACGTAATGTACAACAGCGTACCCGTTTATATGCAGGACAAGCAGGACGATCTTGTAAAATTCCGAATCAACGGCAGACATTATATTTTTACCGACGAATCAAAAGCCTTTGCCGAGGCAATTCTCGCAAACAAACCTATGTCCCCGAAAAATAATGGTATCAGGAGGATTCCAAAATGAACAACATAAAAGTTAAAATAAAGATAGTGCGCGCTGGCTCGGAGCTTCCCTGTTATGCCACCGACGGTTCCGCCGCCGTTGACCTCCGTTCTGCCGCCGACGAGCCGATAACCATTGCTCCGGGCGAAAGAGCCCTTATTCCTACCGGAATTGCCATTTCCCCAGAGAGCCGAGATGTCGTGGCTGTAGTTGCCGCAAGAAGCGGACTTTCGATAAAGCACGGCCTTATGCTTGCCAACGGCATCGGAGTTATAGACAGTGATTACAGAGGTGAAATTTCCGTAGGGCTAATCAACACATCGGACAAGCCTTATACCGTGGAGGTCGGCGAGCGTATGGCACAGCTCATGTTCATGCCTGTTCTCCATGCAGAGCTTATACCTGTGAATTCCCTCGACGAAACTGACCGCGGAAGCGGCGGTTTTGGTTCAACAGGAAAAAAGTAGCACGAGCATTAAAGATTTTTATCGGTTTTGTGGGAAGCGCCTCATCTAGCGTTTTTTCCTTGCAAAACCAAATGATATTCTATGGAAAAGGAGTCCTTTGCTTATGCTAAGGTCATGTAAATTATTATGAAACGCAGTAAGATCTACAACGCATTTCTTGTGCTTATCGGCATCGTTCTCGGCACATTTGTCGGCAATATAACAAATGGGGTTTCCTCTCTTTCCTGGTTTTCATTCGGTCTTGATTTTGGAATGAATTCGCCCTTGGTGTTGGACCTTGGCATGATGCAACTCACTTTCGGGGTAAGCATAAATCTGACCCTGGCGGTAGTTATTTTCATTATCCTTTCACTCATTATAGGGAGGGCCATTGCAAAATGACACCAAGGTTTATTTTGGCATCCGCCTCTCCGCGCAGACACGAAATTCTTACGATGCTGGGTATAAATTTCGAGGTAATGGTATCGGACTGCGATGAATCTGCAGATAACACATTTGCTCCTGATGAGCTTGTCTGCAAGCTGTCATACAGAAAGGCGGAGGCGGTTTTCGACAAACTCCCTCACGATGAAGACATTATCGTTATCGGTGCCGATACAATAGTCTGGGATGGTTCAATGGCACTGGGCAAGCCGCTCGATGCAAACGATGCTATAAATACCCTTAAATCACTCTCCGGAAAAGAACATTCCGTATTCAGCGGAATTTCTATGATAGGCATAATAGATAACAAACGAATCGCCTCATGCCAGGCGGCGGAAACCAAGGTGAAATTCGCGAAGCTAAGCGAAGGTGAAATACGCTATTATGTGGAAACCGGCGAGCCGCTTGACAAGGCAGGCTCCTACGGGATTCAAGGCCTTGGAGGTATATTTGTTTCGGAGCTTCACGGCGACCATTACAATGTTGTCGGACTGCCCATCGCCCTTATGAGAACTATGCTTGAACGGGATTTCGGACTTACGGCCGATGATTATATCGGAAAGGTGAGATGATTATATGTCTGTAATACTCGGAATTGATTTCGGTGCAGAGAGCATCGAAATCTGTCAGAAAGGAAAAGGAATAATCCTGCGTGAGCCCTGCATCGCGGCTGTGGATGCAACCGGCAATGTTATGGCGGTGGGTACGGAAGCGCTGCTCTTAAGCAGTCGCGCACCGGGCACGATGACTCTTCGTTGCCCGTTTGAAAACGGTTTGATTTCTGATTTCAATCTTACAGCGGAAGTCCTTGACCGGTTTCTTGAAGCAGCAGCACCGAAAACAAAAAAACACATTGTTGCAGCCGTAAAATACAGTATGAATGAACCGAGCCGCCAAATTCTTAAAAGGGCGCTGGCGGATTGCCGCACAGGGAAAGTAACCCTTGTTGACACAATAACGGCAGCTTTTATGGGTTTGAACCTCTCTCCGTCAGAAGACCCATTCGGAGGCGCCGTGCTCTGCGATATGGGGGCTGAAGCTGTGGAAGCCGCATATATACGCAACGGTGAGGTGCTTCGTCAAATCTCATCAAATGTCGGTGGAATCGCTCAAAAGCATGCGCTGATGGCTCACGTAAAAAACAAGTACGGCATAACGCTTTCTTCACAATCGGTACAAGAGCTGGAATTACGCGTTTCCCTTAAAGGTGACTCAACACAGCATTCAGTTGTATCCGGCATTGATACAGCAACAGGTATGCCGAGAAAGATCACAGTAACCGATAAAGAACTGAAAAAGCTGTACACATTTCTTCTCGAACCCGTGTCAAAGCTTTTGTTGCATATGCTCCGTAACCTTCCCACTCACGGAGAAAATGAATCCCACGCTGACAATATAATTTTGATAGGCGGGGGAGCAGCTATCCCGGGAATCGACGAATATTTAACTGCCCAAATCGGAAAATGTGTAACGGTCACCGATTCGCCCGTTGACGCAGTGGTTCGCGGACTTGAGATAATGTGCAAAAACTCTTGCAACTTGCAGAGCAGTATTTGGTGTTTGTGACACGCACCCGGATACGCACAGAGGCAGTTTATAAAATAATCCCTGCGCCGGTACATCCCTATCCGTTGCCGCTGACTCCGGCGCATAAAACAGCATATTATGCCTCCGAGGCCGTTTGTCCTCGGAGGCATATTGATTACTAGATTCAAATAAATTTACATACTGTTTTCACTATGTGCTTGCTTTGAACATTATGGTGTTGTATAATTAGTTGAATATAATAAAACATCTTCGAAAGGCAGTTATATTATGGTCTTTTCAAGTCTTGAATTTCTTCTTCTTTACCTGACAGCCACGCTGCTTGTATATTATACAGTCCCTCTGAGATTTCGCAACCTTGTCCTTCTCATTTTCAGTCTGCTGTTTTACGGTTGGGGCGAGCCGGTGTATGTTTTTCTAATGATATTCACCATTGCGGCAGATTACATTTTCGGAATGTTAGTGGAAAGAGGTCTTTTGCAGAACAACAATCGCTTCGCAAAAACATGGCTCATCATCGCCGTTATCGTCAATCTCGCCATTCTGGGATTTTTCAAATACTACGATTTCTTCGTTACAAACCTTCGCCTTATAAAAGGTCTTGAGTCGCTTCCTTTGCTCAGACTTGAGCTTCCCATCGGCATTTCTTTCTATACCTTTCAAGCCCTCTCTTACGTTATTGACGTATATCAGCTTAATACTCGCGCGCAGAAAAGCATCACCGCTTTTGGCGCATATGTAACACTCTATCCCCAGCTTATCGCAGGTCCTATCGTAAGATATAAGG
Source organism: Candidatus Flemingiibacterium sp. (assembly GCA_045589075.1). Lineage (GTDB taxonomy): Bacteria > Bacillota > Clostridia > Oscillospirales > CAG-272 > Flemingiibacterium. The sequence goes on from JAZNFI010000046.1 coordinate 4,743, forward strand.
ACGTTGACTGCCAGCTGGCAAACCGCCAGCACAGTCTGCCGCTTTTCGCGGAAGGAACACGTACATTTATCGCCGGACTCGCCAAAAAGGTACTCCTCGCCAACAATGCAGGGCAGCTTTGGGAATACTTTCGAGACATTCCGAAAGACGAGCGCACGGTTGTGGGTGTGTGGCTCGGAATGGTGCTGTATGCTTTTCAGATATACTTTGATTTTTCCGGCTACTCAGACATGGCAATCGGTCTTGGAAAAATGATCGGTTTCAGATTTCTTGAAAACTTTAATTACCCATACATTTCAAAAAGCATTACCGAATTCTGGCGAAGATGGCATATTTCCCTTTCGACCTGGTTCCGCGAATATGTATACATTCCCCTCGGCGGCAATCGCTGCTCCAGGCTTAGAAACGTAAGAAATCTATTTGTGGTTTGGTTTCTCACCGGTTTCTGGCACGGGGCAAGCTGGAACTATATACTATGGGGGCTTTACTACTTCACGCTCCTGATGATTGAGAAGTTCTTTCTTCGTAAGCTCCTCGAAAAAGCCCCCTCGCTGTTATCTCATGCCTACACCTTGTTTTTTGTGCTGTTCGGCTGGCTGTTGTTTGTTTTTGAAGACATTTCTGCCGGAGCGGTGTATTTAGGAAACATGTTCGGTGTGGGAGTTCAGGGTTTTGCAAACGGACTCGACGCATATAATTTCGTTAGGAATCTTGCATTCTTTATTGTCCTTGCCATTGCTTCTACTCCCATCCCCAAAAAAATATATGAGCATCTGACCAAAAACTCCGGCGTATGGCGCGGTCTGTTTGCCGTTCTTGGGATCGTCACTGTACTCATTTGTTTGTCATACCTTGTGGATTCGTCTTATAACCCTTTCTTATATTTCAGATTTTGATTCTCGGAGGTCAATATGAATAAAAGAAATTTTCGCCTCTCTGATTTCATATCCGCAGCAGGCCTTCTGTTCATAATCTACGGCTTTGCGTTCTTCCATTTGCTCCTACCCGACAATTCGTTTTCTGAAGATGAAAACCGAGCTCTCCAGACTCTCCCCGCCTTCTCTTTCGATTCACTCACAGATGGAAGTCTTACAGCCGAGATTTCGTCATACTGTGCCGACCAAATGCCCTTCAGAAATCTTTTTGTAGGTACAAAGGCAATTGCCGAAACCGTGCTTTACAAGAACGAAAACAACGGCGTACTTCTGGGACTTGACGGTTACATCATCGCAAAAGAGGAATACCCCGGTTACGCCGCCGCAGACGCGAATATATCTGAGCTGATGACCTTTTGTACAAGTATTGGCGACAAGCCTATGAAGGTCGCCGTGGCAGGGCGATCACAGGACATACTTTTCTCAAAAATGCCGCCCCTCTATCCTGCAGCGGAGATCTCCGGCCGGGCTGTAACTTATGTAGCCGAGGCTATGTCTTCCCTTGATACCGTTGACATAATTACACCCCTTAGAAGCCTTGCGCACCAGGGGGAATATGTATACTACCGAACCGACCATCACTGGACTACCCTGGGGGCATATTATGCATATGCACAAATAATGAACTCATTGGGCATGGAACCCTTTACTTTAGATCATTTCAACCGGGAAACCGTTAGCAATTCTTTTTTCGGGACTACTTGGTCCAGTGCCGGCATGAAATGGATCAATCCCGACTCCATGGAGTTTTTCAGATTTGACGGTGACACTGACTTTGTTTGTGAAATCATCGACACAAATACATCTTTTTCAGGGTTCTATGACCGTTCCTACCTCGAAAAGAAGGATAAATACAGTGCTTTTATCGGCGGCAACAACGCCCGTGTTCTCGTAACCGCCACCTCAGACAGCAACCGTGAAAAGCTGCTTTTAATTAAGGACAGCTTTGCTCATTCGGTTGCACCGTTTCTTGCTGCCCACTTTGATCTTGATATTATCGACCTCCGTTACTACAAGCCTCTCCTCATGAGTAACCCTTCGGTGAAAGAGCTTGCGGACAACTCAGACCGCGTTCTTGTGCTTTTGAATCTCGACAGTATTTACACCCAAAACAATCTGGCAGCTCTCAACATAGGAGCAAACAAATAAACGAAGTCCTCGGTTTCGACCGAGGACTCTGTTAAATATTCTTCGCTTTATGTTTGCAAATATCGGAAATCGGACACTTCGAGCATTTCGGTGCCCTGGCAGTACACGTCTCTCTCCCGAATATTACGAGCCGGTGACAAAAATCGGACTGTTTATCGGGCTGTATCAGTTGGATGAGTATTTTTTCTATCTTAACGGGGTCTTTCAAGGATTCGGAATAAAGCCCTACTCGTCCGCAGATACGAATACAGTGGGTATCTGTTACTATGGCGGGTTTTCCGAAAATATCACCCAGGAGCAGATTCGCTATCTTCCTTCCCACACCGGGAAATTTCAAAAGCTCCTCCATTGTGTCTGGCAGAATCCCGTCATATCGGTCTCTAAGCATCATGCAAGAATCCTTTATGTTTTTCGCCTTTGTTTTATATAATCCACAGGGCCTGACAATGGCTTCAAGCTCAGAAAGCTCACATTCCGCCATATCGTTTACCGTCGGATACCGCAAAAACAACTCCCGGCACACAATATTTACTCTGGCATCGGTACATTGGGCGGAAAGTCGCCCCATAACAAGCAATTTCCATGCTTCTCCGCCCGATTCCAGAGCACACACAGCTTCGGGATATATATTTTCAAGACGAATGCAGAATTCATCCGCAAGAAGTTGTTTTTTTGTTGCCACTTGGGACATCCTTTCAAAATTAGCTTTACAGACAACATTATATCAAAGATGTTCCTGAATGTCAACACCGTCAATCGGCAGTATTTTCGCTGATCCTTATTAGCACTACTGTCATATCATCACTTCTTTTGTTGTTGTATGCGGCATTGTCAAGAATTTTTTCACTCATAGTTCCAAGATGGTCCTCCCACTCGTATGTTAGCAGATTGGCAAGCCATACCCCGTCTTCGAGAGACTGGGCAATACCGTCACTCAACATAACAATAACATCGCCTGCCATCAGCTTGAACCTTATTTTTTCGGCATCAAGCTCTGACATAATTCCAATGGGGACGGTCTTTGACTGAAGCTTATAGAGATTGCCTGTGCGCAGCACAAATGACGGCGCCGCCCCGCTTTTTACAAAGCATGCGTCTCCGCTAATAAGATCTACCTCTGCAAGATCCACTGTAGCGGAGCACTCATTGCTTCTGCTCTTTATAAAGCCGTTCAGCATTTCAAGTGTTATCGCCTTCCCGTTACCCGCACGAAGCATTCGTTCAAGAAATACAGAGCATATCTTTGACGTTACTGCTGCTTCTCTGCCGCTTCCCATTCCATCTGAAATCAGCGCGTAAAAATAATCATCCCGGCTCTCAAATGTTGATGATGAGTCACCGTTGGCACTTTCGTATTCTTTTATACTGGTTGCTTTTGCTACCTCCGCCGCAAAGCATCTTCGTGCGTCAAGTGTCATGGTTACAGTATCACCGCATATATCAAAATGCGGAAGCCCCATCGGCACTTCAATTGTGTTTTCAATGGCTGTACGAATTTCGTCTGCGCCCATCCTTACCCGCGCCAATTCGATGTCTCCCACAACGATCCGTTTACGGCGCTCTCCATAGCATATGGCGCGTTCAGGATTGATCCCCAGATGCCTTAGAGTTTGCCTTAGCTTTTTTGTCCTTTCTTCATCTATTTTGTACTCTGTTTCTCCGTTTTCTATCTGCTCAGCCAACAGCTTTGACATTGCTTCATAATCAAGCGCAAAAGCTTCTGTTTTGTCATTTTTGATAAGCTCTTCGATAAGTTTTCCGCAGGATGAATTGATTTCATCAATTATGAGTCCCATATTCGGGCACCGATCTTTTATATAATCTGGAATATCGTCAAACCCTATCCTGCCCTTTGAATATAGAGAAGCTGTTATTTTGCTCTGGGCATCAAGAGTGGACGAGCAATCTCTCTCCCAGCATATCTGTGACACCGCACACTTATGACAATATTCGTCGAAAGCACTGTCGCACACCTGCTTCAGATCTACAACACCGGGGCGGCGTACTCTGTCGGAAAGTGCAAACACCGTCTCCGAAAGGTGTGCAAAAGCCTCCGAGAGTGCATTTATACGTGCATATGTATCCTCCTGCTTTTTTTCAAGCACCGTTATGGTATCACTGTATAATTCATTTTCCTCCCCGGCAAAAAAACGAAATCTCGACAGCAATCCAAGATTAGCCAGAGGAACAAACATGACCACCGTCACACATACATCGGGAATAATTCGCGGGAGTATGTTATATCCGTCAACGCAGAGTCCGAGCAAAAGGGCAACCGCAGATGCACAAACAAGTGCCGCTGTCCTTGATATTTTATAAAGTGCCCCCGACGAAAGACCAACTGCAGCCATGATGCACGGAGCCGCACCTATCGAATATGCAAGTGCATTCGTCCCCCCGTCACCAAGTATGTTGATGCCGCCACAGGCAAGCCCCGCAAAAAGTCCGGTAGTGCACCCCCGGAAGCTTCCGTACATGGACGCACTCGCCAGTGTCACAAACAATGCAGCCATAAAGCTTGGTGAAAAGCCGAATACTGTGTAGCTTCTCAGAGAATAGACTATCAAAAACATGAGGGCTGCCGAGCTCATCTCCTTCGCTCTTGGAAACCGCTCGGTTTCATAAAACAACCCCGATATGGTAAATGAAGCAAGAGGGGTCAAGATAAAGCCCGACAAAAGCCCGAAAAGGTCATAGTAAAGAAATCCTCCGGCTATCAGTCTATACAGGCCGAACACAAATGCCCCGAAGCAGGCAACAGAACACCGAAGAAGCAAACTCTCGCCGAAAAGCTTGTCCATAACCACAGGAGAGCGTAATCGTTTCCCGAGTTTAGAAAAAATGTCATTTTCCTTGCTTTCTTTAGCCTCGTTGTTATCAGAAAGCAAACGACCGATGGCATACCGAAGCATTAAGATTACCGTGTATACTACACACATAGCCGCAGAATAGCCTTTGTTTGCAAGGGCAGACAATATAAGACCTATGTAACAGCTGACCACATATCTGTCTGACACAGCGAGAAGCGCAATTCCGAATGGATAACTGGAAAACGCTGCCCCCGACGACCCCAAAACAAGTGACAGCGCGGCTACACCTACCACCTTTGCTACATTCTTCGGTTTTATCTTTGACAGCTCAATCAGGTTTTCTCCATCAGATTCTTTATAACCTGCAAGCACTTTTTCAACTCTTGCCCGTATCAGCTTTTGTATTTCCATATATTTTACCGTCCTTTTTCCGCCGCGGCGGTTATTTAACACTATTATACCAAAGGAACAGTCGCTTATATGTCGAGTCATGTTTGTAAATTGATGTAAAATAACGTGTGAAACCATCGAAAAAAGGCGTTAGTTATCTTTTGGATGTATATAAGCTCAAAAAATATTAGTCAGGAATTTGCGCAAATTTTTTGAGAAACAGCATTTTTCAACATTTTACTATTGAATTTAAGGTCGGCAATATGTTATAATAAATATTATACAGAGTGCGATAACGACATATCATATGTCGTTTTATAGGGAGATATACCATGTATAAAATAACAACAAAAAAAGAACTGAACTCATCGGTTACCATGATGGAAATAGAAGCCCCTCACGTTGCCCGCAAGGCAAAGCCGGGACAGTTTATCATCCTGCGTTGCGACAAGGACGGAGAACGTATACCGCTAACAATTGCAGGATATGACCGAGACGCCGGAACTGTCAGGATTATTTTTCAGGTGGTTGGCGCAACCACAGTAAAGCTTAACAGCTTGAATGTAGGGGACACCATTGCTGATTTTGTGGGACCCCTCGGTATTCCAACCGAGCTTGAGGGACTTCGTAAGGTTTGTATCGTGGGGGGAGGAGTCGGCTGTGCTATTGCGCTCCCCATCGCCGAAGCCCTACATCAAATGGGCTGTGAGGTCACCTCTGTAATCGGCTTCCGCACAAAGGAGCTCCTTGTTTTGGAAGACGAGTTTAAAGCTGTCTCAAACCGACTTTACACTATGACCGATGACGGTTCATACGGCAGACAAGGTAATGTCTGCGTTCCGCTTAAGGAAATGTTTGAAAGCGGAGAAAAATTTGATAAGGTTATAACCATTGGACCCCTTATCATGATGAAATTTGTTGTGGAAGCGACACGCCCCACCGGCATCCCCTGCACCGTTTCCATGAATCCAATAATGATAGATGGTACCGGAATGTGCGGCGGATGCAGAATTGCCGTCGGCGGCAAGACAAAATTCGCTTGTGTTGACGGTCCCGATTTTGACGGATATGAAGTAGATTTCGATTCCGCCATGGAACGCAGCTCAATGTTCAGAGATTTTGAACGTCACGCATACGAGGAAGCCTGCAATCTTTTTAAGAAGGCGGAGGAACAGTAAAATGACTGCAAATATGAGTCCAAAGAAAATCCCCATGCCGTCCCAGGCACCTGAAATAAGAGCTCACAATTTTGACGAGGTTGCTCTTGGCTACAGTGAAGGTGCAGCCATTGAGGAAGCGATGCGTTGCCTACATTGCAAAAATATGCCTTGCGTTACAGGTTGCCCTGTAAACGTGCAAATCCCCGAATTTATCGGAAAGATAAAGGAAGGCGATTTTGAGGGTGCCTATCAGGTAATTAACCGCTCATCGTCTCTCCCGGCTGTGTGCGGACGCGTATGTCCCCAGGAAACACAGTGTGAAGCAAAATGCGTCCGCGGCATTAAGGGCGAGCCCGTTGGTATCGGCAGACTTGAACGCTTTGCGGCTGATTTCCACAATGCAAACTGCAAAGAAACTATCGAAGTACCCGAATCAAACGGACACAAGGTCGCAGTAGTCGGCTCTGGTCCTTCAGGACTCACCTGTGCAGGCGACCTTGCGCGACTGGGCTATGCGGTAACTGTTTATGAAGCACTTCATACGGCAGGTGGCGTGCTTGTTTACGGCATACCCGAATTCCGTCTGCCTAAGGCAATCGTCCAAAAAGAAGTTAATAACCTCGTTGCCCTGGGCGTAGTAATCGAAACCAACTACGTTATCGGCAAAACCCTGACGGTTGACGAGCTTTTTGAAATGGGATTTGAGGCTGTGTTTATCGGCTCTGGTGCAGGACTTCCCAATTTTATGAACATACCGGGTGAAAATTTAAAGGGCGTATACTCAGCAAACGAATTTCTCACAAGAAGCAACCTCATGAAAGCATATCTCGACAACCCAGCGACACCAATCTCCAAAGGCGGTAAAGTAGCCGTTGTTGGCGGCGGCAACGTTGCCATGGATGCGGCAAGGACGGCACTTCGCCTTGGTGCAGAAAAGGTATATGTCATCTACCGGCGTTCCATGGATGAGCTTCCCGCACGCCGCGAGGAGGTGGAGCATGCCATGGAAGAGGGAATTGAATTTATGCTTCTAAACAATCCTGTTGAAATTCTCGGCTACCGCAATCCCGACGACAGCCGTGACCCGAGAAACGGATGTGTTACCGGTATCCGCTGTGTTAAAATGAAGCTTGGCGAGGTTGACGAGCGCGGACGCCGTTCACCTATACCGATAGAGGGAAGTGAATTTGTGCTTCCGGTTGATACTGTAATAATGTCAATCGGAACATCTCCTAATCCGCTTATCAAATTAACCACAGAAGGTCTTGAAACAAACAAGCGTGGGGGTATCATTGTGGAGGAATCCACGGGTGCCACATCCAAACCCGGTGTGTATGCGGGCGGCGATGCCGTCACCGGTGCGGCAACCGTTATTTCTGCCATGGGTGCAGGAAAAGTAGCTGCCAAG
>JAZNFI010000047.1:0-2102 GCA_045589075.1 Candidatus Flemingiibacterium sp.
CTCGAAAACGCTTTGTTTTCGAGGTTTTTTGATGTAAGCCCAAAGGCTTTGATTATCTCTTGGAGAACTGAGGAGCACGACGTGCAGCCTTGAGACCGTACTTCTTTCTTTCCTTCATTCTGGGGTCACGAGTGAGGAATCCTGCCTTCTTGAGAGCGGGACGGAAGGTCTCGTCTGCCTGAAGGAGCGCCTTTGCAACACCGTGACGGATCGCGCCTGCCTGACCGGAGAGACCGCCGCCCTTAACGGTAGCAATAATATCGAACTTGCCCTCAGTAGCGGTAACGCCAAAGGGCTGGTTGATGATGAGCTTGAGGGTTTCAAGACCAAAGTATTCGTCAAGGGTCTTGCCGTTAACGGTGATAACACCGGTGCCGGGTACTAAACGTACGCGAGCTATGGATTTCTTTCTTCTGCCTGTGCCGTAGAAATACGGCTTTGCACTCTGATACATTGTGTGTTATCTCCTTTCGATTACTTAGCGGGGTAAGCTACGGGCTGCTGTGCCTGCTGCTTATGCTCTGCGCCTGCGTATACCTTGAGACGGTTAATCTGTGCATCGCCGAGCTTGTTCTTAGCAAGCATACCCTTGACTGCGAGCTGCATTGCAAGCTCGGGCTTGGTTGCCATAAGGGTCTTATAGCTTACTTCCTTAAGTCCGCCGATGTAGCCGGAATGATGATAATACTTCTTCTGATTCAGCTTATTACCGGTGAGAACAGCGTCCTTTGCATTGATGATGATTACGAACTCGCCGCAATCAACATTAGGAGTGTACTCGGGTCTGTGCTTACCTCTCAAAATGGTAGCTGCGAGAACAGCGGTCTTGCCGAGGGGCTTGCCTGCTGCGTCGATAACGTACCACTTGCGATCGAGGGTTTCCTTTTTAGCCATGTATGTGGACATGATCGTGATTCCTTTCAAAAATAATATTGCCGTTTATAGGCTTGCTGCCGCCTTGCCGTGGGTTAGTCGGCACAGTCGACATTTCTCAACGTGCAATATTATATCATACAATATTTGGCTTGTCAATAGCTTTTTGAAAAAAAGTTTGAAAATTTTGATTTATATTATTGAAAGCTCTTAAATTCTTCGATTTCCTTTGTTTTTTGACCACATTTCGCCCTCGCACAATCATTTTTGTCGGCGTCTCTTGCGGCAGAGCTATTGACTTTACCATTTTGATGTGATACAATTATGTAAATTATAATCTCGGAGGAGTAAAATGGCAACCAAGAAACCTATAAAGCCGTCCTGCGATACCTGCGAATTTTTCGACTGGGACGATGATATGCAGGACAACGTCTGTATCGCAAACCTTGATGAGGACGAATATTACCGCATGATGACCAGTGCCGCCTGCCCGTTTTATAAGTACTATAACGAATACAAGAGCGTTCAAAAGCAGAACTGATATACACGAAAGCCTTGATGCAAAAACTTGCATCAAGGCTTTTTTAGGCGCAGCGCGGACTATTTTAATTAATTTCCGCCTCTTATACTGAGAGGCACGTATTCGCGCGGTTTGGAAATTGCTTTGTACGCAGGACGGATTATTTTCTTGCCGGTGGTAACCTCCTCGATTCTGTGAGCACACCAGCCCGCCATTCTTGCAATAGCGAAAAGCGGAGTGTACAGCTCCACGGGAATACCCAGCATACGGTAGACAAGTCCGGAATAAAGGTCAACATTTGCGCATATGTTTTTATCAAGCTTTTTGAAACGTCTGTATACGTCAGGAGAAAGCTTTTCAACAGATTCAAGAAGCGCAAACTCACGTTCAAATTCCGTTCCCTTTGCAAGCTCCTTTGCATACTTCTTCAGCAATACTGCTCTGGGGTCGGACAAGGTGTAGATTGCGTGACCCATACCGTAGATAAGACCGGAATGGTCACCCTCCTCGCCGCGTATAAGCTTTTCGAGGAATGACGTAACCTCGTCCTCGTTCTCCCAATTTTTAACTCCGCTCTTAATCGAATCGAACATCTGGCAAACCTTGATATTTGCTCCGCCGTGCTTTGGGCCCTTCAGGGAGTTGATAGCTGCCGCTATTGCGGCATAGCTGTCAGTACCCGATGAAGATACAACGCGGCAGGTGAACG
>JAZNFI010000048.1:0-5015 GCA_045589075.1 Candidatus Flemingiibacterium sp.
GCAAGAACGATGTTGTGCCTTTTGATATGGTGCAGAATATGTTCCCCGACAAGAACAAGGACTACGTTATCAGCGTAAGCGAGCATGACATTGTGCTTGTTAAAGAGGTAAAGTCGGGGCATGATAACCGTGAAATCGAAAAGACTGCCAAGAGTATCGCGGACACCTTGTCCAGCGAGTTCTACGCTAAGGTCTCTATCGGTATCGGTACAGCTGTTGAAAACATCAAGGACCTTGCCCGTTCCTTCAAGGAGGCTCAGGTTGCTATTGAGGTCGGTAAGGTATTTGACACCGAAAAAAATATTATAAGCTATGAAAATCTTGGTATAGGAAGACTTATCTATCAGCTTCCGACCACACTTTGTGAGATGTTTCTCCAAGAGGTTTTCAAGAAGGGCTCATTGGAATCGCTTGACCGTGAGACACTTATGACAATTCAGTGCTTCTTTGAAAACAATTTGAATGTTTCAGAGACTTCCAGGAAGCTGTTTGTTCACAGAAACACTCTTGTTTATCGCCTTGAGAAGATAAGGAAGCTCACCGGACTCGACCTTCGTGAATTTGAACATGCCATTACCTTTAAGGTTGCACTTATGGTTAAGAAGTATCTTACCTCTAAACCTGTAAAATTCTGACAATATTATTACGTCCGTCCGCTTTCCGTTTGTTCGGGGAGCGGACGGTAGCATTGCTTATCACGCAGAAGTCATTTTTGTACATATATCAACAAACGGGCATATTATTTTTTAAATACATTGTGCTCAGTTCATTTTTATATTAAGAGCTTTTTAGCTTAAATGTATTTGATTTGCCTAGGGTTCCGAACCATTACAGAATAACGGAGTTATACTTATTATGATCGAATTCAAAGATGTGAAAAAGGTTTATCCCAATGGAACCGTTGCTCTTGACGGTGTTAATATCAGAATTGCTGACGGTGAATTTGTATTCATTGTAGGTGAATCGGGAGCCGGAAAGACTACTCTTATGAAGCTGCTTCTTCGAGAGGAGAAAGCTACTGAGGGTAATCTTGTTGTCAGATGCGACCGTCAGGTTGGGGACAAGCGTCAGCCTGCTGTCTACAATCTTTCAAAGATTTCTAACCGCACCGTGCCTCATTACAGACGTGAGCTTGGTGTAGTATTTCAGGATTTCAGACTTTTTAAAGACAAGACTGTTTTTGAAAATGTTGCTTTTGCTATGCAGGTGGTCGGTGAACCGAACCGCGTTATTAAGCTTCGGGTGCCGGCACTTCTCAGAACCGTGAACCTTTCGGATAAGAGTAACTCCTATCCGCATCAGCTTTCGGGCGGCGAACAGCAGAGAGTAGCACTTGCACGCGCACTTGCCAACAGCCCTCAGATTATTATTGCTGATGAGCCTACCGGAAATATCGACCCCAGGATGAGCCTTGAAATAATGAACCTGCTTGTGAAGATACAAAAGCTTGGTAAGACGGTAATTGTTGTTACACACGAAAAGGACCTTGTGGATTATTTCAAGCAGCGTGTTATCAGAATCAAGGACGGCAGGGTAATAAGCGACGGTGTGGGAGGTATGGATATATGAAGCGTTACAGAATAACATACTTCTTAAGTCAGGCAGTCAAGGGGCTTTGGAGGAATGGGCTTATGACTGTTGCGTCCATTACCGTTCTCATGAGCTGTCTTGTGGTTATGGGTAGTTTTGGACTTCTTATTTTTAATATAGACGTTAATCTTGAAAATCTTGGAAATCTAAATGAGATTGTTGTTTTTGTGGATGAGTCAAAAACAGATGAAGATGTTGCCCTTATAGAATCACAGATAAGGGCACTTGATAACGTAGCTGATGTAACCCTGATTACAAAAGAGCAGGCCCTTGACGAGGAGCGTGCCAAATATCAGGATCAGTCCGAGCTTTATGACCTTGTTGACGAGGACAATCCGCTTCGCGACGAGCTTCACATTACCTACAAGGAAAATTCCGAGGTACCCAGCCTCGTTGTACAGCTTCAGCGTCTTGACGGCGTTGCAAATGTCAACAACAGACTCGACCTCTCCGTTATGATAGAACGTGTGAAGAATAGCATATCCTTAGTTCTCGTTTGGTTTATGGCAATACTTCTTGCGGTCAGCATATTTGTTATTATCAACACAATTAAACTTGCTGTGCACGCGCGCCGCGCCGAGATAACCATAATGCGCTACATCGGTGCTACTGATTGGTTTGTTATACTCCCGTTTATTTTTGAGGGAATCATAATCGGCATAGTTTCGGCTATACTTGGTTTCTTCGTGCAATGGGGTCTCTACGACTACGTTATCAGAATGATGGACGGAAGCTTTGAGTTTATTGAGCTTCTGGGCTTTGGCGACATCGGGCTTTCACTGGCTGGCATATTTATTGCTATCGGTGTTGTTACCGGTATTGTTGGAAGTACTATATCCACAAGAAAGTACCTAAAAGCATAATTCGACGAATTATTATAGGAAAGGTCAGGTATAATATGGTGAAGCTTAATGCCACGACTTCCTTGGTTAAAGATAAAAGACTTTCTTCTCGAATAATATCTCTGTTTATTGCCGGTGTGATCACAACTGCCCTTTGGGGAGGATCTGCGTCCGTTGTATCGGCAAGCAAGTCAACCGATTCAAAGGTTAAAAAGTATGAGTCGGAGATAGCGGCTATTGAGTCGCAGATGGCGAGTCTCAAAGTTAAAATGATTACAGGCGCGTCGAACATTGAAGATACCATTGCTGAAAAGGAAGCTCTTGACAAAGAGATGGATCTTCTCATTCAGAAAATTGATATTACGGGTTCTCTCATTGAGGAGCTGTCAAACAGCATTTCAGAGAAAAATTCCGAAATTATCGATAAAGAGACTGCCTATCAGGAAAAATACGAGCTTTTCAAAGAGCGTCTTCGTGTGACGAGAGAGGACGGCAGGGCAAATTACATCGAAATGCTGTTCGGAGCGTCAAGTCTTGCAGATTTCCTTGCCCGCATCGACAGAATCGGCTCTATGATGGAGTACGACGTTAAGATAATGAACGGTCTGAAGCAAGACAAGGCTGACCTTGAAAGTGCAAGGAACATTTATGAACTCCAAAAGTCCGAGCAAGAGGAATATTTGGCTGCACTGGAGGCGGATGAGGCTAAGCTCGAATCCAAGCGCATTGAGGCGGCAAATTTCTTAACCAAGCTTGAAAACAATCAGGCTTACTACAATTCTCTGTATGAAAAGGCACTTGCCGCAGAGGAACAGCTTCAGAAGGAGCTTCAGGCTTACCTTAAGGAGCTTGAGGCACAGCAGAATAACAAGTACGTAGGCGGCGAATTTATGTGGCCCGTTCCGCAGAAGTACGTAAGGGTTTCCTCTGAATACGGCGGACGCTACAGCCCCATTTCGGGTAAATATGAAGTTCACAACGGCATTGACATTCCCGCGGCTTACGGAACGGACATTTATGCCTCCAACAGCGGAACTGTTACAATTGCTACAAAGCATTGGAGCTACGGCAACTACATAATGATCGACCACGGCGGTGGTTATGCCACACTTTACGCTCATTGCTCGAAGTTGCTTGTCAAGAAGGGCGACAAGGTTGAAAAGGGCGATGTCATAGCCAAGGTTGGCTCCACAGGATATTCAACGGGTAATCATCTGCATTTTTCAATGTATGAGAACAGTGCCCATACAAATCCACGCAAGTGGTTCCCGGCTTAATCAATAATTTCAGGAGATGCTATGTCAAAGAAAGTTTCCATTAGTACTGTCATCGTGCTCATTATACTGTTTTCGGTCCTCTCCTTCCAGATTACTTATGTAAGCGTGCAAAACAAGTATGAGGCAGTTCTTGATGAGGTGTTGGCAGGTGCGGCAGATTACGAAAAGCTTGCCGCAGTGGATGAAATATACCGTTCACTTTATATTGGAGAGATTGATGAGGAGTATCTTTCCGATATGATAATTCGCGGATATGTTGCCGGTACAGGCGACAAGTACGCTTATTATCTTGATAAAGAGCAGTTTAAAGCGAACACCTCCGACCTGACCGCCGATATGGTGGGCATCGGTGTGTATGTCATAAATGCTGTCGATTATATTGAGGTAATCAGTGTAATGCCCGATTCTCCTGCTCTTGAGGCGGGAATTATGCCCGGGGATATTATAGCTTATGTAGGGGATAAGTCCGTGTCTGAGCTCGGTTATTCCGCCGCTGTTGCTGCTATGCTCGGTGAGGTGGGAACTGCAGCTGAGTTTACGGTAATCCGCGACGGTGAACTTATTGAGTATTCAATTGTTCGTGCTCATGTCAATGAGCAGTCAGTTATGAGCCGCATTTATGAGGCTGATCCCACTATTGGAATTATTAAGATTCTTGAGTTTGATTTTGGAACTCCCGAACAGTTTGAGGCGGCGTTTAACTCCCTTATAAAAGCCGGAGCTACAAGAATGGTGTTCGACGTGCGCTACAATCCCGGCGGAGAGCTTGATTCTGTTTGCGCTGTGCTGGACATGCTGCTGCCCGAGGGTCCCATAATCCGTATAGTTGATGCAGAGGGTAATGAGGAAATTACAAATTCAGACGCCCGGTGTGTTGACATACCAATTGCTGTACTTGTTAACGGAAGCACTGCAAGTGCTGGTGAGCTTTTTGCTTCTGCTCTCAAGGATTATGATGCCGCGGAGCTTGTTGGCACTGTAACCTACGGAAAGGGAACAATGCAGCGACTCATCCCCTTGTCCGATGCTACGGGTATTGCTGTTTCCTATAGGATGTACTGCCCGCCTTTCTCGGACTGCTATGAAGGTGTAGGTGTCATGCCTGACTATGTTTGTGAGCTTGACGAGTCGCTTCTTGACAAGAATATTTATAAAATCACCGATAGCGAGGATAATCAGCTTGCGAAAGCTGTTGAGGTTCTTAACAGTATTGGTGAGTCTGAATAAAATATGTATTTTATCATAAACTTAAATAATAACTCACAAGGAGATAGAGAAAATGGCTAATAAACCCTTAGTATTGACC
>JAZNFI010000049.1:0-13204 GCA_045589075.1 Candidatus Flemingiibacterium sp.
GCAGTTCTTCATGGTTTCCAACCTCGGCTACCACACCGCCGTCAAGTACAACTATCTTGTCGGCATCGCGTATGGTTGAAAGTCGGTGAGCGATTATCAGCGACGTGCGGTTTTTCATCAGCGCAACCATTGCTGATTGGATATTCATTTCTGTACGGGTGTCAACGCTGGAGGTCGCCTCGTCAAGAATAAGTATCTTCGGGTCGGCGAGCACTGCTCTTGCAATGGAAAGAAGCTGGCGTTGACCTTGGGATAGGTCACTTCCCGACTCCGAAAGCACAGTATCATAACCATCCGGCAGACGCTCGATGAATATGTCGGCGTTGGCGGTAGCAGCGGCACGGCGTACCTCCTCGTCGGTGGCGTCAAGCCTGCCGTAGCGTATATTTGAGGCTATGGTATCGGAGAAAAGTACGGTGTCCTGTAGAACTATGGCGATTGCACGGCGGAGCGTGTTTTTCGGAATATCATTTATATTTATTCCGTCTACTGTTATTTCGCCGCTGTCAATATCGTAGAAACGGGTAAGCAGATTAACAACAGTAGTTTTACCCGAGCCGGTTGCCCCCACTATGGCGATTTTTTGTCCTCTTTCTACGTTAAGATTAAACCCTTTAAGTACAGGCTCGCCCTCCTTGTAAGAGAAGAACATATTGTCAAAGTTAATATCGCCGTGGATTTCCTCGGGTAAAATCGGGTGTTGACCTTCATCTATCTCATCGCCCGCTTCCATTATAGCGAAAACTCGCTCTGCACCTGCGATTGCGGTTAGAATCTGTGCATATTGGTTTGCAATTTCGTTTATAGGCCTTGTAAACTGCTTTGAATACTGAAGTACCGCCTGAATTGCGGATATACTCATTCCGTAATTCAGGGAAAGAAATCCGCCAACAGCCGCTACTACAAGATAGCCAAAATTGCCTATCATATTCATGCAGGGACCCATAACACCGCCCCAGATATTAGCTTTAATGCCGACTTTTCTGTATTTTGAGGCTATTTTCGAGAATTCGTCAACCGATGCCCCTTCTTTGCTGTACGCCATGACGGTTTTATAACCCGTTACCGACTCCTCAATGTGACCGTTAAGCTGACCAAGCAATCTTTGCTGTTCCACAAAGTATTTTCTCATAAATTTTGAAAGCTTTGTGGAAACAAGAATGGTCAGGGGAATAGTCACCATAGCCACAAGGGTAAGCACCGGGCTGTAAATAAGCATCATAATAAGTGAGCCGATAAGGGTGATTATGCCCGAGAAAAGGGATGCTATGGACTGTGAAACGGAGTTGGAAATGTTCTCAACGTCATTTGTCATACGGCTCATAATGTCGCCGTGACGGTGGGTATCCGTATAACGGATAGGCAGATAAGAAATTTTTCTGAAAAGGTCGCCTCTCATGGTGAGAACCGTATTTTGGGACAGCTTTGCAGCTGTGATGCCCTGAAAATAAGTAAGCAGCGAGGAGAGGACATATACTGCTGCCATTATAGCAACAGTAGTGAAAAGTTTTTCGAAATCTACATCGGTAAGGCCCTTATCAAAGTCTATTGTTATACAGTCAATGGCGGTTGCCTGAAGTGCAGGACCTGCAAGTGTCAGTGCTGCCGAAAGTGCGACGATAACAAGCAGAGCAACGAGTAAATATGCGTTTTTGCCGATGTACTTAAAAAGCTTCCGCAGGGTAGCCTTCATGTTTTTCGGTTTTTCTCTCACCATAGGACCGCCCGGTCCCCGCCTTCCCGGTCCGCCGGGACCCATGTGTACCATAGGTCGGTTTTCTGGTGCTTTTGTCTGTGCCATTACGCCTCACCTCCCTCTGCGTTTTTCATTTGGGATGCGTAAATATCACGGTAGGTTTCGCTTGTTTTCATAAGCTCGTCGTGGGGAGCAAATGCGACAATTGTTCCGTTTTCAATAACTGCAATGCGGTCGCAGTTTTTTATACTCGCGATGCGCTGTGCTATCATAATAACAGTGGTGTCCTTGATGTTCTCGCGAAGCGCCGTATGGAGCCTTGCTTCAGTGCCAAGGTCCAGAGCAGATGTGGAATCGTCAAAAATCAGTATTTCAGGTCGGCGTATAATTGCTCTTGCAATAGCAATACGCTGTTTCTGACCACCCGAAAGGGAAGCACCCTTTTCGGCAATCATCGTATTGTAACCGTCCGAAAATCCCACAATAAAATCGTGTGCTTGAGCTATTTTTGCCGCATTCTCCACTTCTTCGTCGGTTGCATTAGGTGAACCCCATCGGATATTTTCGGCAACCGTGCCCGAAAACAGCTCGGTTTTTTGAAGAACGAAAGCAATCTTTCCACGAAGGGTGTTAAGGGAGTAGTCTCGGACGCTTACCCCGTCAACAAGAATTTCTCCTTCGTCTGCGTCGTAAAAACGTGGAATAAGGTTGACAAGAGAGGATTTTCCCGAACCGGTAGCACCGATTATGGCAACGGTTTCGCCGGGCTTTACATTAAGGCTAATATCTGAAAGCACCGGTCTGCCCGCAGAATTCGGATACCTGAATGAAACATTCTTAAATTCTACCGCACCGTGAATCTTGGTTTCGGGAGAATTTTCAGTTCCCTTTATAACCGGATCGCTTTCGAGCATTTCCGTGATTCTCTTTGCTGATGCCGCCGCACGCGTCATAGTCTGGAACATCATGCTGACCATCATCATTGACATAAGTATTTGCGTTATGTAGGTAATAGCCGCCATTACGTCACCAACCTGTATACCGCCTATGACGCCTATATCTTTCTGAACCTCTTTGCCGCCTATAATCAGAATAGCAATAACTGAAGCGTTCATAATTATCATAAGAACCGGGCTGAGGGTTGCCATAAGACGCTGAACGGCAAGGTTTACGTCGCGCAGCTCGCTGTTGGCTGCATTGAAGCGTCCGATTTCGTGTTCCTCTTTGACGTATGCTTTGACAACACGTGCTCCCGATACATTTTCCTGCACTACCGAGTTTACACGGTCAAGCTTCCTCTGAACAACTGCGTAGAGAGGGCTTGCTTTTTTAAGCATCAGGAAAATGAGCAAGAGCTGTATAGGAAGTGCTATGGCAAGTACTATTCCGAATTTAGGACTTATGGTTATTGCCATTACAATGCCCCCTATAAACTGCATTGGGGCACGGACAAACATTCTGATAAGCATTGCCACAAAATCCTGGACGGCGTTTATGTCGTTTGTAAGCCTTGTAACAAGCGAGCCGGTAGTGAATTTGTCGGTTTGCTCAAGTGAAAGGCTCATTACCTTCTTAAAGGCATCGTTTCTCAGGTCGTTTCCGAAACGCTGTGCAGCGTTGCTGGCAAACGCGGCGGAAAGTATTCCGAAAACGCCGCCGATGGCAACAAGCAGAAGCATTTTAAATCCCGTTGAAATGATAAGAGGAAGATTTTGACCTATAACACCGTCATCCACTATTACCGACATAAGCTTCGGTTGCATAAGGTCTATTGCCACCTCGCCTATCATCGTAAGGGGCGCAAGCAGCGCGAAAAACCAATAAGGTTTTAAATATTTTGCAAGTTTCATTTTTTACCTCGTTACACCCTTTATCTGTTTGCAAGCAGATTATCAATAACCTTGTTGAGGAGCTCTGAAAGTGTCTCTATTTCTTTGTCTGACAAGCCGCCCAGCGCAATGGCGTCGCCCTCTTTATGCATGATTTTTATTTTGTCGTCTATAGCCTTGCCCTTATCGGTAAGGTAAACTAAAGTTTCACGCAGGTCTGTATCGTTGCTCCGACGTGTTACCAGTCCGTCACGTTCCATCTTCTGAAGTGTAACACTTACTGTTGGGGCTTTCAGATGAGTTACTCTTACAAGATCAAGCTGGGTTACACCCGGAGCCATTCTTGCAAGGTGAAAGATAAGCATGCGGTATCCGGAGGGAAGTCCGTCTTGCTCCGAAAACCGTCGCATTCTGTCACCGTACAGCTTTGCGGCGTCGTGAATACGCATCATGGCATTGTAATTGGCGTCAAGTCTTCTTTTGGGGATAGCGTCAATAAATTCCTGTGGTAAGGGTTTATTTCTCATAACTGCCTCCGATAATCTTGTTAGTTAGCAAACTAACAAATATTATACACCTATTTTTCTCATTTGTCAATGGCGATACTTATAAAAATGAATGAATATTTGTTAAATTTTCGCCTTCACTGGCATAGACGTAAAAATTCCGTCGGGGGGTAAATATCCGACGGAATTCTATTTTTGATGTTCAACCTCATTAGTTTTTCAGCGAATGAATGGGTGCTGGAATACGTCCGCCACGAGCGATAAACTCTGCAGGGGAGTTTTTGTTAAGCTTTATAACAGGTGCGTAGCCGAGAAGTCCGCCAAAGTTGACGATTTCGCCTTCCTTTTTTCCAAAGGCAGGAATTACGCGCACTGCGGTAGTCTTGGTATTCGCAACGCCTATTGAGATTTCGTCGGCGATTATACCGCAGATAACATCCGCAGGGGTGTCACCCGGAATTACTATCATGTCAAGACCTACGGAGCATACGGCGGTCATCGCCTCCAGCTTTTCAATGGACAGTGCACCGCAGGATACCGCATCTATCATGCCTGCGTCCTCGGACACGGGGATAACCGCACCCGAAAGGCCGCCTACATGTGAAGAAGCCATTACGCCGCCCTTTTTCACTGCGTCGTTGAGCAGCGCCAGAGCCGCTGTGGTTCCGTGTGCACCGCACTTTTCAAGTCCCATATTTTCGAGAATATGAGCCACCGAGTCTCCGATAGCAGGAGTGGGCGCAAGGGATAGGTCAACGATTCCGAAAGGCACCCCAAGACGACTCGATGCCTCGTGAGCAACAAGCTGGCCCACGCGCGTAATCTTGAATGCGGTCTTTTTAATAATGTCGGCGAGCTCGGAAAAATTGCAGCTGCCTGCACGTTTGATTGCGCTTGCAACAACTCCCGGACCTGAGACGCCTACACTTACAACGGCTTCTCCCTCACCTACACCGTGAAAAGCACCTGCCATAAAGGGGTTATCTTCGGGAACATTTGCGAATACAACAAATTTCGCGCAGCCAATGGATTCCTTATCGCGAGTTAAGTATGCTGCTTCTTTTATTATTTCGCCCATTTTGGCAACGGCGTCCATATTGATACCTGCTTTGGTTGTAGCCACATTGACCGAGGAGCATACAAAATCAGTTTCTGCCAAGGCCTGCGGAATAATCGAAAGAAAGGCTTCGTCTTTTTTCGTCATTCCCTTATGTACAAGCGCACCGAAACCGCCTATGAAGTTGATTCCCAACGTTTTCGCTGCGCGATCAAGTGCTTTTGCGGCTTTAAGGTATCCATCGGGCGAGAAGTTGCCGCCGCAAAGTGAAATAGGAGTTACAGCAACACGCTTGTTAATTATTGGTATTCCGTATTCCTTTTCTATATTTTCGCCAGTTACAACAAGCTTTTCAGCGGTTTTTGTGATTTTATCGTATATCTTATCGGCAAAGCGATCTGCATCTTCGCAGGCACAGTCGAGAAGGGAAATGCCCATGGTTATAGTTCGTATATCAAGGTTTTCCTCTCGAATCATGCTTATTGTTTCAAGTATATCTGCTGTATTGAGCATGGTTTGTAACCTTTCTGTTGTTATATGGTGTGCATGGAATTGAAGATGTCTTCATGCATGGTATGAATTACAAGTCCCGAATTCTTTCCGATGTCAGCCATGCGGTCTACAAAGTCCGCAAATGGGATATTCAGCTTATCAATATCAACAAGCATAATCATTGCAAAATAATCCGAGAGAACACTCTGGGATATGTCTACAATATTTGCCTCATGGTCAGAGCAACAATTTGATACCTTTGCGATGATGCCCATGGCATCCCTACCTGTAACGGTTATAACAGCCTTCATTTTTGACCAATGTTTTGCCGCGATAAATTTGTATCGCCTGCAAAACTCTTCCTTTCTCGCCTTTTTATGGCGCGTTATTTTAAATTAAGCCACCTCTTGTGGAACGAGCTTAACAAAAAAGGCAGTTTGAACAGTATTTTCAAACATTGAGCCTTTCCGAAAATATATTTCTAATTAATATGATACACTATTTTTCCGAATTTTGCAATAGGTAATTAAGATAATAATATCACGATTTTTTCAATTGTTTTCGGAAATTTATTGAATCTACAGATACTTCGCGGTAATTCAAATAAGCGAGAGGAGGTATTATGTGTGGCGCATGGGCTTTTCTGCATGATTAGTGTGTCTAGCCCCGAGGTTTTTGTGGGTAATGCTTTTAACTATTAATGAATAAAAAATTGTCTCCTATAATATAATTCAACAGCTATACTACGGGAGGCATTTTGGTATGCGCATTTTTGTGTTGTTATTGGTGTCGGTGTTCATTGTGTGCTGTTCGTGTTCATCCGGGGAGGAACGTATGGGACTTACATATCAGCAGTCAAAGCTATATGTAGAAGGTGAGTTCAGCATTGACGGTGCGGAGGTGGACGCCGCTATTACTCTTGAAGCACCTTCTTATGATGAAAATGGTCGTATGCTTGCCCGTGATGCGGTTATCGCGTTTGGTGAGAACAGCATCGTATCCGGTATGGGATTTGCTGTGTCAGGCGGTGAGGTATACGTTACAGCAGATGAGCTGGTAATACCTCTTAAAAACAGCGATGCAGTATCGGGAATATTCGATATTATTTCCTTATTCTGCATCTCAGAAAAAAGCTACTACTCCTCCGAAAAAATAACCGATGGCTCTCTTGTCTGTGAGCAGTACGAATACCGAAGCGGAGAAAATCGGGCTGTGGTGCTTATGGATACCGAAAGCCGGCTCCCAGTAAAAATCAAAGCAGTATCGGACGGTCGCCGGCTTGAGTGTGACATAAAGCTTATAAGGACAGAGACCGATTAACCGAAAGATATTATTAAAGCGTGGTCAGGCGAAACCGTCAGACCACGCTTTTGCGCTTTTAATCAACATTTCTCCAATCAAATTGTGAAATCACAGGGAAATGCTTGTCTACCATAAGACTATTGTATACCGCAGCACAGTTTGCAGGGAGGAAGGTTTCATCAATGGCGGATTCCAGGTTTATCCGCCCGCCCTCACACAGCTTCATTAGTGCTTTCATGTCATCTTGCTGAGTGAAATATCCCGGGTGGGAGTCAACTGTCGGACGTGCAAGTGCATGAGCACCGATGAGCTGAACGCCGCGTCCGTGGACCTTTCGGTAGTAGTCAAGTGTAAAGAAACTGTTTCTGATACAGCCCAGTAGTGCAACTCGTCCGAATTTTGCCATACAGTCAAGACATTCATCAAGTCCGCCGCCCAGTCCGGTAGCTTCGATTGCTGTAGCTGCACCGCCGCCGGTTAATTCCTTGACCTTTTTTGCAAAATCGGGCTCGGTGGGATTAAGTGCGAAATCAGCGCCGAATTTCATTGCCTTTTCGCGTCTTTCTTCAATGGGGTCAACAGCAATTACGGGAACAGCACCCGCTGCTTTCGCTAACATAACAGAGAAAAGTCCCATAGCGCCAAGACCCATTACAAGCATTGATTCGCCCAGCTCCACCTTCGTTTTGCGAATTGCCGCAAGCGAGAAGGTGGCAAGGTTGAAAAGTGCCGCCTCGCGAAGCGAGATACCCTCGGAAAGCTTTATTACATTTTCAGAGCCGATTATGTTAAAACGTGAATGAGTTGTCCAGCACATGGCAACTCTATCACCAACCTGAAGTCCTGCAACCTCGCTTCCGAGCTTTATGACAGTACCTGATGAGCTGTATCCTCCATAACGGGGGAATTTAACCGGATCTTTCGGGTCAAGGGTGTCGACAGTGATATTGGGGTCTCCCAAAACACTAACCCTCTCTGTGCCGCAGCTTATTGATGAGAAAGCAGTTTCAACCAAAATTTCATTGCTGTTAAGCTCCCTGAGCTCGGTATCGAGAAGCTCTGCCTTACATACATCAGTAAATACAATTTGTTTTGTTTTCATTACTATTTCACCTTTATAATAGATTCATCCCAAACTGTGGGTGCTTCAAAGCCAAGAAGATTTACCATGGTAGCTGCAACATTAGACAGACCGAATTTGCCCGCATCCGCTTTTACCTCGTACTTGTCAGAAGAGTAGTTGTCGTAAATATAGCAGGGAACAGGGTTAAGTGTATGGCTTGTCTTTGCCTTATAAGAGCCGTCCTTGTTTTGCTTTGGCTCACCCGTCTTTTTGTCAAGCTCATACATTTCATCGGCGTTGCCGTGGTCCGCAGTGATAAGCGCTGCACCTTTAAGCTTGTCTACAACCGCAAGGATACGTGCAAGCTGGAGATCAAGTGCTTCAACGGAAATCTGCGTAGCAAGGAACGAGCCTGTATGACCAACCATGTCACCATTTGGGAAGTTAACGCGCAGATACTTGTACTTGCCGGATTCGAGGCACTCGATAAGCTTGTCGGTAATCTCGGCGCACTTCATCCAGGGTCTCTCCTCAAAAGGAACAACATCCGAGGGAATTTCGATATACGTTTCAAGCTCGTCGCTGAATTTGCCTGACTTGTTGCCGTTCCAGAAGTAGGTTACATGACCGTATTTCTGCGTTTCGGATATAGCAAGCTGGGAGATTCCCGTGCCTGCAAGATATTCGCCCATTGTTTCGGTAATTTCAGGGGGTGAAACAAGATACCTCTTCGGAATATGAAGGTCGCCGTCATATTCAAGCATACCTGCGTATACTACCTTTGGGTAGCGTACACGGTCAAATTTGTCCAGGTTTTCGTCGTCGAACGCCTTGGAGATCTCGATTGAGCGGTCGCCGCGGAAGTTGTAGAAGATAACGCTGTCGCCGTCGTTTACGGTGCCGACGGGCTTACCGTTTTCGGCGATAACAAAGGGAGGAAGATCCTGGTCGATGACTTTAAGCTCGTCGCGGTAGGTCTTTACAGCCTCCGCTGCGGATGCGAACTGTCTGCCCTCTCCAAGAACATGGGTCCTCCAACCAAGCTCTACCATACCCCAGTTGGCTCCGTAACGGTCCATGGTGATCTGCATACGTCCGCCGCCTGACGCGATTTTTATGTCATAGTCTGGATCGCGGAGCTGAGCTATAAATGCTTCAAAGGGTTCGATATATTCAAGGGCGGAGGTTTCACCAACGTCACGCCCGTCGATGAGAATATGGATGCGCACCTTGTTAACACCCTCATTCTTTGCCTCTTTAAGCATTGCCTTCAGGTGATCGATGTGAGAGTGAACATTGCCGTCGGAGAAAAGGCCGAGGAAGTGAAGGGTGGAAGCGTTTTTTTTCACGTTGGCAATTATATCCTGCCAAGTGGATGAAGCGAACATCTTGCCTGATTCGATGGACTGGGATACCAGCTTTGCGCCCTGTGCAAATACCTGTCCTGCGCCGAGAGCGTTGTGACCAACCTCGGAGTTGCCCATATCGTCATCGGAGGGAAGTCCCACAGCGGTTCCGTGAGCTTTAAGGCACACATGAGGGTATTTAGATGCCAGCATGTCGAGAGTGGGTGTGTACGCGGCATTTACTGCGTTTGCAGCATTTTCGGGTGCGACACCGATACCGTCCATTACAATTGTCAGCACGGGACCCTCGATACCGGTAAATCCGCTTAATTTGTTGAGTTTTTTATCCATTGATTCAGCCTCCGTTAAATTATAATCATTCGAAAAACATTATACACCAAAATTGTGAATAATTAATGTCTGTTTTGATTTTTTGCAAAAATTTTTCTTATTTACTAGGGAATATTGATTTTTATTTTTAACCGTGATATAATTTTCAGTGTGATGTGTAATTGTTATATTGACTTGGTTATCAGCCGGAATCAAATATTTAATGAATTTGCCCTGTGATTTAAATAGAAACGGATGTGATAATATGGTGAAGCTTTTAAGCCCTGCTGACGGCTATGTGTTTGATACGCATACAGAAGTAGGTTTGAGTGCCGCGATGCTTATTTTGAAACAGAGAATTTTGAAATCGGTAAAAAGTACTTTTGGCGAATAAATGGCGGAAGTGCAAATTGTTTTTATACAAAGGACAATATTTTCAGATTTATAAAAATCGACGGTGTTCACAATGTTCGTGACATTGGCGGAAATCTGATAAAACAAGGCATTCTTTACCGTGGAAGCGATATTCACACACAATTTAAAATCACACAAAAAGGGAAAGATGTTTTTACAAATATATTAAAAATAAAAACTGAAGTCGAATTGCGAAAGGATGCTGACGTGAATAGAAAATCCGCAGCCGGCTAAGATGTTGTACTGAAGCATTTGCCGTACAGACCTTACAATGAGATTTTTGAGGATGAACACAGAAAAGGCATCTGCGAAATAATGCGGTTCCTATCTGATGAAAACAACTATCCGATGTATATTCACTGTCTCGGAGGAGCGGACCGTACTGGGATGATAGCCTTCTTTTTAAGAGCGTTAGCAGGCGAGAGCGAGGATATTATTCATTTGGATTATGAGCTGACCGGGCTGTCCAATTATACAGGAGGACTCGGCGAGGGGGCTGCCACCGATGGCTTCAGAAGCCGTAACAGCGAATATTATCAGGACATGCTTGAAAATCTGAACAAGTATGCGCCATCTGAATCGCTTTCCGAAAAGGTGAGAGGTTTTCTTCTTGATTGCGGTGTAAGTGAGGAATGTTTAGAAAAAATTCTTACCGTTATAAAGGCTAAAAATTAAATATTTGGGTTAATTCTGTTATAATTTAACAAAAACAAGGTCATATCATTTGACAGATCTTGGTTTTTGTTTTTTTTGTTGCGGCAAAAATAAAAATGTGAGTCCTTTTATGCTATTCCGAAGGCAATTAGTTTTAACTGTGTTATAAAACTCGTAAATAAATTTATATAAATATATTGACAAATTATATTTTGTATGCTACAATAAAATTGCAGAAGCAAAGGAGTGAAAAGATGAAAAAAACATTATACAGCCTCATGTTGTCCGATGATGTTGTTAGAGAGATTGACATTTTGGCACATCGAATGGGAACCAATCGCTCGAACCTTGTCAACATGATTCTTGCGGAGCATGTTTCGCTTCGGACTCCCCAACAGCAAATTAACGAAATATTCAAAGCACTTAATGAGCTTACATCTCCCTCGAGAGAGCTTGTTCCTTTTTTTGAACCGAATATGTCCACCATGTCATTAAAATCCTGTCTTGAATATAAATATCGTCCAACAGTACGTTATGAGGTAGAACTTTACGGCATTTCGCAAAACGGTTCTGTAGGATTGCTTTCGGTGATATTCAGAACTCAATCATCATCCCTTATCGAAGCGATGACCTTGTTTTTCAGGCTTTGGAAGCAGATAGAGGACAGGTGTCTGCCAACGAATGGCATTAAAAGGGAATATTCGCTTTATGACGGCAAGTTTCGACGAGGGCTGTACACGGCATATGATATGAGCTCCGATGAGCTTGCACGGGGAATTTCTGACTATATTAATCTTTTTGATGCCCTCATGAAACGGTACATCAGCGGTACAATGAGTGCCGAAGATGTGACGGCGGCGTATAACAAAGCGCTTTCCCAGGGCAAGATAATCATATAAGGAGGATAATATTATGAATGGTGAAAGATTTACACAAAAATCAATAGATGCCATAAATGCGGCGTCCAATATTGCCGCGAGAGCCGGCAATCAGGCATTAATGCCTGAACACCTGCTTTATGCCCTTGTTGACGCCAACGAAGGGCTCATACGCTCAATGTTTACAAAAATGGGTGCGGACTGTGCCAGGATACTTTCCGAGCTTGATACGCTTATCTCGGCGTTTCCCAAGGTATCCGGCGGCGACTCTTATCCCTCAAGGGAGACCACAAGCGTTCTGCAGTTTGCTGAAAAAGCGGCGAAGCAGTTAAAGGACGAATATATTTCGGTTGAGCATATTATGCTTGGTATATTCTCTGAGGGGGGCAAAAAGATTAAATCTGTTCTTTCAGAGCACGGTATTACTAAGGACGGTTTTGTCAAGGCACTTTCAGAGGTGAAGAAATCGCCGATAACAAACGATAATCCCGAGGATACCTACGATGTTCTGAAAAAGTATGGCACAGATCTTGTGGTAAGAGCGAGAGAGCAGAAGCTGGACCCGGTCATAGGACGTGATTCGGAGATTAGGAGCGTTATACGCATACTTTCAAGAAAGACGAAAAACAATCCTGTGCTCATAGGTGAACCGGGTGTGGGAAAGACGGCTATTGCCGAGGGCCTTGCACAGAGAATAGTGCGCGGGGATGTTCCTGACGGACTAAAGGAAAAGAGCGTATTTTCACTTGATATGGGCGCACTTGTGGCTGGAGCAAAGTACCGGGGTGAATTTGAGGAGAGACTCAAAGCCGTGCTTAATGAGGTTAAGGATTCAGACGGCAAAATTATTCTGTTCATCGACGAGCTTCACACCATAGTTGGCGCAGGAAAGAGCGATGGAGCGATGGATGCCGGCAATCTTTTGAAGCCTATGCTTGCAAGAGGCGAGCTTCACTGTATAGGTGCGACGACGCTTGATGAATACCGCAAATACATTGAGAAGGATGCGGCACTTGAACGCCGTTTTCAGCCCGTACTTGTGGAAGAACCTACAGTGGAGGATACAATTTCAATTCTCCGCGGACTGAAAGAACGCTACGAAATTTTCCACGGTGTCCGCATACACGACAATGCTATCGTTACCGCGGCAACACTTTCCCACCGATATATAACAGACCGATTTCTTCCCGATAAGGCAATTGATTTAGTTGACGAAGCCTGCGCTATGATACGCACCGAAATGGATTCCATGCCAAGCGAAATGGATGACATACGCCGCCATATAATGCAGCTTGAAATTGAGGAAGCGGCACTAAAAAAGGAAGACGATAAGCTTTCCCGTGACCGGCTTTCAAAGCTTTCCGCCGAACTCGCCGAGGAAAAAGACAGGTTCAAAGAGATGAAATCCCGTTGGGACGCTGAAAAGAGCGGTGTTGACGAGGTAAAGGCTCTGAAAGCGCAGGTTGAAGCGCTAACGGGCGAGATGGAACGGGCACAGCTTCACGGAGAGTATGAAAGAGCAGCAAAGCTCAAATATTCAGACATTCCCGAGCTTCAAAAGAAAATAGAAGCCGCACAAGCGGCATCGGAAACTCAAAAAGGCAGGTCGCTGGTGTAGGATACTGTTCGCCACGAAG
>JAZNFI010000050.1:0-2658 GCA_045589075.1 Candidatus Flemingiibacterium sp.
GTCAGCCAGCTGGTAACGTTGAAGATGCCCCATCCGGCATCTGCTACCGCCTGTCCGCCAAGCTTAAGCAGGATTCCCGTTTGCTTCAAAAGGTTGAGATTAAGCTGCTTTCCCTCGGGGTGTCCGAGCTTCAGATCCGCCTTGAGCGTATACTTGCCGTTATCAAGCGCGCCTGACTCCTCAGAGCCGAAGATCAGCAACACCATAACAGACGCGTCTTCCTTATCAACGGTAAACTCCTCCGTCTGTTCGGAGGTGTTTGCGCCGGAGGACAAAACGCCATGTACGTATTCAGTCATCGCGTCGTCAACAAAGGTGTACTTTCCTCCGCTTGTGGTGAAAAAGCTCTCGCCCTTCAGGGAGAAATTGCAATGTCCGAGCCACGGACCGTTCTCCATCTCGGAGATAAACTCCTCATGCTCTTCGGCAAAAACACCGTTTATATATGTTCTGATAATAACTCTGGTGCCATCGCCCTCCAGCAAGGCAAAGAATATCTTTACCATAGTTCTGAGATCGCGCCACAGATAGATAAACCATCCGAGGATTATCATAGCACCGTAGAATGTCAGCCAGCTGGTAACGTTGAAGATACCCCATCCGGCATCTGCTACCGCCTGTCCGCCAAGTTTCAGCATGATTCCCGATTGCTTCAAAAGGTTGAGATTCAGCTGCTTTCCCTCGGGGTGTCCGAGCTTCAGATCCGCCTTGAGCGTGTACTTGCCGTTCTCAAGCGCGCCTGACTCCTCAGAGCCGAAGATCAGCAACACCATAACAGACCCGTCTTCCTTATCAACGGTAAACTGCTCCGTTTGTTCGGAGGTATTTGCGCCGGAGGACGAAACGCCATGTACGTATTCAGCCATCGCGTCGTCAACAAAGGTGTACTTTCCTCCGCTTGTGGTCAAAAAGCTCTCACCCTTCAAGCAGAAGTTGCAGTGTCCGAGCCACGGACCGTTCTCCATCTCGGATATAAATTCCTCGTGCTCTCCGGCATCATCACCGAGCATAGAGCGAATAAAAGTGGAATCATATCCTACGTTCTTAAAGGTTAAAAATACCGTAATATCATCGTAATTATCACCCGACTGCTTGATATCAAATACCAGCTCGCCGTCTACAACCTCCCAGGTGACAGTGGCGCCGTTTTCTGTTAGAACATCGATGCTATTCTCGTCAAAATCCTTTGCAATAGATATCTCGTCGGTAGAAACCGACTGCATTGCCGACATCACCATCGTCGCGATACACACAAGTGTTATGAACACCAGCTTCATAATCAGTGTTGTTAAATGTTTTGCTCTACTCATAATTATTCTCCTTTATAAAATTATCATTACGAAACCGATTGAACATCGGCATTGTCATCAAAGTAGTATTCCTTCATCCATTCGATTGCCGGAGCATATCCCGCTTCGGCAGCGCAGGCGATCCAAGATGCCGCCTCGTTCATATCCTGCACACGCTCACGACCGATCTGATAGCAAATGCCGAGCTGATACATAGCGTAGGGCTTACCCATTTTGGCTTGTTTGATTAAGGCACGAAGTTTTTTTGATTTGCTCATAACAACACCCCCGCAAAATTATACAGATTCAGTTGGCTGTTCCTCAACCGTAACAAGTTCCATAATGTCTGATATATCACAATCAAGATGCTCACATATTCGTATCAGCACCGAAAGGGAAACTTCTTCATCTCTACGCAATTTTGTAAGAGTGTTGGGAGCAAAACCGATTTCTTTTCTCAAATCACCCTTGCTCATTTTCTTGTCTACAAGGATCTTCCAAAGTTTGTTGTAGCGAATTTGTTTTGTCATCATAAACCTCACGCAAAGCTTTTTAGATATAACCATACCGGTTATATTAATATTATACCATATCTGTTATACTTTTGCAATAGACTCAACAATATTTATAGCAAACTTTCGCAAGTTCTTGAGATTGTCTCGAAAATATAAAAGAAAACGCATTTTCACATAACGTTTTCTTTCAGTGACACAAATTTTAGGGCTGATACACTGTCAGCCCCTTGTGCTATTCAGTTAACATTTCTAAAGCTAATCTCGCTCCAAGCTTGAAGGCATACTCGAACAGAGCTTCATCGGAGAGACTTGCGTACTCGCTCCAGCAATCGTGGAACTTTTCGAAGATCTCCTTCTGCTCATCGGTCATCGTTTTGAATAAGTCATCGTTGTGCCGACTGATATATTCTAATAGCTGCTTCATCTCCGGCGTATTATGTCTACTGTCCTCGGGTGGCATAACATTTCCACGCCATAGCTCTTTTATCATACTTTTCATTTGCCGTACCTCCTGTCAGCACACAACAATACCACACAAATCTCGCAAAGTCCAGACAATTTGGGAAAAGAAAATAGGCTTTTTCAAAGTGATCTCTTCTTTGTCTTAGGCGGTCTAATTTTTGGTCATTGGGAAGGAGATATTATTAAAAATAAGCGTGTAAAAACAGCTTTAAAATTCACCTTGATTTCCTCGGTCTAAACCGTAGTGTAAGAGTTAACTCATAGGGGTGGTATCTTTACTCGACCGCCTCTGATTTCGTGCGTATTTTCTCGGTATAAACCGCAGATATTCGCCCCTAATTGTCAATGATATTGATTAACTCCTAGAGAAACAGAAACGGTGAGCATTTCTG
>JAZNFI010000051.1:0-9437 GCA_045589075.1 Candidatus Flemingiibacterium sp.
CCCTTTTTCTAAAACAAAAACCGTCCATAGGACGGTTTTGTTGGTGGGAGCGGGTGGATTCGGACCACCGAAGTCACTGACAACAGATTTACAGTCTGCCCCCTTTGGCCGCTCGGGAACGCTCCCATATAACTGGAGCTGGTGAACGGAGTCGAACCATCAACCTGCTGATTACAAATCAGCTGCTCTGCCATTGAGCCACACCAGCATCTTCTTATCTAACGGTCTATATTATATCACTTTAAAGAGCGTTTGTCAAGAGTTTTTTGAAATTTATTTTGTTTATTTGCGTAACATATATAGCATTGGCGATTGACAGAGTGAAGATAAAATGTTATAATTAATACAATAATCTAACTCAATTATATATTGTACAGAACGGGGAGTTAAATGTTAAAAAGATTTCTTGGTTACTACAAACCGCATAAGCTCATATTCACGCTTGATATGCTGGCTTCTCTTGCCGTTGCGCTTGTAGGTATAGTTTATCCTATCATAACACGCACCATGCTTAATGATCTTATTCCCAATAAAAACTATAAGATGATAGTTATATCCGGCGTATCCTTATTTATAATCTATTTAGTAAGAATGCTCCTTAACTATTTCATACAGTATTACGGTCATGTAATGGGTGTCAGAATGCAGGCGCAGATGCGCTCGGATATGTTTTCCCACCTTGAAAAGCTTCCGTACAGCTATTACGACAGCAACGAGACGGGAAAGATAATGTCCCGAATGACAAACGACCTTATGGAGATAAGTGAGCTTGCACATCACGGTCCTGAAAATATACTTATCTCCACAGTTTCAGTTATCACGGCGTTCATATACCTTATGACAATAAATATCCCACTTACGATCATAATTTTCGTTGCGGTCCCGTTCCTTTTGATAATTGCAACTGTGCTTCGCGGAAGAATGCGCAGTGCCTTTCTGGAAAGCCGCAAGTCAGTAGCGGAGATAAACGGGGCGCTTGAAAGCTCCATTTCTGGTATCAGGGTCACAAAAGCATTTACAAACGCAGAGCGTGAACAGGAAAAATTTGAGATTGGAAACAACAGATTCGTTGAATCACGAAAAAAAGCTTACAGAGCAATGGGACAGTTCCATTCCTCCACATCGTTCATAACTGACATTTTCAATGTTATTGTTCTTATCGCCGGTGGTCTATTCCTGTATGCGGGGCATATAGAATTTGGCGATTACACTACATTTATGGTGTCTGTGGGGGTTTTCATAACTCCTGTAATGACGCTTATCAATTTCATGGAGCAGTATCAGAGCGGTGTTACCGGATTTGAACGGTTTATAGAGGTCATTGACGCCGAGCCGGAGTCTGATGCCCCCGAAGCTGTGAATGTAGGCACACTGAGCGGAAAAATCGAATTTCGCAATGTGTCCTATGCATATGATGGCGAACATGATGTGCTTCATGATGTGAGCTTGAACATAGACAAGGGAAAGACCTTTGCACTGGTTGGTCCATCGGGTGGTGGGAAAACCACAATCTGCCATCTTATTCCCCATTTTTACAACATTGAATCGGGCGAGATACTTATTGACGGCATGGAGATTCGCAAGATAAAAAATGACTCTCTGCGCCGCAATATTGGCATAGTACAGCAGGATATTTACCTTTTTAACGCCTCTATCCGTGAGAATATTCTTTACGGCAGGCTTGATGCCACAGATGAGGAGGTTGTTGAAGCCGCCAAGCGTGCAAATATCCACGAATGGATAATGACTCTCGATGAAGGCTATGAAACTGTTATCGGAGAGAGGGGGGTTCGTCTTTCGGGCGGTCAGAAGCAAAGACTTTCAATAGCCCGTGTATTCCTTAAGAATCCTCCAATACTCATTCTCGATGAGGCGACCAGTGCCCTTGACAACACCACTGAAATTATGATTCAGGAAGCTCTTGATGAACTGTGCCGCGGAAGGACAACCATTGTGGTCGCCCATAGACTGTCGACTATAAAAAATGCCGATGAGATAGCAGTTGTATCTGATGGAAGAATAACCGAACAGGGAACTCACGACGAGCTTGTTGCGGCAGGAGGACTGTATTCAAGGCTTCATTCGGGACAATTCCGCGAAAAAATATAGAAGTCAAATAAAATGGTTCCGCCTTTGTGGCGGAACCATTTTGCATTATATTCTGTATGCCGCAAGTTCGACGTTTATGAGATAGTCCATCTGACGGAGCTTCCACCTGATGCTTTCCTCGTCGCACTGATAATCCATAGATGGCTCATATCCGAGAGACGAGTCACGGTTTACAAGGGGAATAGCAGCTTCAGCGTTTTTAATCTCGCGCCTTGCAATGGCTTCCATGCGCTTTTCAATTCTGGCTATCTCATCACGAGTGCCTGCGCTCAGAAGTTTTGTGCGGAGTATGTAGAATTCTTTGAAGTTGACGGCGGTTATATGACAGCGCATCATAAATTCTACCATGTTTATGAGCTTTTTAAGCTCTGCGTTCTTTATTTTTATCTTTTTGAGAGTTATAAGTGCACGTTTTGTAAGGGCGAGTGCCTCTCTGTGACGTTTTAACTCGTCACGGATACGCATACTGTAAGGATGCTGTTTATTGGTATCGGTTTGCACGGGAAGAGTATTATATATTATGTTACCGTATGCCATTTTGTCGGTGTTAGGCTTTTTTAATGAGCGGGTAAGGCAGAAGGGATATGCGGGTCCTATTCTATACGGTCCGTACTGATTTCCGCTGCTTGGAACGTAGTACTTGTGAGATTCATCAAGATAGTGAAGTGCCTCCAATACAAGTGAGTACTCGTTCTGTGAGAACAGCTTTGCACAGTCTGTAAGACGTGATTCAAAGCTGTCAAAGCCTTCCGAGAATGTGCCGTTTGCAAGCTTGGAAATGAACGATGGATTAAATCCGTAATGGTGGGACTCCATGACACCGCAAAGACCGTATTTCTCACGACACTCAAGCATTTTTGTGTTTCTGTCATGCCATCTTTCAGGGAACGGCTCGTATGGAACCACTCCGAAATCCCATGTTTTTCCCGAGGTGTTTGCCTGCGTGTAAAGCTTGATTCCGCGCTTTTTTGCGGCTTCTGCTTCGCTGACAAAGTATTCTCCGGGTCCGGGAACAGAGATTGTATAGTCAGCGACCATTGAAATGCTTGAACCTATGTTGAACTTATCGAACATTTCAAATGTAACTTGGAGGGAAATGTCGGTAGGAAGCGAATTGATAAGAGCAAGACGGTGTTCTTTGGGAGCATGACCCCAATTATACGTCCAGAATACGATGTCGGCATCAGGCGAAACTGCTCTTATACTGTCACGGGTGAGAGTTACCCATTCCACATAGTCATAGCATGGCCACCACCCAGGAGTATGCTTGCCGGTGGGTATACCTCCTGCAGGCGGTTCTGAGTGAGGGCGGCATTCAATGTGAGGATCACGGCTGGGAAATTCAACTGATTCGCCCACAAATACAATACCCTTAAGCCCGGGGCAATCTCTGAAGATTCCACCGTAAAGCTCAGCATAAAGCTCCTTGGCACCCTCATCCTTAGGATGAACAAAATTGGCAAATGCGCTGTAAGCATACACATCAAGTCCGAATTTTGCCGCACGCTTGACAAGCTTGGCGAGCTCCACTCTGTCTTCTTCCGAGCGGACGTAAGAGAGAATAGCATCATATCCGTAATGAGCACATACCGACAGGTACCCATCCGGAAAAACGTCCATGCCGTAGCCTGAATGTATCATTCTGGGGGTAAATAGAGGACGGTTTTCCGTTTTGCCTGTTTTGAGAAAAGGAGCACGGCGTAAATTCATTCTGTCCTCTAATGTATAAAGTGCCTGAGCGATTCCGCGCTCATCCGATGCTATAATTTCAATTCCCTGCTTGTCAACAACTGTACAGCGAGCCATATATCCCTTGATTTTTTCGGGCTCTATACGCATTTTGACTGTTGCGTCCAAAGCATCGCCGGTAAGCTCGGCGGTTATTCCGAATGCGGTCTTGAAATATGAAATAAAATCCTTGACGGCTGTATTTGTTACATCGGTTTTATCTTGGCAGTAAATCTTGAGCGGTGAGTAAAATACTAATTCGTCCGCATCTGGCAATCTTTCTTTGTAGTTGGCAATACGTTTGTGAGGGGTGGAATAATGCTTGCGAAATTCGTAACTCTGTTCCTTTTTCATGATTATTTTAACTCCGTTTCTTTATTTATTGCAGCGTAAAGACCAAGAATGTAGCTGTACCAGCCAAATCCGCATATCTGACCTGCGCACACGGGTGCGATGACAGATTCATGCCGGAAAGCTTCTCTTGCATGAATGTTTGACATATGTACTTCTATAACCGGGAGTCTTATAGCAGATATTGCATCTCTGATAGCATATGAATAGTGTGTATACGCGCCAGCGTTGATAATTACAGCATCAATGCCGCCGTTTACTGATTTGCGTGAGGCGTGGAGGCGGTCAATTATTTCGCCTTCATGGTTTGATTGGAAAAACTCGACCTCAACGCCAAGCTCAGCAGCCTTTTCTTCTATTTTATCATTAATAGCGTCTATCGTTAAGCTGCCGTAATGATTGTGCTCCCGTTCACCCGTCAGGTTAAGATTGGGACCGTTGACAATTAGTATTTTCATGATCATTTCTCCTTAATGCTAATGTAATACTGTTTCATTGCTGCCGCATCCTCGGTCTGCATGCCCGCGGATTCGCTGATTATGCGAGGGGATACGTTTTCTTTCACAATAGCTTCAATAAGAGGCTCAAATGGCGGCTCAAAACCATCGTCCTTAAAATTTACATGCCGTTTCTCACCTTGCTTTGTGTACTCTATTTTTGAAAAGTGACAATGGAGTGTATTCGCAAATGATGCGCCGAGGCGACTTCCTATTTTATCAAACACCGTGCGGTAATCATCCACGGTAACAAAAACACCGCCGGTTGCTGTTTGCTCGGAAATGTCGAAAACGCCGCTCTCGCTTTTTCCACGGCAGTTCAAATGACCGAAGTCAACAACGGGGCAAAGGGAAGGGTGTATTTTACAAAGCGTGAGAACCTCATCGAGGGTGCCCAGTTGATTTAATTTTCCCATTGTTTCAAGACCGATGCGTATGTTTGTATCAACTATGTCCTCAAACAGCTTATAAAGTGTGTCGGATGCGTAATTCATGGCTTGCTGTCTTGTGATTTTTCCTGCACTGCCCGTGTGAACAACGATGGTGTCAGCGCCAAGACATTCCGCCGCCCACAGCCCCTTTTTGATGTATTCAATAGAGTTTAAGCGTTTCTCAAGCTCGGTGCTTGAGAGGGAAATATAATATGGTGTGTGGAGGGACATCAAAATTCCGTGCTTCTTTGCCTCCTTTCCTACTTCGCGCATTGAGGTTTCGCCTGCTGTATAACCCCTGCCGCATTGGTACTCATAGGCATCAAGTCCTTTTGATTTTAGCCATGCCGGGGATTCGGTTGTGTGCTTGTTACCCTCGGCATAGAAGCTTTCCGAATTGCCTGCCACACCAAATTTTGCGTTTGTCATACAAAAATATTCCTTTCTGACGGTTGTTAAGTTATCAGCTCAAATGCCCTCAGACAAGCCTCCTCACCCGGTAGCACACCGGACCACTTTTCGAATGCTGCCGCGCCCTGATATACAAGCATCCAAAGTCCGCTGACTGTGTTAAGTCCGCATAAGGCGGCACACTTTAAAAGGGCGGTTTCGAGTGGGTTGTAGACGGCATCTATAACGAGAGCATCTTTTCTCATGCCGTAAAGGAAGGACAACGATTCAAACTCTGAATTACCTGCCATTCCGAGAGAGGTACAGTTTATAAGAATATCACATTCCGACGCCGCACGGCATACCGCGGCCTCGTCCTCAAGGGAAATGCAATCACTTTGAGAGGCAAGCATAGTACGGAGGCTGTAAGCGGCATCTATGTTGCGGTTTACGATGGTAAGCTTTGCTCCGCTTGTGTATAAAGAGAGTGCTGCGGAACGTGCAGCGCCTCCGGCGCCCAGGAGAACAATCTTTTTTCCGTTGACGGCGCTTGCAGGTGGGATGTCCACATTTCCGAGTCCGCGTCTCACAGTCATGAGAATACCGATGCCGTCAGTTGTGTCGGAGTAGAATTTTCCATCAGTAATTGTCACAGTGTTAGCGGAACAAAGCACTTTCGCTTCGTTGCTGAGATAATGGGAAAAAAGTGCCATATCGGTTTTAAGCGGCATGGTGCAATTGAAGCCGTCATATCCCTCTGAGGCGAGACGGTGAATGGTTGAATGAAGGGTCTCACGGGTGGTTTCAATTCGTTCGTAGGAAAAATCCTTAATGTCGCAATCCTTCGCAAAGGATGCGTGAAGCAGAGGAGAGAGGCTGTGGGATATTGGTGAACCGAGAACCGCGAGCTTCAGGCTGTTTTTCATTTAATTTTTAAGGCCTTCCCGTTGCGGAAAGCATCCTTTCTTGAATTATGTTATTTGAATTTTCTTTCATTTTTACGGTACATATGCAGAAACGGCTTTTCAAGAAGACGCTTAGCTCTGAAAAACGGGGTTTTCTTGTCCTTTATGGGTGGAACGAGATAAGCTCTCATACCGCATCTGTTTCCCGCCCAGACATCCGTAAACAGCTGATCTCCGATACAAGCTGTATTATGCACGGATGTACCCATATGAGCCATTGCTTTTCGTAAATATTTGCGCGAAGGCTTTCTGGCATCTGCATGAAAGTAGCAATTCATACCTTGGCAGAAGGACTCCACCCTTGGTGCATGGTTGTTTGATACAAAGGCTGTTTGTATGCCTGCTTTGTGCATGGAGTCGAGCCACGACACAACGGTTTCTGTGGGCTTCGGGTCATTGTATGTAACAAGAGTATTGTCAATATCGAGTATAAGTGCAGAGATTCCCTCTGCGGTAAGCATATCGGGGGTTATCTCATATATATCATTATATATTTTTGTCGGTATAAATTTGTTTGACAACAGATTTTCCTCCGTGGTTTTCGTATATTGTTATTTTACCACATCAGCGAAGGAATGACAAGAGCTTTTTGAAAATTATTCTCGCATTTTCTATGTTAGCCAAAAAGCATCTCCAAAAACATTCAACAATCTTAACTCTCATTGTTTAATGGCATTTGCTGACGGTGTACAGAATAATTATCAAGGACAGAACTGACCTCAGATAGTGAATAGACTGTTCGTATTCGACTTATGCAATTCGGAATAGATTTATCTTATGAGATAAGCGTTTTGTCGATTTGTGTTTTTACCGCTTGCATCTTAACTCAATATGTGTTATAATGACAATAACAGCTAATAGTTATAGGGTGGAATATAATGAAAGTAATCGCACACATACACACCGATTTCCCCGATAAATTCGGTATTCCGCGTCAAAGCGGAATCCTTTCCATGCTTGAATCCAAAATTGTGTTCACACCTGAATACCGTATTCCCGAGGCAATTCGCGGAATCGAGGATTGGTCTCATCTGTGGCTTATATGGGAATTCTCCGAATCGAAGCGAGAAGATTTCTCACCGACTGTACGTCCGCCGCGTCTTGGCGGAAACAAGCGAGTGGGTGTGTTTGCAACACGTTCACCGTTCAGACCAAATCCTATTGGTCTTTCCGTTGTGAAGCTTTTGAGAGTAGAGAAAACAACGGCGCAGGGAACTGTGCTAATCGTCAGCGGTGCTGACATGATGGATAAAACACCCATATACGACATCAAACCATATTTACCGTACGCTGATGCCCATCCGGAAGCATCGGGCGGCTTTGCAGAAACTGTATTCGGCGCGAAGTTGACTGTTGACTTTCCGGAGAAGCTGTTAAATGTACTTCCCGAAAACAAAAGGGAAGCGGCGGGGGCTCTTCTTGCGGGGGATCCGCGTCCCGCGGTAAGAGCCGTCGACAGTGACCGTGTATTCGGTTTCGGATTTGCCGGGTACGAGATAAGATTTGTGGTATCGGACGGCGTACTTACGGTTATTTCGGTTACAGAAATATAAAAAATCGGAAGGCACAGCGGTGCTTCCGATTTTATAGCTATTTTTTCTTTTGTGATGCCCTTGCTTTTGCATTGCGGCGTTTTTGAGTGCTCTTTTTGCGAACCGAAATCCCGAAGTCGCCGAGTTTCTTTCCGAGAGCAAAATAATCACCGTGTGCGTAGCTTATAAGACCTTCTCTTTCCAGATGAAGTGCTCCTTTTTCGTCAACAAGCTCGGAGGAAACGTCAACAGCCACAATGTCTGCCATAAACATATCATGAGAGCCCAAGGGTATGACATCTGTCACTCTGCATTCAAGACTTAATGGACATTCTGCAATAACGGGCGTGTCGTCAAGCTCATGGGCAGGCACTGCCGTAAGTGAGCAAAGAGCGAATTTGTCGTTGTCGCGTCCCGAGCGGACACCGCAGAAATCAGTTGCTTTGATAAGCTTTTCTGTGGTGAGATTGATTACAAATTTGCCGTTTTTTTTGATAAGTCCGTGCGAATATCTTTCAGGACGGACGGAGACGTAGGTTTTTGGTGGGTCGGAGGAAAGAATGCCTGTCCATCCGATGGTTATTATGTTTGGCTTTTCAAGGGTTCCGCAACTGACCATAACAGCAGGAAGCGGTGCCAAAAGTGTACCGCCCTTCCATTTGAGTTTGTTATTTTGTATTGCCATTATTATGACACTCCCTTCTTCCTTAATAGCAATTTGCTTGGAGACATTTACTATGTTTTTATGTTATCCGATTGCAATATCGTGTTCACCTACTAAATAATACCATAATTTTGCCTTTGTGTCAACATGGAGTTCCTTGCTTTGATATTTATATTATGCAGGGTGATTGAGAGGAGAGAAGGGGAGTGATTTCCTTATTTGCAACATAATATTTTGTGTTTAATTATAAAGGTTTTTAGTTCGTTTGTATCTGTTGCTAAATTAAACACCAATTTTTTTGTATCTATTGAACTTTGTTCTGATGTGTGCTATAATTGAGCAGGACTATAGTTGAGAGATTTCGGAATAAAATTCCAAGGAGGCTACAGAGATGGGTAAAATCTTAAATCTTGAGTGTATCAACTCTGAATATTTGAAGCTTAAAAACATTAAGCTTATTTCTATTATTGTGTTTTTTGTGGGTGTATTCACCTCTTTTTGCAGTCTGATAACACATAAGTACGATTTATGATAACTATGTTAACTATTGCTGTAATACTTCTTCTGTTAGCGGCGTGTGGCTTTATTTGGGCAGTTATTGCGGCGAGAAACAAAGGCGGTGCGGTTTTAAAAACCGTCGCGGTTCTTTTGGCACTCCTTCTTGCTTTCATGGCGGTATATTTCGGGACAAATTTTATCTATAATTTGCCGCTTGAATCAAAACCCGACCCCGAGACTGCAACCGAGCCCGTGACCGAGGCTGTGACCGA
>JAZNFI010000052.1:0-12826 GCA_045589075.1 Candidatus Flemingiibacterium sp.
CCTTTTTTATAAACTCCGAGGTTTCAATGAATTCCTCTTCTGTTTCACCCGGGAATCCGATTATGAAATCTGCGTTGAAAGTCACACCCGGCATCGCAGCACGAAGACGCGCAACGGCCTCGAGTGCCATTTTTTTATTGTATTTCCTCTTCATATCGCGAAGCACACGGTCACAGCCCGACTGCATGGAAAGGTGAAAGTTGGGCGCAAAATGCTTCAGCCGCGCTATCTTGTTAACGAATGAATCTGTGATAACGGACGGGTCGAGAGAACCAAGACGTATACGCTCAATGCCATCTATCTGATCAATATCCGAAACAAGGTCGGCAAGACGGTAATCTCCCTCAAGGTCCTTTCCGTAGGACGCCGTCTCGATACCTATAAGCACCACTTCACGGTAACCGTTCCCAACAAGGCCCTTTACCTCGCTTATTACATCTTCAGGACGTTTTGAACGAACCTTACCTCTTGCAAAAGGCACAATACAGTATGTACAGTTATTGTTACAGCCGTCCTCAA
This sequence comes from Candidatus Flemingiibacterium sp., assembly GCA_045589075.1. Lineage (GTDB taxonomy): Bacteria > Bacillota > Clostridia > Oscillospirales > CAG-272 > Flemingiibacterium. The sequence continues at coordinate 520 of JAZNFI010000052.1, forward strand.
TCTTTACATAAGCTCGTGTACGCTCCGAGGCGTGTATAGCCATAGGCTCAAAGGGAGCCTTTATAATGTCCTCAACCTTAATTACCGCCGCATGATTCTTCTCACCCGAAGCAATAAGACCGAGGGCAGCATCAACAAGTTTCATCTTGTTGCTGTTTCCGCATATAAAATCTACCCCGTCAATGCCTGCCGCCTTGCCCGCACTACACTGTGTATAGCATCCTGTGACAAGCACATATGCCTTGGGGTTATGCCTTGCGGCACGGCGGATCATCTGACGGGTCTTTCTGTCACTCTCCGCAGTTACTGTACAGCTGTTGATTATATAAATACCGCACTTTTCGGAAAATTTACCAATCGTGAACCCATGCTTCACAAATTCCTCGGCTATCGCTGTACTTTCGTATTGGTTTACCTTACAGCCGAGAGTCATTATTCCTACCTTGCGGGAAATGTGATTTTCGATTTTAAGCACCTCAAAGTTTACCGGGATCCCCTAAATGAGAGGATACCGCAGGGGAAAAGATACGACAATACGCAGTTTGAAAAGATATGCTAATACAGTAAAATAAACGTATAGTAATATTGTATCATTTTTTAAGTTCGTAGTAAATATCCAAATATGCCGAAGTTTGTTATAAATGTAAAAAATATAATGAGGATTTTTAACAAATTACAAAATCCTTTAGACTTTTTTGTAAGCTACCCTAATTTTCAAAAGGCAGTTTGCTGCATAGGATCCCGTGTGTTAATATTATACAATTGAAACCGCATTTTGTCAAGTAAAGCAAAGAAAAAGAGGGACATAACCTCTGCGGCAGACAGAGTATACCGCCAAGATAGGATGTCCCTCTCTTTTTATCAAAATCGAAGATCTGATTGGTTATCTTTCAATGTCAAGCGCCTCGTATACAAAATCAGGCATCTGTCCTAGTAAGAAAGCAAGCTCAAACTCGTATTCGTTTGTTTCCTTAAGGCTGCTCTTCGCTTCCACCGTTACGACTTCAACGTCATAAGCTGCCGTTTCTTCAAACACCTCGCCGACGTCCTCATTACTTGCTATGACGGTTTCAACAAACACCTCGTAACCGTCCTCGTCTACCGCATAGTAGCCGTCCTTCTGATAATACGCTTCGTAATCCCCGTAATTTATATTGATTTTGTAATATCCAGTAAATTGGGTCTCCACGAAAGTAAATTCACTGCAAATTGCGTCGCCGTGAATGTTGGCAGAGGCTAAAAGCAGGGCTTTTATCTGCTCTTTATCGGTAAATTTATGAGTTTTCGCCACCTCTTCGCCGTCTGGAGCGTAATAAATTTCAATACCGTCTATCATCTCCGTGTAAGCATCTATGGTGTCCTCGGGAGTCATGGAAAGAAATCCGTTTCTTATAAGCAGGTCGGTGACTTCCGTCATAGAAGTATAAATCGGGAAATTGTAGGAATTTCTGTAAAATTCTCCGTTGTTTGCATTAGTGTAAAATTCACCTATAGTCTGCTGTTGGAAATGGTCGAAGCCACAGTTTACGTTAGCATCAATAATATTCTTTGCAGCCATTTCCCTTGCTCTGGAATCGTTCAGGTTAAAGTCTTCAAACCAATAGCCGTTGTCATAATATACACGCCACAGTTCACCGTCCTCGGGACTTATTTTGTAGCGAGGAAGATCAAGCCTCATATAGCCCTCACCCTCAATATCGTTCACCCCTGCGGTGTACTGTGCGGCAAATTCCTCGCTGTCAAGAATGGTTCTGAATTCTTCAATAAAATCAGATTTATTGTAAATTCTTACGGATTTGGCAACGGGAACGCCAAACTTCGGATAAAACACCACGCTTATACCCGTGGTTTCATAATTCCACCAGCTGTTTCCGCCCTTGTAATAGTCGTGTGACCATTCGCCCTCGGTGTAAATCTTATGTATAGCTTTGATATTGTCAAGCTCTGTGAACTCGTAGGTTGAATCATAGTCCATTTTTACAACCGCTTTTTTCGTATTTCCTGGTGCAGGTACGTAGCTGTTAATGCCGAAAAGATTTGTCATAAACACGGTCATGACAACCGCAAAAACGCCCATAAATACAAGAAGTCCGCGCCAGCCCTTGAACATAGCCTTGGCCGTCTTGTTAAGAATGGTATTTGTCAGCATAAACACGAGAAGTGCTCCGCAGACCATGCCGAATACCGTCCAGATAAAATCACGGTTCATTACGTTGTAGAAGAATATTGCGCCAAGGAGTGTGCCGATGACCATAAGCAGGTATTTTATGACCTCGCCCAGTGGTGTAAACACCACAGGAGTGCCTGAACGCTCGCTTTTTCTCTTTGTGTAAACAAGATATGCACACACCAGCATAAGCGCGGTCAGAAGAAGGCTCACCAGCGTTTCCACATTCGTCAAGGGATCAGTATCCATGAAGAAGCGAAGAACGGGGGACATATAGCGCATACTTTCTTCGCGAAGATAGAAGTCATACCACATATTCTCGGTGAATATCTCCGAAAAAGCAAGACCCAGGAGCCACGTGGCAGGCACTATGGCAAGTGCCACGGCGGTAAGGGTTATCTGCACCGACGTCATACCGCAGACCATGCCAATGAAGGTAGTAAGAGCGTAGATAAATGCAGCATAGACAAAGGCTTCACCCGTCGTTAAGAGGAAATTCACAACAAGAGTGCCACTCATAAGTCCGTTTGATGCAAGGAAAATAAAAGCCAAAATAGTGTCAATTACAAAAGGAAGCACAAGTGCCACCGCACTTATTGCAAGCTGACTTATATAAAGTCTGCCACGTTTTACGGGAAGACTGTGATAAAAGTCAACCGACACCTTGTTTTTAAGATACTTGAAGCGCGAGCAGGAAACCACCAACGCCAATGCCGCCATTATGGGAGTAAGTGCATATCTTATTTCCACCGCCCACTCGGTTGCAAACATATTCCGAACTCTCATATACGTATCTACGTTATCGAGATTTCGCTGTGATATTATCATAAGCACCGGCACAGGGAGAACAAAGAACAGAATTATGGCAAACAGCAGCATAGTAGTCCAGAACTGCCGAATCCCAAATCCGAAGAACGCCCCGAAGCCTGCTGATTTTGTTACTCTCTCTTTAATAGTCGAGCTTTGAGAAGTCATATCCTTTATCCTCCATTTCGCTTATAAATATTTCCTCAAGGGTGAGGGGCACAGTTTCATAGAAAACGGGTTCGAGCTCCGTCATACATCTGTTTATGCCATCAAGCTCGCCTCTTGCAATAAAGCCCACAAGACTTCCTCTCCTTGAGTATCCGCTTATTTTCATGGGAGCAAGTCTGGACACGTCAAAGTCCCCCTCGAATATTGCCTGAACCTTGTGGAAGCCCGATTTCATATCGTCAAGCTCGCGAACAAAAAGAAGTCCGCCCTTGTGAAGAAGTCCTACGGTATCGCATATATCCTCCATTTCACGGAGATTATGGGAAGCAATTATGGTGGTCATGCCGCTTTCTGCAGCTTCCTCTGCAAGTATGCGCTTCACAAGCTGGCGCACTACGGGGTCAAGACCGTCGAAGGTTTCATCACAGAGAAGATATTTCGGACGGGCAGAAATACCAAGCATAACCGATGCCTGCTTTTTCATACCCTTTGAAAATGTGTTTATCTTCCGCCCTGTGTCAAGGGTGAAGATGTTAGAAAGCTTTTTGAAGGTTTCCTCGGAGAAGTTTGTATATACGCTCTTGTAAAGAGCTTTCATGTCGTTTATGGTGCAGTGGGACATAAAATACTGTTCGTCAGAAAGATAGATTATATCCTGCTTCACGAGATCATTCTCCCACACCGGAATCCCGTCGTATGTAACCGTACCACACTCGGGTTTTATAACTCCGCAGAGAATACGGAGCATGGTGGACTTGCCGGAGCCGTTTGAACCGATAAGTCCGAATATAGAGCCGTCCTTAACCTGCGCGCTGACATTGTCAAGGGAGCGCACACGCCCGTAGCTCATTGATAAGCCCTTTATCTCAATCATTTTTCTCTTTTCCTGTCCTTTCCACGATTTTTAAAAGCTCCGACAAAGAAACACCTGCCGAAACCGCCTCTCTGACAGCCGCCTCTACGGCTGACATTGCCTCCTCACGGCTTTTTCTTGTAAGCGCCGTAATATCGTCGGCAACGAAGCTGCCTCTGCCCGAAAGAGTGTAGATAGTTCCCCGCCTTTCAAGCTCCACATAAGCCTTGGCTATGGTGTTTGGGTTTATAGCAAGCTCCACAGCCAGCGAACGCACGCCGGGAAGCTGTTCTCCAGGCTTAATGACGCCGCGAAGTATCAGAGAGGTAATGTTGTCAACAAGCTGTTCGTATATGGGCTTTCTGTTTCTGGTGTCAACCGTTATGACACTCATGTGCCTGCCTCCTCGTATATGTATTAGGTGTACTATTAGTGGTAGTACAGTTGAATTATAGCATGAATGCATCAACTTGTCAATAGATTTTTAAAAATTCTTAATTTGTTCACTCATTTTTTTCCGTATGTGGTATAATAACTATGTAACAAAATAAACAAGCAAGGAAATACGCTATGAAAATTTCTGAGAAAGACATCGCTTCCCTTCTGCGTACACTGTCAAAGACCACAGGTGAGCCGCACTTCACCTCTGCCATAATCGTGGCGGCAGGCAACGGCTCGCGAATGAAAAACACAGACGGGAAAACAAAGCAGTTAATGGAGCTTGACGGGATTCCGATAATTGCACGCACCCTTATTACCTTTGAGGCATCAAAGCTGATAAATGAGATAATCGTTGCCGCAAGAGAGGACGAACAAGCACTGTACGACGACTTCAAGGAGAAATACTCCTTAACAAAATTAAAAACCACCGTAATCGGCGGCAGTTCCCGTCAGGAATCGGTGCTTCGAGGCTTTGAAGCAATCGACGACCGCAGCGAATTCGTTGCTATCCACGACGGGGCAAGATGCCTTATTACGGAAGAAATGATAGAAAAGGTTGTAACCGAAGCATACAGACGTGGTGCGGCAACGGCGGCAACCCCGGCAACTGATACTGTCAAGGTGGTAAACTCCAAAGGTTTTATAGAGGAAACTGTTCCGAGAGAAACCGTTTGGCTTGCCCAGACACCGCAGGTATTCAAAACCGAGGTGTACCGCGCGGCAGCATATGTATGTCTTGATGAAGGCTTCGATGGTACAGACGACAATTCACTTTGCGAGCACGTAGGCTTCGAGGTAAAACCCGTTGACTGTGGGAAAGGCAATATAAAAATCACCGAGCCGTCGGACATGATAATAGCAAAAGCTTTACTCGGAATAATATAAGTAACAGAAATCCGCCGCCCCACAAGGGGGGCGGCGGCAGGACTTATCTGTTATTGTTGTTTGTTTTGTTCTCGTACCTATTTTCGTTCTTGTTCTGGTTCTTATTCTGATTCTGGTTCTGGTTGTTCTGGTTCTGATTCTTGTTTTCGTTCTGATTCTGATTCTGATTCTTCTCGTTATTCATCTTGAATACTCCTTGCATAATGCAATATTTTAAATTTCCTGAGGGAAATTTACATAAATAAGTATTAGTCAAAAAAAATAAAATATACATATCGTCGGAGGTATGGAACATGAAGCTTTACCCTCTCAAATTAACTGCTGCCATGAAGGAAATTATATGGGGCGGCAGTAAATTAAAAACAGAATATAACAAAAAAGCAGACTTCGACAACATTGCCGAGTCCTGGGAGCTTACCGTAAGACCTGACGGAATGAACGTAATCGAAAATGGCGAATATGCAGGCATGCCCCTGGGCGAGTACATCGAAAAGGCAACCTACGCCGTTATAGGAAACGGATATGACGGTGATCGCTTCCCTCTGCTAATCAAATTCATAGACGCCCGTGACAGACTCTCGATTCAGGTGCATCCTGCCGATGAGTATTCTCTTAAAAACGAAAACGAGTTTGGAAAAACCGAGATGTGGTACATAGTTGACGCCGAGGAGGGTTCAGAGCTTGTTATCGGCACAAAGCCCGACTACAGCATTGAAGCCTACAACAAGGCTGTTGCCGAAAATACAGTTGAGGAGCTTTTCACAAAAGTCAAGGTAAAAAAAGGCGACGTGTTCTTTATCCCTGCAGGTCTTGTTCACGCAATCGGTGCTGGAATTCTTATATGTGAAATACAGCAGAATTCCAATGTCACATACCGCGTGTATGACTACGGCAGACTGGGCAAGGACGGCAAACCCCGCGAAACTCACGTTGAAAAAGCACGTGACGTTATTGTAAATTATACCCCCGAGGACGTGGAAAAGCTTCGTTTTGCAAACGCTTCGGATCGCACTTCTACCCTTCTTGCCGCCTGCGACAAATTCACGGTAGATAAATACGATTTTACCGAGCTTACCCTTAAAGCAGACGCCGACAGTTTTCTCTCTCTCACCTTTATTGAAGGAAGCGGCTCCATCGAGTATAACGAAAAAAAATACGCGTTCAATAAGGGCGAAACCTACTATATGCCTGCCGGTATGGGCAAGTTTACAATTAAATCTGCCGGTGCAACGGTTATCACGGCGAAAATTTAATTCATATAACAAAAAATGGCTGCTACACAAATGTGTAACAGCCATTTTGTTTTTTGATTAGTGAACGATGCAGCGCTCTGTGTCCTTATCAAAGATGTGAAGTCTGGAGATGTCCAGAGCAACCTTGATGGAGTCGCCTGCTCTTGCGGTGGAGCGAGAGGATACACGAGCGGTAAGGGACTGATCCTCGTCTGCTGCCAGGTAAAGGAAGATTTCATTACCCATAAGCTCGGTAACGTCAACGTTACAGGTGATAACGCTGTCTGCCATGCTGGAGAGGTACATAGGCTCGTCGTGGATACATTCAGGACGAAGACCTGCTATAACCTCCTTGCCGATGTACTCCTTGAGAGCTTCGTTGTTTGCCTTGTCAGCAGGGAGCTTGATGGAGTTGCCAGCGAACTCGATGTTAACACCATCACCGTTCTTAACAAGCTTCGCATTGATGAAGTTCATCTGAGGAGTTCCGATAAAGCCTGCAACGAAGATGTTGCAAGGAGAATCGTAAAGGTTCTGAGGGGTGTCTACCTGCTGGATAAGACCATCCTTCATAACTACGATGCGGCTTGCCATGGTCATAGCCTCGACCTGGTCGTGAGTAACGTAGATAAATGTAGTACCGAGTCTCTTATGAAGCTTGGTAAGCTCGGTTCTCATGGCAGCACGGAGCTTTGCGTCCAGGTTAGAGAGCGGCTCGTCGAGAAGGAATACCTTCGGGTCACGAACGATTGCACGACCGAGTGCAACACGCTGCTTCTGACCGCCGGAGAGCGCCTTCGGTTTTCTGTCAAGAAGGTGGGTAATGTCGAGGATACGAGCTGCTTCCTCAACCTTTCTCTTAATTTCTTCCTTGGGTACCTTGCGAAGCTTAAGACCGAATGCCATGTTATCAAACACAGACATATGAGGATAAAGAGCATAGTTCTGGAAAACCATCGCAATATCTCTGTCCTTGGGAGCTACGTCATTTACCAGCTTGTCACCGATGAAGAGCTCACCCTCGGTAATCTCCTCAAGACCTGCGATCATACGAAGGGTGGTGGACTTACCGCATCCGGAAGGTCCTACAAAGATAATAAATTCTTTATCCTTGATTTCAAGGCAGAAATCAGATACAGCGGTAACGCCGCCGGGATACTTCTTGTAAATGTGTCTTAAAGATAAACTTGCCATTTTAATATTTCCTCCTTAATTCATGAAGCCGACCGTAGATGTCTTACCAATTGCAGTCTAATATACGCATATTATTGTACCAAATATTTGTCGAAAAGGGAAGAGCCCTTTTCCCCAAAATTTAGCTCTTTTATTTGTATCAGATGCACAATGTGTCAGCGTTTTTTACCAATATTACATGTTTGACACCAATTTAATTTTTAATTTATTAAAACCGCGCAACTTGTACTACACCCCTACGCAGCTGTATCAGCATCAATATTTTCGTCAAATTATACAAAGCGAATTGGTGTTATCCCTCAACAACAATGTCACCTACTCCTACCGTCACAGCGATAAGATTTTCCGTGGTGGGATTTTCCTGAAGAAATATTCCACCGTGATTTATTCCATTAAAATTAACTGAACCGCTCTGGCACACAAGCTCAAACCCGACAATCTCGAGCCCATCGATCAACTTAAGCAAAAAATCACCTGCTGCAATATCAGCCTCGACCCTCGAAAGCTTTGCCGTTGCTTGAACCGAACCGTTTTCGAGATCACAGACAAACCGTGTTATTCCACAGTTATCAAGAATCACACCGCCCTCGACAATCGTTGCATCCAGCTTGGAGGTTGTAGTCACATCTGTGAGCTGGATATTTCCCTTTTCGATATTAATAATGTAATCTGTGGCAGACTTGTTTCCCGTTATGATAACCGAACCCTCGCCAACCGAACATTCAACAACATTTACAGGATAAACGTCGGACAGATAGATGTTTACAGTTTTTTTAAGTCCCATTGAGTTTATCTGATTGACTATTCCCCTGAGGCCCTTAAAATTCATCGCAAACGATGCTATTCCGTCAGGGCTTGTAAGATCAACGCTATCCCTAACGGTAAGCACACGGTTGGATTCCGTAAGTTCATATGTGCCCTCAAAGAAATTGATAAGCTCAACATAAGACCTTGCCGCACCGCCTATTATGTTCACATCAGCATCTCTCACCGAAGCTGTTATCTTGAGCACACTGCCATTTTCGTATTCGTATGTTACCGTGTGCTCGTCCGAATCCCCCGGAGTCTCCGCAAGCACAATACCCTCGGCAGCTCCCAGACGGTTTGCAACACCCATAGTTATAATTCCGGATATTATCAGAAGCACGGAAACGATTAAAAATATTATCGACGTAGGCTTCACAGCTTGGCACTCTCCTTCTTAAGATGTCTGTATAGCTCCTTAAGCTTTAAAATAGTGTACTTGAACAGCTTGAATACAAGCTTCATTAAAAAAGGCATTAGTCTCACGGCAAGATTGTAAAGCAGGATGCACACGAGCATAACTACTCCTATTACCGTTACTCCCAAACCTATCTCATAAACTCCCACTGCCACGCTGTCCGAAAACAGTTGAATGACGCCGAATACGATACCCACAAGGGACACAGCTGCCCCACCGGCGGCAAACATCACCACAGCACCAACAGCCGCTACCATAAGAGCAATTATTGCCAGCCATAAAACACCAAATGACGCAAAAAACACAACCGCCAGTGGAATGGTAATGGGAAGCGATGCCGCCGCCAGCAGCTTGAAGGTCGAGGACGCAGGAATGTTTTCCTGGGGCTTGTATTCAGGAAGCCGCCCCTCATCAAGCATTTGTTCATCAGCGCCATCGTTGACAGTAACCGACATTTCCTCCAATGGGATAAGGCACTCCGCCTCATCCGAGTAAAGCGAATCGCAGTCATCATACAGCCCATCCTCATCTGAGGATATTGTAATCTCCTCTGTGGGCGCAACAGCGTCAACCGTCATTGTACGTTCCGCAAGAAGATCGATCTCCGAGGTGCGCTCGGAAACCTGTGCCGCAATAGCATCTGCAACCAACTCCGTATCCGAGAGACGCCTCGATGTCTCACCGTTTTCTTCTGCCATGCGATCCCAATATTTCTCGAAGCGTTCAATATAGGTGGCAGCATCAACCTCGGATACTCCGCGAAGCTTCAAAGCCGCGCTAAGCTTATCAATAAAAGCCTGCTTATCTGTCATTTTTTCGGTTCATCCTCCATTATTGGATCCGTCAGCACACAGCCGTGCAAAAATCCAAAAAAATTTTCAAAATAATGTACCAATAATCACAAAACTGTGATATAATGTATTTGTTCGCGTAAAAAAAGAACCTTCATAATACTATTCTACCAAAAAAGGGAGCAAAATGCAATATGAGAATGAGAAAAAAAAAGCACGGAGCCGAAAGAATTAACGCGTGTTCCGAGTTTATTCTCCAAAATACGGTAATTAATAAAGAAAATGTAATTAACATTTTCGGTTCCGACCAAAATCGCCCTCTGTGGTTGGAGATAGGCTGCGGAAAAGGAGCCTTTATCTGCGGACTTGCCGAAAAGTATAAAGATACAAATCTAATTGCTCTTGAGCGTGTAGCGGACGTGGCTGTGCTTGCAATGGAAAAATGCAAAGCGGCAGAGCTTGCAAATGTGCGGTTCATAGTAGGAGACATAGCTAAACTGTGGGATGTTTTCGGCAGCGGATCTGTAGATCGAATATATCTTAACTTTTCCGATCCATGGCCTAAAGCGGGACACGCCAAAAGACGTCTCACTCACAGAAATTTTCTCGAACAGTACAAAAGAATACTGAAGCCTGACGGTGCCATCTTTTTCAAAACAGACAACAGGGGACTCTTCGATTTTTCCTTAGACGAATTCCGAGAATGTGGCTTCAGACTCGAAAATCTCACATACGATCTTCACCGCAGCCAATGGGCTGCGGAAAACATAATGACCGAATATGAGAAGAATTTTTCCGAAAAAGGCTTCACTATCAACAGAGTTGAAGCTTGGCTCTTGTAGTTAGACACCTCTACATCTCAAAATGTTCCGAAAAAGAAAAACATCTTACAGATTTTACAAGGAGAGAACAATGAAAAAAAGACTGAGCCGCTGTCTATCGGTATTTCTCGCCTGCTGGCTTACCCTATCCATCTCCTCCTGCGGTATTATTGAATGGAACATGGGTGATACTGCTGATACCGGTACAGAGCCTGCCGATACACAAATGACCGAAAGTGAAACCTCTGCCGACACTGATGTAATAATAACCAGCCCGGAGCCCACCGATTCAGAAAAGGCTCGCGCCAGACTTATAGAGCTCCGCGACAGCGATCTTTCTGCATCCTCGGTTATAATCGCCACAATAGATAATGAAACAGTGTGCCCCGTGAATTCAGACGGTGACCCGGTTCTTGCTTCTCGAGCAGATTGCCGGCGCGCTGTTGAGGAAAAGTACAATACTCACATAATTTCAAAAAGCTATACTTCCAAGGAGCTTTTTGAAGCGGCAAAGGTAGCTTACAACTCCGATATGTATCTTGCCGACCTTATGGCAATAGAGCTGTCCGATGTGGGAGCTTATCATGCCGAAGGGTTGCTTGCCAATCTTTACAGCCTCCCCCATTCCGACTTTACGGAAGAATATTTTAATGCCTCTTCAGTAGAAGCCTCCACATTCAAAAACGGACTATACGCCGTTGCGGGTGCTGCTTGTCTTAATCCGGATTACCTGGAGTGCGTTTATTTCAACAAGGATATAGCAACCGCCATCGGTGCAGATAGCCTTTATGATGCGGTTTCTGACGGAAGCTGGACATGGGACAAGTTCGGCGAGCTTGCAAATTTAGCCGCTTCCACAGGCGTTTTGGGTCACGGAGCCTTTGCGGACAACAACATCTTCATCCCCCATGCAGCACTGTCAATGGGGATTTCCTATGTGTCGAATGAGCCGGGAAGCGTTCCTAAAGTAAATTATCTCGATGGCGAGCTGTATGATAGAGCCAAGGGCATTGTAAACAAGCTAATGAAGCTTATTTATAAGGATAACAGCTTTTCGGGTAAACGCGGAAATGTAATTCGCGAAGAATTCAGTACGGGAAATTTAATGTTCCTTGTTGACAGCTTGTGTCTCACTTCATTGATAAGCGACAGTACCGACAATTGGGGTATACTTCCCATGCCTAAATACGATGAAGCTGACGAGGGATATATAACCCCTATGACCGATAATTCTCCTGTTTTCTGCGCCCTGGTAAATACTCCGGGATACGAAACTTCGGGGCTTATCCTGCGCGCCATAAATGCTGCCGCCTACGAATACACGCTGAATGCGTATAAAAACTACAGTCTTAACTATATTTTGCGCGACAGCCAATCTGCACAAATGCTTGATATAATCTGCGAATCCCCCCACGTGGATTTTGCTCATGTATACGCCTCCGGATTCTCATACCTTGACGATGCATCCTACGGTGCGGTAAAAAAAGCAGTGACAACGAAAACCACCCTTGATACAGCCTACAGGCAGTATAAAAACGCAGCCAACAGGCAGCTTTCTGCCTCAAATTGACCGGAATTTTACCTTAACTTGTTATTTTTCTTTAATTATCTTCATTTTACAGTTTTTGTGCTTAATTTTTTTGAAAAAATGTATTATTACAGTATTATCAAAATTGTCAAAAAATTGCGAAAAGAACAAGCACACCGCCCTCACCGAAATGCTATC
>JAZNFI010000053.1:0-64210 GCA_045589075.1 Candidatus Flemingiibacterium sp.
CTTGTATCCCCTCTGTTGTAGTAAACGACCTTGGCTCTGCACTTGAATTTGCGGCTGCCAACGGCTATCCCCTTATTATCCGCCCTGCGTTCACACTTGGCGGAACGGGCGGCGGTATTGCCTACAACGAGGAAGAATTTATCGAAATCACAAACGGCGGTCTCAAAGCATCGCCTATCCATCAGGTGCTTGTAGAAAAGTGCGTTTCCGGATGGAAGGAAATCGAATTTGAGGTAATGCGTGACGGTGCAGGCAACGTAATAACCATTTGCTCTATGGAAAACGTTGACCCCGTAGGCGTTCACACCGGTGATTCCGTGGTTGTAGCTCCCGCCGTTACACTTTCCGATGACGAGTATCAGATGCTCCGTTCTGCAGCTCTCGACATTATCGAGGAGCTTAAAATTGAGGGCGGCTGTAACTGTCAGTTCGCTCTTCACCCTGAAAGCAAGGAATATGCGGTTATCGAGGTTAACCCCCGTGTTTCCCCTTCCTCTGCTCTGGCTTCCAAGGCTACGGGCTACCCAATAGCAAAGGTTGCGGCGAAAATTGCAATCGGTTACACTCTTCCCGAAATTCTCAACGCGGTTACGGGCACTACCTATGCCTGCTTTGAGCCTACCATTGACTATATGGTTGTAAAATTCCCCAAGTGGCCCTTTGATAAGTTTGTTTACGCAAAGCGTACACTTGGAACACAGATGAAAGCAACGGGCGAGGTTATGGCTATCGGTACTTCCTTCGAGCAGGCTATGATGAAGGCTGTACGCGGTGTTGAGATTGGCATGAACTACCTTTCTCACAAGAAATACCGTGAGCTTACTGACGAGGATATAGCATCGAGACTTCACAACGTGGACGACGAGCGTCTTTTTATCGTTTTTGAGGCACTTCGCCGCGGAACAACCATTGAGAAGATTCATGAAATCACTATGATTGACGAGTGGTTCCTTAACAAGCTTCTTAACCTTATCGCAATGGAGAGAAAGCTGACTGGGTGCAAGATTACCGAGGAGCTTTACAAGGAAGCAAAGGTTCTCGGCTTCCCCGACAAGCTTATTGAGGAGCTTTCGGGCAAGGCGCTTCCCAAAGGAATGCACAAGAGCGCCGTTTACAAGGTAGTTGACACCTGCGCCGCAGAATTCTCCGCAAACACTCCCTATTTCTACTCCACCTACGACGACGAAAACGAGGCTGCCGAGTTTATCGAGAAGAAGAAAGACCCAAGTAAGAAAACGGTTATCGTTTTCGGTTCGGGTCCTATACGAATCGGTCAGGGCATCGAGTTCGACTATGCTTCGGTACACTGTGTATGGTCACTTAAAAAGGCTGGCTACGATGTGGTTATCGTAAACAACAACCCCGAAACCGTTTCCACCGACTTCGACACCGCCGACAGACTTTACTTTGAGCCTCTTACCCCCGAGGATGTAATGAACATCATCGAAACTGAAAAGCCTTTCGGTGTAGTTGTGGCATTCGGCGGTCAGACGGCAATCAAGCTCACAAAATATATGAGCGAGCACGGCGTAAACATTCTCGGAACTTCTGCCGACTCCATTGACGCGGCAGAGGACAGAGAGCGTTTTGACGCACTGCTTGAAGAAAACAAGGTGGCACGTCCCCAGGGCTACACCGTAATGACTACCGAGGAAGCCCTCACTGTGGCAAGCCGCATCGGCTACCCCGTTCTTATGCGTCCCTCATACGTTCTTGGCGGTCAGAACATGATTATTGCATTTACAGAGGACGACATCAAGGAATATATGAAGATAATCCTTGCAAACAACATCGAAAACCCGGTGCTTATCGACAAGTACCTTATGGGTATAGAGCTTGAGGTTGACGCTATCTGTGACGGTGATGATATTCTCATTCCCGGCATTATGGAGCACGTTGAAAGAACGGGTATCCATTCCGGCGACTCCATTGCGGTTTATCCTGCATGGAATATTACGGACAAGCTTCGTGAGGAGATTATCCGGTGCACCAAAAATCTGTCTGTATCCCTTAAGATAATGGGTCTTGTAAATATCCAGTATCTTATCTATCAGAACAAACTCTATGTTATCGAGGTTAACCCCCGTTCTTCGAGAACTATCCCCTATATAAGCAAGGTTACGGGTGTTCCCATGGTTGACCTTGCAACCCGTTGTATGCTCGGCGAAAGGCTCGCTGATATGGGCTACGGTACGGGTCTTTACAAAACTTCCCCCTACGTTGCTATCAAGGTTCCCGTATTCTCTTTTGAAAAGCTTATGAACGTTGACAACCACCTTGGTCCCGAAATGAAGTCCACCGGTGAGGTTCTCGGACTTGCAAGCACCCGTGAGGAGGCACTTTACAAGGGTCTCGTTGCGGCAGGCTACAAGCTTAAGAAGCAAGGCGGTATATTCATTACCGTCCGCGACTCCGACAAGTCTGAAATCGGCGAAACTGCAAAGAAGTTCTACGACCTTGGCTTCGAGCTTTACGCAACACGCGGAACTGCAAAGATTATCGAGGACTACGGCATGAAGGTGAAGATTGTAGACAAGATTCACGAGGGCGACAACAACACCCTGAAGCTTATTGAATCGGGCAGAATCGACTACGTTATCTCCACCTCTGCAAAGGGTCGTATTCCTACCCGCGACAGCGTTAAGATTCGCCGCAAGACGGTTGAGCGTGCTATTCCCTGTCTTACTTCCATTGACACGGCAAACGCTATTGCTGACTGCCTAAAGAGCCGTTATTCACAGCACTCCACCGAGCTTGTGAACATCAACGATATGCGTACCACCAAAGCTGCACTGAAGTTCACCAAGATGGAGGGCTGCGGCAACGACTATATCTACTTCAACTGCTTCGACCAGCGTATCGACAATCCCGAAGGACTTGCTATAAGACTCTCCGACCGTCATTTCGGCATTGGCGGCGACGGCGTAGTGCTTATCTGTCCCTCTGATGTTGCAGATGTTAAGATGCGTATGTTCAATCTTGACGGAAGCGAAGGAAGAATGTGCGGCAACGCTACAAGATGCGTGGCTAAATATATCGTGGACAACAAGATGGTTGACAAAGAGACCGTTACCGTTGAAACCCTCAGCGGTATCCGCTCGGCAGATGTTACCAAGGTAAGCGGCGAGGTAAAGACTGTTACCGTTAACATGGGTAAAGCAGAGCTTAACCCCTCACTTATCCCCGTGAAGATGTCACTGCGCAACGTAATCGGCGTTCCTGCGCAGATTGCAGGCGGACGCTACCGTATCACCTGCGTTTCCATGGGCAACCCACACTGTGTAGTTTTCGACGAGGACTTTGATGATACTCTTGACAATCTCGACCTTGAAACAATCGGTCCAAAGTTTGAAAACGACCAGCTTTTCCCTGAACGCACCAATACCGAGTTTATAAAGGTACTGAATCCCACAACTCTCAAGATGCGTGTATGGGAGCGTGGCTCGGGTGAGACCTTCGCTTGCGGAAGCGGTGCTTGTGCGGCAGTTGTAGCAGCGGTTGAAAACGGTTTGTGTCAGAAGAACACCGATATTACGGTGAAGCTCCGCGGCGGTGATTTGATTATCCGCTATACTGACGAGGCAGTATTCTTAAGCGGAGATGCGAATAAGATCTATGAAGGAACTATTATAATGTAATTGTAAGACCCCACAACAGGCAAGCTTGGAGCTGTCGTGGGGTCTTACAGTGTTTATACAAACATGAAAAATCCGACCCAAAAGTACGGGTCGGATTTTTTGTACCTATTAACCAACGATACCGGAACGCTCAATGCCACCGATAAGGTATCTCTGAAGGAAGACATACATTATAAGCAGAGGAGCAAGAATGAGGATACCGCAGGTGTTCTTGATCGCGGATTCATATAGATTCTGAGCCGCATATTGTGTATCCAAGGTTTTTGGTATGGCAATAATATCCGGCATCATAACCATCTTGGCCTTTGTAAAGAATACAGTGGTGTAGAAGTTATCAGTCCACTGCCAAGAGAAGGCGAACAAGAAGATTGTAATCATCATAGGAACGGAAAGCGGGAGAATGATCGTAAGGAATGTTCTGAAAACTCCGCTTCCGTCGATGTAAGCAGATTCTTCAAGCTCATCAGGAACTCCACGGAAGAACTGACGCATCATAAAGATGTAAAGTCCGTTCTTAAACGCCAAGCCGCCTAATGAAAGCAGAGCCAACGGCCAGTAGGAGTTATTAAGGTTCAGGGCTTCACCCATCAGAAGTTCAAATATTCCAAACACATCGAAAAATCTGAACTTCATGAACATAGAGAGTTGGAGAGTTCTGTGAGGAACTATCATTGTAAAGATAACAAGGAAGAATACCAGCTTGTTGCCCTTGAACTTGAACTTTGCAAGACCGTAACCGATTACGCAGCACATAAAGGTCTGAATGAGACCGCACAGCACCGAAAGCGTAAACGTGTTGAACAATGCTTCAATGTAACTGTTCTCGCTTATGATAGCTCTGTAGGTGTCAAGTGTGGGGTACTTCGGAATGAGTTTTACCGTTACGTCTACAAAATCCTCGCGGCTCATAAAAGAACCGGAAATCTTTGCGAAGAACGGGAAAAGAATTACATATGAAATACCGATAAGAAGGACGAGTCTGAATATCTTGAAGACTACATTCGTGAGGAAGTTCAAGGTCAGATACCTAGACTTGAGACGCTCAAGCAGAGGTGTTCTTTCAAACTCAACTCTTATTTTGTTTTTGCTCTCCTTCATGATACGGGGAGCTTTTGGTGCCTGTTGAGAATTCATTTTCTTACCTCCTTAATCGCGTTTCTGATAGAAGACATACGAGCTTAGAATCAGTGCCACCAAACCGATGATAAGAAGAACGATGAGGAAGTATATCCAAGCCATCGCCGAACTGAGAACATTACCGCCCGTTTGCTTGTACACGGTGGAGATGTAGGTCATAACCTGATTCGACTGCGACGTAAAAGAGTCGATTACGGTATATATCGCATTTACCAGAATCATCGGGCTTATCATCGGGAAGGTGATCTTCCAGAAGGTTTCCCAAGCGGTTGCACCGTCTATATCACAGGATTCGTAAATCGCGGGGGAGATAGACTGGAGACCTGCAAGGAAAATAAGCATCTGAACACCGGAACGGTTGATAATGTCGTAAATGTTGTTAACCATATTTACAACATACTCAACAAGCTCTGTACCGACCTTCATGTTTTCAAACAATCGTTCGATGTCCACCGCCGACAGTATTTCGGAGGTGGTGTTTTGACCTGAACCGTCGTTAATACCGGACTCGGTATCGCCCATGTAATCAAGCATGGTGTTTGACTGGTCGATACTGTCTACAATACCGGTAGAAATAATTACCGGGATGAAGAATATCGCACGGAACGCCGCACGGCCCATCATCTTCTGATTGAGAAGCACTGCCATGAAAAGTGAGAAAATTACGATAGCCGGAATATCAAATATAAGCTGCTGGATACCGGATGTCAGTGTCTGAACAAAACCGGGATCTACAAAGAGAGCACTCTGATAGTTTTCCAAGCCAACGAACTCAAGGGTAAAACCGGCACCCTGTCCGATCTTAACCTTGTTAAAGCTGAACCGAATTGAGTCAATTACTATCGGAAGATAAATTATAATAAAGCTTAATACAAAGGGAGCGACAAATACATATCCCGAACGAGCTTTACGAGCGTCCAGAGAGGCTCCGCGCTTGCGTTTTTTAGATGCGCTAACTGTGTTATTCATTTATACCTCTCCTTTCTTATTTAACTCGAGCGAACTCAAGTGCTCCGACTGTATAGGTTTTACCATCGTCAACTACAGTAATGTCAAAGTTATTATAGTTAAGGATGAATGCTTTATTCCCTTCGTATGTAACCTTAACGATTCTTCCGTCGTCAGAGGTGTACTTAGTATAAACGTAAGCATTCGGGTCCACCTTATCGGTATTGAAATCGCTGGCCTCGCCATTTCCGGCGTAAGAAACTGCGTCCCTACCGTAGGTTGCCACAAGGCGTTCTATAAGGAGAGCCGCCTTTTCATCCTTTTGTGCTAATATCTCTTCCTCCAGCGCGGAAGCAAGTGCAGCCTCTTCTGCTGCTATTTTGTCTGCTTCAATCTCCTCCTCGGAAGGAATACGCTCACCGATAAGGAACTCGTGGTCAACTATCTGCTTATCCTGAAGATCTGCAAGAATCTCATTGAGTGTTGTGTAAAGCTCCACAAGCTCATCATACCAGATGTCAAACCCCACAGAGTAGTACTTGCTGTACTGCTTATCTTCCTTAAGAAGCGAAGTATTCTGTGCTGAAAGAGTGAAATACATGGATGAACCGTTCTCTATTGCCTTGAGAAGCTCATATTGTGTGTCACCCGCCATGTTAATAGCACCGCCGGAGAAGTTTACGCATCCGTGAAGTACCATACCCATGAAAGGTACCGCCTCGCCGGCATTGGAGTAACGGCTGGAATCGAGCGGTACACCGATAATATGCTCTGCATACTGAGCTGCGTACATATTACCGCCTTCAATCATAACGCTTTCGTAGTTTTCCTCAAGAGAAGCAAGCGCATCCATTGTAAACTCCTTGGAATCCTCGCGGTTGTAAGGATCTTTCTTGTCGAAATCGGAGTTAAGATCTGTGCCCAGTGTGGATACTGAAACACCTATAGGAGCGAGCTTGGAATAATCCGCATTAAAGCCCTCAAGAAGATATTCATATACGGAAGGTGATACTGCCAGTGCGTGACCACGCTCGAAGGATTGGAGTGTGGAATCGTAGTAACGCTTGGTGGTGTAACGGTTATCCATAGTCTTTACAAGATGCTTCTTGTTGGAGATACCGTCAAATGAACCAAACCCTGCGATATTTGCAAAATCGAAGTCGGGATACACTCCAATGTCATTTTCGGAAGCATAGCTTACAAAATCGGTAAAGCCGTCGTTGCCGCCAACCGCTTTTTCAAATTCCACATTGTATGGAGCAGTTGCGGTCATTCCTCCGTTTGTATAACCTGTAAGCTTGAAGTTAACATTTGTTATGTTCGCCTCATCCAGCTTCTCGTACATTGTACGAAGATCATCAAAGGAAGTAAGTGGCTTCAGTACCTTAACAGGAACAGAGAGAATTTTCTCCATTGTCTCCATAGCACCGAAGGTCTCAATATAGAGAGGAATTGAATCGCCGGCGTCTTCAATCTGAGTAAGACTTCCCTTTTTGATTAGGTAGTCTCTGTAAGCCTTCGCCATGCCTACATAACTGTCTTCGTAATAGTCATCAATACCTGCCGCCTCGGCTGACTCATCAGAGGTCAGCATAATGTACTTGATACGGTAGCTTCCGGTGTATTTGCGTTCGGAGACTACTGTATATTTAGCATTTGAACCAACTGAAATGGACTCTGCAAGATTGTAAGTGTCCTTAGGTCTTGGATAGAATGTGGTGTAAACCGTGTTGTACTTATGGAGAGCTCCGCCGTGCTCGGTACTGATTTCGGCAAGTGAGTCACCCTCTTCAATTATTGCCAAAAAGCCGCTGGACTGTTTGCCCTCGGGCATTTTAGGAGCAACCTCACCAGCTTCGATCTGCGCCTCGGTAAGCTTCGTAGGATTCCAGCTGTTGGACTCAACAATTCCGTAGACCGGCATCCTCATTATTTCCCTGTTCTGTCCACTGACCTCTTGATAAGCATAGTCCTGACCGTAGATCTTACCGGTGATGGTAATCTGCTTGTTTTTCACATCCTCGAAACGTACCAGTGCGCCGGAACCGTCGGGTATAAAGGTGTAACCCTCCCATTCGGAAGAACCTGCACCAAACCAAGGAAGCAAACTGATGTACGTAAGCTGATACGAGCTTTCGTCAAAACGAATACCGTTAGCAGGGAGACGTACGTCGAGATTTCCATCTTCATCGAGAGTGTACTCAAGAGAAAGTCTGAAGAGAACAGGTACAACGTCGGTACCCTCATAACCTGTGATGAGATGATCCTCTTCAAGCATTTCGTACGTATACTCGGGGCAGTACGTCTTTATAATATCTTCGATCATATTAAGGTCACGTTCAGACGCATAGGGGTCGAAGGTGTAGATTGCCATTTGCTCACATATGGGGAATGAAGCAATAAGCTCACCTCTCAAACGCTCGGTCAGCGAGGGAGCGTTCGGATCCTGCAAGGTGTAGTACGCGTTCAAACGGTTTCTGGCTGTACCTTCGGGAACGTTCGCGAGAATAAGCTCCTCAAAACGCTCCTTTTTGATCTGCTTGGGAACCAGCTTACGGGTCTCCACACGACCCATAGTATACTCCACACGCACACCGTTCTTGATTTTCTTTACGTTGATCTGACCTCTCTGACAAGCCTCAATAAAGCTGAACATTTCGATCTCGGATGAGTTGTCAGAGTACTTGATAACGATCTGGGAAAGCAGTTCCTCTTTTACCGATTTAGCGGAGGAGGTGCTTGCCACATCATATGGATTCGAGAAGAGAATCTGACCGGTTTTAGTATTAACATAGGCGACCTCTCCGGAAATAGGCTCAACATACAGCTCCATACCTGCCTTTGAGAGGTATTTTGTCATTGTTGCAAGCTTATCCTCGGGAGTTTTAAATTCCTGTGTCAGATAATCTATAGTTGTAAGTCCGGTTTCTGGATCGATACCGGGTACAATTGCCGCATCCGCAGCCGCATTAGATGCACTTACGGGAAGCACTGCTGAGAACATTCCAAAAACCGTTGCAACAGTCAGGAATGCCGATAATAATCTGAATTTTTTCATTTACTATAACTCCTATCCTGTAATTACAAACGGTACGAAATTTCGGTGATTATGCTGGAAATAAAGCTTACTATCTTAGAAAGCAGCGTAGAGAAAAGTACACCGATAAACATGATTATCGCCATACCGAGTATGGTACCAACGGAAGTAAGAATGTTCTTCGAGAAGCCGTAATCGTGAGTAACCATCGAGCCGAAGAAGATAAGTAGTCCTGCCCAGATGAACGCGAAAGAAACGAGAAGATTGATGATGGTCGCCTCTGAAGCTATCGAGAAGTTAGAAATGATAACTGAAGGAATGATAAGAATGGGCAGAGGAACAAGTGCGTAGCTGGTAGCAACGAAAATGTCCTTGAGGCTGCCTTCACCGTCGAACAGCGTGGTGAGACACCAGTTAGCTATGGTCCAAAGAAGCAGCGGAACCACAACAGCTATTATCTGTACGAATATGGTGGAGGACTGCTGACGTGGATCAAAAATGTAACCGGTTCCCACATCCTGATAGTAGAATGCAAGCACAGTAAGCGCAATCCATACTAAGGAAGCTCTTACCGAGCCGCGCTGCTCATGCTTAAGGTCCCAGAATCCGTCAAAAGGATGTACTACCAGATGCTGGGCATACATAAGCTCCTCCCAGAACGTCTTTCTGCCCTTTTTAAGCTGGGTTTTCTTGTTGAGCTTTGTAGCATACTTGTTGAAGAGGACGAAAAGCACCACAAGAACGATAACCGTGATAGGAATGAGCAGAATCCAATCCGAGATCCATGCTTTTCTTATCTCTTTGAAAGACTCTGAATAATTATCGGTATCGTAGGCTGCCTTGTAATACTCAAGAGACTCCTCATATTCCGCATTTCTGTAAAGACTCTTACCAATGCCTATATAGGCAGTGTCGAAGTTGTTGTTTCTCTTAAGAATCTCGGTCCAGAAGTCAACGGTCTTATCATAGTTGCGCTCATTGGTATTTTTGATGGCATCAATAAGCAGATCACCGTATTCGGTCCGTCTGAATACCGTAATACTGTCAGCGTTTTTGTCAAGAACGAGAATATCATTCTCAAGGTAAGCAATCGCCTCAACAGACAGAATGTTACCAAGCTGCTGACCCATGTCGCCAAATACGAAGAGAAGGTTTCCGTCTTCATCGTATGTGAAGATCTTGGAACGCTTTTCGTCGATTATCGACCATGTTCCCTCCGGGCCTACAGCCGCATCGATAATCTTGGAAGCGCCGGTGATCTTAGCGGTGGAGAGGTTTGTTACATTAACCTCACCGCCGGGATTAAAGAATCCATTGCGCTTCATAATATCGGCACCAGCCGTATTGAGCTTCTTCACAGGCGAATATTCGCTGTTCTTACTCTTAATAGAAGCCTGCTGTGAGCTTTCGGGAATGGAAGATGTTGTTACATAAAGGAATCCGTTTTCATCAATTGTTATATTGTTGAACTCGGTGGAAACGTACTGCTGAGAAAGTGCTCTCTGCTCGTCAGTCTGGAAACGTCTCCAAAGAATGTCAAGAGCGTCTACAGTTACCTTCTGAGCACCGATAAAGCCCTGGAACACACCGTCCTCATTGATAGCTATAACACCCATGTAGGTGGTAGATGATACTACAAAAATACGACCGTAAGCATCAACTGCTATTGCAACCGGTTTATAGATGGAGCCGGCGGGGAAAACGTCTGCATCCGGTTCTTCAATGGTCTTATAGTAAGTACCGTCAAGCTGACACATTACAATACGGTTGTTGTCGGTATCGGCAATGTAGATGTACTCATCGGTAACAAACACACCGGACGGAGCCTTAAGACTATCCGGAACTCCGTTCATGTTGATGAATTCGCCAATTGTAAACTTAAGCTTGTAGTATCTGTCAAGAACTACGATTCTGTTGTTCGCCGCGTCTGCTATGTAAACATTTTTGTTAGCATCCACAACAAGGTCACGCGGGTCGTCAATAGGAGTATCGAGTCCCATATACTGGGAGTCAACCTTTCTGTCCGGCACGTAAGCATCGGGAGACATAAGAGCGTAACCATCTATAGAGTACGTGTAGGTTGCATAGGGTGTTATTGCTCCGAGTGGGAGACAGCCGAGCATAAGCAAAATGCTGGCCGCAAGGGTAAATATTTTAGAGATTTTTTTCATTTTTACCCTCCTTAGTCCTTCATACCCGACGAACCCATGGTTTCGATGATGTTACTCTGCGTTATAATAAATACAGAAATCGGCACAGCCATCATGACAACCTGGGAAGCCGCTGCAGCACCCGCACGGGCAATACCGCCGGATACAATCTGGTTAATAGCGTAGTTAAATGTCTTTAACTGTTCTGAATAAATATAGATTGAGTTACCTGCATTCCACAGTCCCTGGAACGAGTAGATTATAAGTGTAAGCCACGCAGGCTTAACCATCGGCATCGCGATTTTTAAGAATGTGTAGAACTCGGAAGCACCGTCAAGACGCGCTGATTCAAGAACTGCATCGGATACCGCAGTCTCCATGAACTGCTTCATGAGGTACAAGCCAAGGGATGTACACCAAGCGGGAACAATTATCGCAAGATATGTATCAACCCAGCCAAGTGTACTCATGGTAAGGAAGTTAGCGATACCTGTAACGGTAGAGTTAAACATAAGAGAAAGTACGATAACTTCAAATATCCATCTGCGGCCGGGGAATTTAATCTTAGCAAGAGCGTATGCCGCAAGCGAGGAAAGAAGAAGGTTTCCTGCTGTACCTGAAACAGATATGAATACCGTATTGAATATGTATCTTGAGAAAGGAACCCAAGAGGTGCCCATGAGCTTAAACAAGTCTGTAAAGTTCTTGAGCGTGGGGCTCATAACGTAGAAACGAGGTGGAAACATCCACAGCTCATCAAGAGGCTTCAGTGACTGCATGATAACGTAAAGCATCGGCAGGAACATGAATGCGCCCAAAAGGATGAGCATTATATTAATTCCTATGTCGCCTCCAACCGAACGGTTGAGGACAACTTTATGTTTTCTGGTTCTTAATCTTGCCATATTATTGTCCCACCTTCGATAAGAGTTTCTTGATAATCAGGTTGCATCCTACCATGACCACAAAGAGTACAACCGCGATGGTAGAAGAATAACCAACCTCGACACGCTGTCCGCCGTAGTCCTCAAGGTGATGCATGGTGGTGTGCGCCGCATAGTCAACCGACGGGAAGCCTGCAAGTGCCGTAACTACCGCACCAAATCCGAATGAACCTGTAATTGCCATAACCGCACCGAACATAAGCTGGGGCTTCATTGTCGGCAGAGTTATGTACCAAAGCTCCTGCCATCTGTTCTTAACGCCGTCAACAGCACCTGCCTCATAGAGAGACTTGTCGATTGTCTGGAGACCTGCGATGAACGAAAGAAAGGAGGTTCCGAGTGAGGTCCAAAGAGCAACTACAATACAGAGTCCCATAACGTAGCTTGCATCCTGGAACCAAAGAATCGGGCTTCGGATAAGGCCGAACTCCATGAGCCAAGCGTTTACATAGCCATAGGAGTCGCCGGAGAAAAGCACGCTCCAGATAAGGTAAACCGAACCGGCGATGGAGGGCGCGTAGAAGATAAGTGTTACTACCGCACGAACCTTGGGTCCAAGCTCGTTGATAAACCATGCAACGAGAAGGGATATAACATAGGATGCGGGGCCTGTTATAGACGCAAACACGAGAGTGTTCTGCGCCGCAGTTATAAATATGTCATCATCCAGGAACAATCTGATATAGTTGTCGAGGAAAACGAAGGTAGGAAATTCGAGAAGGTTGAATTCCGTTAAACTCAGTATAATCGAAAGGACGACCGGGAACACGGTGAAGACCGTAAAGAGAATCATAAAAGGTGCGATCATAAAATACGCAGTTTTATTACGGGCTATCTCTTTAAGAGTCCACTGGAATTTGGTCATGTCCTTACGGGAAGTCGGCTTTGGCTGATTGGCAGCCGCTGCGTTCTGTGACATGATGTTCTCTCCTTTACAGATAAGTTGATTCTTCTCCCTTATTCTCCTCTGCCGTCAGCAGAGGAGAATAAGAAACAAATTGTTTTTCCGCGGTTTAGTTCTGCGCTGCTATCGCCTCTTCGATGCTCTGGCCAAGCTCAAGTGTAGGAAGATCGAATTCCTGACGTTTTCTGGTGATTTCCTTGTTAATGTCGTCAATATAGCTGAGCATTTCTTCAACAGGATCCGAATTATTATTGTATGCATCAAGGAATGCAAATCCAACATAACGCGCAATAATATATCCGCCGGGCATTTCGGGGATTATTGCCAGATTGTTGTACTGTGCAAGGATATTTTCAAGATCTGTTGTAGACCACGGCAGGGATTCAAGAGCTTCCTTGTTAGCGGTAGCGTACATCGCGCCCTGACCTACGATAGCAACCATTTCGTTAGCGTAATGTGACTGTGTTTCTGCTGTGGTGTACCAATCCATGAATCTCCAAGCATTTTCACGTTTATCACATCCATTCATCATTACCATAGCTGTTACCGTGGAAATAGCGGTGTTATTGATATTGCCTTCCTCGTCCTCCATACCTATAATCGGTACGAACTCCCAAAGATCGCGTATTTCCGTTGCGAATATTGAAAGCTGATTGTACATGGATACGTAGTCGGAGAAGATAATAGGCATCTCACCTGTTCTGAAGCGGTTAGCCGGATCAAAGGTAACAGGGAAAGAATACTGAGTAAAGTAAGAACAGAGTTTGTCAAATGCCTCAAGTGATGTGTTGGTATCAAGATTTATCTTGGAGCCGTACCAATTACGGTTGGAGCCGTCGCCGTAAGCTTCGCTGTTAGGATCGTCGTACTCCTTGCCGTCGTACAGATCCTCGCCCATCTGATAGAGGAAGAGCTGAAGTCCGGGATAGTTTGACGGGACACCAACCTGCATGTTGTTATACTGAAGAACGGGAATTGCCTCCATAAGATCGTCCCATGTCCTTGGAATCTCGATTCCCAGTTCTGCAAGTATGTCCTTGCGATAGAACATCATCGAGAAGGACTGGGTCTCGGGAAGACCGTAGGTTGAACCGTAAAGCGACAGCGGAACTATTGCAGCCTCGGAGAACCTGGAGGTTACCTCCTCAAATGTATCAAATTCGTTGAGAGGCTGGACCGCATTACGAATAGCATACTGAACAGGAGTGCTCTGCGCCTGCTCCATCGCTACATCGGGACCGGTTCCGGAAAGGGTCGCGGGAAGGAGCGTACCGCTTACAACAAGTCGGAGATTTACTCCGATGTTGGTTGTGGAGGTAAAGTAGTTGTCGCACATTGCTCGAACTACCTGCGCCTGGTCGCGTCCTGTCTGTACCCAAACATCGATAACGTCCTCTTCAGCCAGCTCTACCGTAGCACCAAGATTGGAATAATCGGTGAAGAACGACATCACGAAGGAGCTTATTTCAAACCATAACGCTTCAAAGAAGTTCGCCTCAGCTCTGGGAAGTGCTGTTCCTGTGGGCTGAATGCAGATATAGTCGAATGAGAGCGGCTGACTTCTTACGCTGTTAAGCCATGTTCCAAGTGTACCGATGTAGCTCTTTAAGGTTCCGAGGTTATTTGCAACCTCATCTTCGTCGGTAGCCATCTTCTTAAGGACACGAGCGATGTTGTCAAGAGTTGCCGTGTTGCTGCCCTTTTCACCGGTAATCTCGGTGATGAGTTTCGAAACCTCATCAAGGACAAGATACTGTTTATACATATCCCTGATGGTATCCGGAATGAGTCCGTTAAAGTTGTAGTCACGGTATTCGTCCGGGGTAGCGCCGGTTATCTGAAGAATTTTCAGATAGTCTCTGTTTATAGAGTCAAGCACGTTCTGTACACGACCGATTGTATCGCTCATGTTTCCGAGAACAACTTCAAACTCGATTGTATATTCCTTACCTTCTTCAAAGTAGAATTTAAACTCGGTTTCGCCGTTGCCAAGAGGTTTTGTTACCCATTCTTCTGTGAAATTAAACTGAAGATAATTAGCTTCCTCAAAGGGGATCTCACCGTTTATGTAAATGCGGCGAGAGGTATACATACCCGCAAGATCTGCCTGCTTGTAGCGAGGAACTATGTCATAAAAACCTGTCTTCTCGCACACAAAGGTATATCTTAGCCACTGACCGACACCTTGCCACTTTGTTCCGCCTATATAGTTAAGCTTGGAAAGCGAAGGGCTCTGGGGTTGTGTCAGAGCTGACGATCTGTCGTTGGCGGGATAGATGGTCTGATCTGATGTGGCGTCGGTAAACTCCGCCTGGAAGATGATGGGCTCTGCCCCTTCTGCCGAAGCGTCCCCGCACTTCTCGAGATATTCCTCATACGTCGGGAGATCCTCATACGGGAAAAGAGTTATGGACTTTAAGATGAGTACCTCACGGCTCGCTTCAAGGGAAATGGTGTGTTCACCTTCCGTAAAGACAAACTCGTAAGGATGCACATTGTAACCGGTGGAATCTTCAAAAACGTAGGTTCTCCATTCGGGAGAAATGTACTTCATAGGTCTTACGTCATTGCCCTGAAGGTCTTGAACGAACGATTTTGAACCATCCTCATTAATTACATAATCATCGCGCCACACTTTACCGATAGCAAGGTATCTCGCACCCTTAAACGGATACTCGCCGTCAACACGGAATTTCCTCTCGATGTCGGTGGATTTACCGTCAGCCGGGAAGCTGTATTCAATCTTGATTGCGTATTTCGCATCGGCCGGGATTTCAACATCCCACGCCACAATGCCGGAATTGGGCATATATAAAGTCCCGTCCTCAACACGCACATCTGCGGTCGTAGCTTCTTTGTTGTAGTCAAGTGCATCAATCACAATAGACTCGGAAGCACGCTTAACGCCGGCATTTCTGTCGGCATATTCAGCGTACTCCTCGGCGTTTAGAAGGTCCTGAACGTCAGCAATATCGTAGCCAACGGTAGAAGAAGCCTTCTCCTCGGTTTCGCCGGTGTCAGCCGCTACGCTGAACGCGGAACCGAGTGTCACAAGTGATAAAAACAACGCAATTAACCTTGTTAACTTGGTTTTTTTCATCAACATTTCCTCCTGCCAAGAATTACTTTGAAGGGTATAAATTTCTAAAACAGCCAAGCGGTCACGTTTTGTATCTCTGAAACGCCCATGGGTGTGGCAAAAGTCAAGGCGCCAACGCAAAGTTATGCACAAAAAGTGTCGCAAAGCAGTGAAATAAGTCGGCGCACAACCACTTCAACATGGCAAGTCCGCCGATTTTTTCATACCTATATAATAACACAACAGCAACAAAAAGTCAATAGTCGCATTTTTTTGAAATCTTTTTAACACTCTCCGTCAAACACATTCGCGTCAACATTTTCGCGTGTTCATATTTAAGTTTTTGAGCTCCCCGGCATTGGCGCGGTTTTTCCCCGCTGTTGCGATGCGGCTATAGTAATTTATAATTACTATTTAGTGCTAATAATCCTGGTATATTCGGGCTATTTGTCGAATTGGTATAATTTGTGTGCATTTAGGTAATTTATATTTACCCATTTCCTGCATCCGTCGCGTTGTTTATTGTTTATAATAAGGCAAAACATTTGATGCAAAATGCACAAATTTATTCGCTTTTTTTCTACACTTATACAAACTGCACAATTTGTGCGAAATCTGCCAATTTATCACTCTACGGGCATCATTCAGCTAAGCGACTATGAAAGCCGCCCCTCTTTTGACCACGTTATATAGCAAAATCGGATGGGCAAGCTCGCCCATCCAATTTGTCAGTTGTTTGATATTTTAGTTTTGATAACCTTTATGAGCTGCATCACTATACCGATAATGATTGAAGCAACTCCGAGCCCAACGGCAATACCAAGAACAGTTTCCATGGTAATTTTGGCATTTGCAAGCAGCTTTTCCTTGTTATATGACAGAAGGTTGTACATGGTATTGTATAGCGCGTTTCCCGGCACTATGGGGATGAGGCAGGCAAATAGAAACAGTATGGCAGGTGCCTTCATCAGCCGCGCAAACACCTCTGAGAAAATCGCCATTACAAGAGCGGAGCAGAACGCCGCCGCCATAATGCCGCCCCCTAAAAGGTAAACCGCTTCATACATAAGGTAGGTTAATATTCCGCCAAGCATCGCAACGGGGAGCTTTTTCGGACTTGTTCTGTATACTATTGCAAAGCCAAGAGTACCCGTACCGGCGGTTATAATCTGTGCTATAATCGCAATAATTTCAGCATGAGAAAGTGAAACAAACATTACATCACCCTCCAAGGACAATTATTGAGAGTGCATAACCGATAGCTATGACAATAGCAGTGATTATGGACTGCACAACCTTGAGCGAACCGGCTATGGTATCGCCGCAAAGGAGATCTCGGGTAGCGTTTCCTAATGCAACCCCGGGAATAAGCAGCATCATTGTTCCGACAAGCACCATGTTCACATTGTCGGCAAGTCCAAGCTTAAAGGCTACACCCGACAGCATTCCCGCAACAAAGGCAGTCATCAGAGTTTTTACCATTCGGTTGAAGTAATCGAAGTTTATTCTGTCGAGCACATACAAAATAATAGCAATAGCACCAGCAACAATACCGTCTCGGACAGCTCCCCCAAAAAATATGGCAAAGCTTCCCGAAGCAAGCACATACCCAATGACAGACAGCCAGCCGGGATATCTGCATCGGTTCTTCATTTCAAGTATTAGGCGATCAACCTCATCAAATGAAGGCGTCTTTTCGCAAATAGTTCGCGACAAGCTGTTGTATCCCTCAATCATGAGCATATTGTTTGATATATCAAGCACACGTCTTGTCTGTGCGGAATAGCTTCCGTCAGCAAGCCGCACAGAAGAAAGTATAAGCGAATATATGGAAAACACTTCAACGTGTACCGCACCGTATGACCTGCAGATTTTCTCTATTGTAAATTCAACGCGATGGACATCGGCACCGTTGCGCAAAAGTCCCTCGCCTATATCAAGCGCCACACGAAGCATATTGTCAGCTTCGCTTCCTACAAATGCAGTTTGTGTGAATTTTTTTATATCTTCCGATTTTGTCAATGTCTGCATCCTCCTGACTGCCATATTGCCGAAATATGTCGCCCCAAGTGATCTCGCAAAGCCAAATGCCATTCAGACACACAATAACAGCTGAAAAGCACCAAGACCTTGCGGTAACCGAAACGCCCGTGTGGTTGCGGCACGTGGAAGATTAATATAATATCAATGATTCTTGGTACAGGTAGCGCAGTGACCGGCGCAGCCTTTTCGAAGGTCGTGCTTGATGCCCTTTTTGTCGTAGTAATTAGCGATAGCATCCTTTACCG
This sequence comes from Candidatus Flemingiibacterium sp., assembly GCA_045589075.1. Taxonomy (GTDB): domain Bacteria; phylum Bacillota; class Clostridia; order Oscillospirales; family CAG-272; genus Flemingiibacterium. Next base: position 18,126 of record JAZNFI010000053.1, read on the forward strand.
CTTCCTCGGCAAGGACAGAGCAATGAATTTTCTGTGGCGGAAGCCCGTCAAGTGCCTCGACAACAGCCTTATTTGTAAGCTTTAACGCTTCCTCAACAGTCTTGCCCTTAATAAGCTCGGTCGCCATGGAAGATGTTGCAATAGCCGCTCCGCATCCGAATGTTTTGAATTTTACATCCTCAATGACCTCATCATCATTTATTTTGAGATACATCTTCATAATATCGCCGCAGGTCGCATTTCCTACCTCGCCCACAGCATCCGCGTTCTCAATCTCACCCACATTTCTGGGATTAGCGAAATGATCCATAACCTTTTCACTATACATAACAAAATCTCCTTTTAACACGTTATCATTTGCTGTTCAATGACATTACCGAGCATTCTTCTCCTCATAAAGTGGGCTCATCATCCTTAGTTTATCAACGATTGGCGGAAGCTTTTCAAGAATGTAGTCTATATCCTCATCGGTAGTATCTCTGCCGATAGAAAGTCTGAGTGAGCCGTGTGCCTGCTCCACGGGAACGCCGATAGTGAGCAGCACGTGGGAAGGCTCAAGAGACGCCGACGAACAGGCAGAACCTGTAGAAGCGCAGATGCCTGCCATATCAAGGAGCAAAAGTAAGCTTTCACCTTCAATGAACTCGAAGGAAACATTGACATTGCCTGGAAGTCTGCCCTCGCGCGGACCATTAAGACGAACATTTGGTATCTTCAGTATTTCATCAATAAGTCTGTCGCGCATTGCCTCAACCGCGGACATCTCGGGAAGTCCTTTGACAGCATCTTCAAGAGCCTTTGCAAATCCCACAATGTAAGGAACATTTTCAGTCCCTCCGCGCCTGCTTCTCTCCTGACCTCCGCCATCGATAAGAGTATTAATCCGAGCGCCGTTCCTGATGTAGAGTGCACCGATTCCCTTTGGAGCGTGAATTTTGTGTCCCGACATTGACAGCATATCAACGCCAAGCTCTGCCGCATCCACGGGAACAGCTCCAACAGCCTGAACAGCATCGGTAAACACAAGGGTCTTGGGGTTCTTTGCCTTGACAGCCGCCGCAATTTCAGCGATAGGCTCAATCGTACCTATTTCATTATTTGCGAACATTACGGCAACGAGTATGGTTTCGTCGCACATTGCCGCCGTTACCTGCTCAGGAGTTACCCTGCCCTCCGAGTCCGTGTCAAGGTATGTCACACTAAATCCTTCCTTTTCGAGAGATTTCATAGTGTGGAGAACCGCATGATGCTCTATCTTTGTTGTAATTATATGCTTGCCGCGATTCATATGGGCATGTGCCGCGCCTTTTATTGCCCAGTTATCAGCCTCGGACCCGCTTGCTGTGAAATATATCTCATTCGGTTTGGCACCGATAAGAGATGCTATCTTTTCTCTCGCCGCAGTGATGGCTGCCTTAGCTTCCCTGCCCATTTTATGAAGGCTTGAGGGATTTCCGTATATTCCCGCAAGGTACGGAAGCATGGCTTCCAGCACCAGAGGTGAAGTGGACGTGGTCGCCGCGTTGTCGGCGTACACCAATCTATCCGTCATAGTATTTATTCATCCTTTCCATATGGAACATAGTAGGTCTTATAAAGTTAAAAAGGTTTACATTATATTGTAAACCTTTTTGGCGGCTTTTTCAATATATCAGAGACTTTTTTGATGTAAACAATTCGTGAATGAGTTTAGCGGAAGGTTTCAGCGACAGCGCAGGCAAGAGCATCACACCGCTCGTTGTATGGATGTCCTGCGTGTCCCTTGACCCATATAAAGCTCACCTTGTGTACTTCAAGTAAGGAAAGAAGCCGCTGCCACAAATCGGGGTTCAGCGCAGGCTTTTTGTCTGACTTGACCCAGCCATTTTTACGCCAACCGTAGACCCATTTTTTCTCGATAGCGTCAATCACATACTTTGAATCGGAGGTGAGGGTCACGTCGCAAGGCTCTTTTAGTGCTTCCAGCGCGCTGATAACCGCCATTAGCTCCATGCGGTTGTTGGTAGTCATCGCCTCGCCGCCCGAAAGCTCTTTTTCAATTTTTCCGTAGACGATAACAGCGCCCCAGCCGCCCGGACCGGGATTGTGCTTGCACGCGCCGTCGGTGTATATGTCAACGTGTTTCATTATCGTCCTCCATTCTTATGTAATAGGTTATAAGGGCTATACAATTTAAATGTAGCTTTAGCCTCCCTTGCCTAAAGGGCGGTGTCAGTCGAAGACTGACGGAGAGATTCCTTTTCCCTGAAACCCTTACGAAATCACCTTCACCGTATAGGAAACGGCGTATTCCTCGCCCACGGGAAGCTTTATTGCATAGGGCTTATTCTCGAAATCAGTTTCACCTATATATGCAGGAAGTCCGTTCCAAGGCTCAAGGCACACAAAGGGAGCTTCTTTTTTCGGCGGTGTCCATACGCCAAGGGCGTTGAAGCCGTTAAAGTTCATCTCAATTCCCTTGCCTGTATCCTTGTGGACAAGCTTCACAGAACGACTCTCAAGCTTTGGAGTAATAAGCGCATCAACGTCGTGGTCGCTGTAAGCAAGGTTCCACTCGTTTGTGTTTCTTAATTTATCAACGGGAGCGAATGACGTATCTATATAACCGCCGCCGTAGCTTGTGGTGTAAATAACGTCGGCGTTTTCAACTTTCTCGAATACAAGCTTGTAGTCGGAGAATTTTTCGCCCTCGTTCATGGGGCAATTAAACGCAGGATGTCCGCCGATAGTAAACCATATAGGCTTTTCGTCAGAGTTGATTACCTTAAATTCGGTACTGAAGCCCTCGTCACATATCTTGTGAGTGATAAGCAGGCGGAAGCTGTAAGGATACACCTCTTTCGTCACTTCGCTGTCGCAAAGCTCGCATGTAACGCTGTCAGACTCTGCGTTAACCGGCTTAAACTCCATTTTTCTGGCAAAACCGTGTTTTTTCAGGGGATACGACACGCCCTCAAACTTTACGCTCTCCTCAAAGATAGAGCCTACCGTTGGAAAAAGCACGGGTGCAGTACCGCCCCAGTATGCAGGGTCACCTTCCCAAAGATAAGATTTGCCGCAGGCTCTGAAAGCTCGCAGCTCACCGCCAAGTGTTGTGCACACAGCTTCGGCGTGGGCAGTTTTTAATTTTATTTCCATATAGAATCCTCACTTATAACTGTAATTCGCCCTCGGCGGAAAACCGCCGAGGGCGAAAGTCAAGCCTTAAACTATTCTTTCATCTTCGGTGGGAAGTCGTCATCTGGGGTGCCGTTTGGCTTTGCCTCACCACGAGCAATTTTTTCTGCCTCGCGACGAATACGCTCCTCCTCGTTAGCCTTGGCTCTCTTCTCGTTAGCCTCATCGCTTCTTCGCTTTTTCTCTGCCGCCATTTCTTCCAGCGTTTCCATAGGAGCGCCATCCATGGCCGCATTAAACTGCTCCTCGTCCATAACCTCGTGCTTCATAAGGAACTCGGCGATAAAATGGAGCTTATCAACATTCTTATTAAGCAACTCCATTGCGGTATCGTAAGCGGTAGTAACAAGACGCTTGATCTCGTTGTCAATAACGGTAGCAGTACCCTCGGAGTAGTCTCGTGTAGTGTTGAAATCTCTGCCGAGGAACACCTCATCGCTGGAATGCTCGGAACCGTATACGATAGGTCCGAGAACATCACTCATACCGTAACGTGTAACCATATTTCTTGCAATTCGTGTAGCGCGCTGAATATCGTTGGATGCGCCCGTTGAGATGTCGCCGAGAATAAGCTTTTCGGCAACCCGTCCACCGAGCAGGGTTACAATCTCGCGCTCCATTTCATTCTTCGATTCATAGGACTTATCCTCAAGAGGAAGCGACAGCGTGTATCCGCCGGCCCTGCCTGCAGGAATTATGGAAATCTGATGAACGGGAGTCTCCGGCTGAAGCAGCTTTGTCACAATAGCATGACCTGCCTCGTGATAAGCGGTAAGCTTCTTTTCCTTTTCGCTTACAACCTTTGATTTCTTGTGAGGTCCCACAAGAACTTTTATTGTAGCCTCCTCAAGATCTTCCATTCCTATAAGGCTCTTTGCTTTTCTTGCCGCAAGGAGCGCCGCCTCATTGAGAAGATTCTCAAGATCTGCACCCGTGAATCCTACGGTAGTCTTGGCAAGAGTCTTAAGATCCACGTCACTCTCAAAGGGTTTGCCCTTGGCATGAACGGCAAGGATCTCTTCTCTGCCCTTCATATCTGGATAATTTACAGTTATCTGACGGTCAAAACGTCCGGGGCGGAGCAGTGCGGGGTCAAGAATGTCGGGACGGTTGGTTGCCGCCATCACGATAACACCTTCGTTCCCGCCGAAGCCGTCCATCTCTACAAGCAGCTGATTAAGTGTCTGCTCGCGCTCATCGTGACCGCCGCCGAGACCTGCACCTCTGTGGCGCCCCACAGCGTCTATCTCATCTATGAATATGATGCTTGCAGGATTTTTCTTTGCAGTATCAAAAAGGTCGCGGACACGGGACGCACCCACACCCACATACATTTCCACAAAATCCGAACCTGAAATTGAATAGAACGGGACGCCCGCCTCGCCTGCAACAGCTTTAGCAAGAAGCGTTTTACCCGTACCGGGAGGACCCACCAGCAGTACACCGTGAGGAATATGCGCGCCAAGCTTTGTAAACTTGGCAGGATCACGAAGAAATTCAACCACCTCTTGAAGCTCTGCCTTTTCCTCGTCAGCACCTGCTACATCCTTAAAGAGCACCTTCTTCTTTTCATCCGCGCCAAGCTTTGCGCGCGCCTTACCGAAATTAGCGATTTTTCCGCCCTTGCCACCCGTGGTTTGGCTTATCATAAATACCCAGAATCCAATACCTAAAACCACAAGTATGATATAAGGCATAAATGAAATCCACCAAGGTATTTCCTTGGGTTCAGCTATATCATAGTAATCAATTGTATCGGAAACCAGCTGTTCGTCAATCATCGCGCCAAACTGCTCCATAAACAAGTCAAGGTCACGGAGCTTGAAAGTTTTTGTAATGCCGGGCGCCGACTCACCGTTTGCCAGTGTTGAAGCCTTTGTCTCATATGTCAAGGAATTTGAACTGTCGATTTCAAACCACTTTACATTTTCCTCGTAGAAGTCCTCATAAATTTCGCTGTAAATGACTTCATCGCCGGGCTGTGAACCAAAAAGCGTCGCAGTGGCTATGAGTATCACAGCAATCAGAACTCCATAGAAAATAAGAATTTTGAAGTTAGATTTCATTATCACCAATTCCCCCCACCAGGGGATCTCCTTATAATAATTGTCTCGCCTAATAGCTTGGCTATTCCTTGTACACCGAAGGCTTTAGAATGCCTATGTAAGGCAGAGCCCTGTATTTTTCGGCGAAGTCAAGTCCGTATCCTACCACAAACTCATCGGGAATTTCTCTGCCGCAGTAATCAGGGATAAAATCAACCTCGCGTCGTGACGGCTTGTCGAGCATTGTGGCTGTCTTAACACTTCTCGCGCCCTTGAGACGAAGATATTCGACAAGATAGGAAAGAGTCTTTCCGCTGTCGATTATATCTTCAACAATGAGAATATCCGTATCCTCAAGATCCTTTCTGTGAAGATCGAGAAGAATATTAACAGAACCGGATGTTTTCGTGGAATTCCCGTAGGATGAAACCTTCATAAAGTCGATTTCAACAGGTATAGAGATTTTTTTCATGAGATCTCCCATGAATACAACCGCGCCCTTGAGAATACAGACAAGCAAAAGCCGCTTCCCAGCATAATCATCACTTATCATCTTGGCGATACGGGACACCGTCTCGTCAAGTTCCTTTTCGTCTATAAGAATTCTTTCAATGTCATTTATCATTGTCATTTTCTCCGATGTAACAATAAATTATTTTTTCAGCCATATCAGTTGGCTTTACTCTATCGGCAGTCCCGAAGCCCGGCACCCAGATAATGCCCTCATCGTCACAAAATACGGGTAGCTCTGCTCTTCTCTTATGTGAAAGACCGCGATCATTGTACAGCTTTTTCAGTTTTCGCGTCATTTGACCGAAAACATACGAGTCTCCGTCCATACGCGAACGAACTTTCATCACACGATTTATTTTATCAGAATTTACCAGCGTGTGTATAGATAATTTGTAAATATTTTTGATTGTTTCGTAATCTTTTTGTAAATCCTCAGTAATTCTGCCGTCAGGAAGTATAATTACGGCGAATCCCTCGTCGTCAAAACGGTTGATTCCCGTCTTTAGGATATATTCAAATTTTCGAGCATCAAGCGCAGACTCTTTGGTAAAAGACAGAATTCCACCGCTGATAACTGCCCGAACTCCTCCGCCCAGATGCACCTGTGCTCCCTCCACGGGGTCTCGTGCAATCTTCATTACGGCATCGCAGTGAACCTTTTCAAGCATTTTATCTGTAAGCGAACCGTATAGCTTTGATACAACACGGTAAGACAGTGCCGCAGGAAGATCTGCCAACTCCTTCGCGCTTATCCCTGAGTTGCGACACTTTTCACGGTAAAGCATATCAGCCTGGTGCTCAATATACTCACAGTCCCACGCAGCACTTTCAGTCATGCGGCCAACAGCACGAAGAAATGCGGGATTGAGTCGCTTGAACAGCGGAATGATCTCACGGCGCACATAGTTCCTCGTATACGCAGTATCATTATTGGTGCTGTCAAATATATATTCTATGCAATTTTCCGTGCAATAATCCATAATGTCGGATTTTTCGGTAAATATCAGTGGCCTTATGACCTTTGCTTCACCGAGCATCCGAACAGGGGGAATACCGCAAAGTCCGAGAGTTCCGGTGCCTCTGGCAAGATTAAAAAGCACGGTTTCGGCATTGTCATCGGCATTGTGCGCAGTAGCTACACAGGTAAGCCTCGGATCTTTTGACATTGTCTCGGCGAAAACCGAATAGCGATAATCCCTGGCAGCTTCCTCCACACTTTTTCCGCTTTCCTTTGCAATCGTCGGAATATCTGCACGCTTCAGCAAAAAAGGAACACCGAGCCTTTTTGCGTATTTCTCACAGAACAGCGCATCTCTGTCTGCTTCTTCACCCCGTATTCCGTGATGAACGTGAAGAGCGGCAACGAAAATTCCCCGCTCATCGCAGTACCGTTTAATAAGGTGGAGCAACACCGATGAGTCGGCACCTCCCGACAGCCCTACAAGCACTCCGCTCTGCCCGACCAGCATACTGTATTCGTTTATTGCCCTCAGAAATTGCTCCGGCACAGTTCTTTTCATAAATTCAGACATATACTACGACGGCGGCACCTCGCCGTCAGCGGCGATAGATGTAAATTTCGTAAATTGCCCAAACCAACCCATTTGCACAGTACAGGTAGAACCGTGACGGTTCTTGGCGATTACAATATCTGCCACATTCTGCTTATCAGGGTCAGTCTGGTAGTAGTCGCGTGACAGAAACATGATTATATCGGCATCCTGCTCGATAGCACCGGAGTCACGCAGGTCGGAAAGCATGGGTGTCTTGTCCGTTCTCGATTCAGGGCTTCTGGAAAGCTGTGCACAGCATATAATGGGTACCATAAGCTCTTTTGCGAGAATCTTAAGATTACGGGAAATGTCGCCTACCTCAAGCACTCTGTTATCAATCTTTCTGTCACTCTGCATAAGCTGAAGATAGTCAACCACAACAAGCCCCAGGTTTTTAACCCTCCGAAGCTTCGCTTTCATGGCGGTGGCAGTGATTCCCGTGGTGTCGTCTATATAAATGTCGCAATCCGCAAGATTTGCCGAAGCGTGGGCAAGCTTTGTCCAATCGTCATCCGTAAGCTCACCTGAACGTATATTGTGGCTGTCCACAAGTGCCTCGCTGGAAAGCATTCTCGAAACAAGCTGTTCAGCGGACATTTCAAGAGAAAACACACACACCGCTTTTTTGGTCGCCTTGGCAACATTGGAAGCAATATTCAAAGCGAATGAAGTCTTACCCATACCGGGACGTGCACCTACAATTATAAGGTCGCTTTTTCCCATACCCACAAGTACACGGTCAAGTCCTCCAAAACCGGTTGGTGTACCTATGGTCTCAGCACGGTTGTTCTGAAGCTGATGAAGATGCTCAAATGCTTGTACCAGCACATCCTTGATATGCAAAAATCCCTTTTGTTCTTGCCCCTCGGCAATATCAAATATTTTTTGCTCAGCACTTCCGAGAATGTGCATGACCTCGTCCTCGCCCGAATATGCGGATTCCGAAATCTCCTCGGTTGCGGCAATAAGCTTTCTGAGCAGACTCTTGTCCTTTACTATGCGGGCATAGTCCTCCACATTTGCGGCAGAGGGTACGGTCTGTGCAATAAGCTTAATGTACGCCTTGCTTTGTTCTTCATCATAGACTCCGCGATGAACAAGCGTATCGATTAGGGTAACAACGTCAATATCCTTGTTTTTCAGATACATCTCCTGCATTGCAAGATATATCTGAATATGCTCATCCAGCTTGAAATCTTCACTCTTTAATATACCCGCAATAATGTTAAAGCATTCGGGGTCAATAAGTATGGAGCCGAGTACGGACTGCTCCGCTTCCAGCGAAAAAGGAAGCTTGCGTCCGTAAGGATTGTCAGCCATATTGTTTCGTGACTTTTACAGAGATGCGCGCATCACCTGCAAAACATTTCCTTTCTATACGATGCTGTGCACCGCATGGATTTTTGAGCAAGTTTTCTCAGTTAAACACTGTCTCTGTCACAATGCAAACAGCAAAAGCCGCTCATAATAATTTGTTTTTAAGCTTTCTCCTCGGAGATCATAACATTAATTTTACCGATAACCTCCGAATGGAGCTTCACGTCAACACTGTGCATACCGAAGGTTTTAAGGGCATCGTCAAGGCTTATCTTGCGCTTGTCCACGATGATTTCAGCTTGAGAAGAAAGAGCCTCGGCAATATCCTTGGTGGTAACCGAACCGTAAAGTCTGCCATCCTTGCCTGCCTTGCCCGAAAGCTTTACTACAACCGCTTCAAGCCTTGCGGCGGTGTCCTTTGCATTTTGAAGTTCGACTGCTTTTCTGTGCTTTTCGGACTCCTCACGTCCCTTTATTTCATTAAGAGCCTTATTATCTGCAATTATCGCAAGACCTCTTGGAAGCAGGAAGTTTCTTGCGTATCCGTCTGAAACGTCAATAAGCTGACCTTTTTTTCCTTGAGATTTAACATCCTGCGTTAATACAACTTTCATTTCACATTTCCTTTCGCTTATGGGTATTTAGTTTTTAGCCATGTATTCATCGATGGCTTCCTTAAGGCTTGTTAGGGCGGTGGTCATAGAAACGTCCGAAAGAAGTGCTCCGGCAGCTTCGTAATAACCGCCTCCGCCTATTTTTTCAAGTATAAGCTGCACGTTTATATTTCCTGCACTTCGCGCGGAAATATGAACGCTGTCCTCCACCTTTACAAGAGCAAAGCTTGCCATTACTCCCGACACGGAAAGCAACTTATCCGCAGCCTTCGCCGCAGCAATGCGGTCTTTGTCATTTCCGTCGCTGTCGCTCATTGATATGGCGAACATCTGACGGTAGGTTATGACGTTCATGGAGAATTTAGCCTCCCTCATGAAGTCCTCAAGCCCAGCCTTGAAGAACCATTGAACCTCCGTGGGGTTTGCCCCCTCAGAGCGAAGATACAGTGCCGCACTGAAGGTACGTACGCCGGTGTTTCTCGAAAACTGCTTGGTATCGAGCAGCATACCTGCGTAAAGCACATCCGCCTCCTCGCGGTGAAGGTCACCCATGGGAAGAGCCTGCTCAAGCATTTCAGCCACAAGCTCGCAAGCGCTTGATGCCGACGGTTCAATATAGGATATAATCGGCTCGCACTTAAATTCGCCTGTCTTTCTGTGATGGTCGATTATTGCAGTCATAGAAACATTGTCGGCAATATCGGGAGCCTCAAACTGCAGGGGGTTGTTTACGTCAACTATAACAAGCAGGGTGTTCGAGGTTATCATATCCTGCCCTGTTATGCTGTCGACGAAGATGTCGCTGTATTCGGGAAGTGCCGCAACACGGTTGACAGCCGCCTTTATATTTTCATCCTCGCGGCTTGCAACTATGTTTGCTTTAACTCCGCAGAATGCCGCAAGGCTCGCGATTCCTATGCACGCACCAATAGAGTCGTAGTCGGGGTTGCGGTGGCCCATAATAAGCACGTTGTCCGCCTTTGCCATAGCAAGAGTGAGCTGATTTGCTATAACTCTCGCTCTCACCTTTGTACGTTTCTGCACGGTTTTTGTGCGTCCGCCGTAAAACTCGGTATTGTGACGGTTTTTAACCACCACCTGGTCGCCGCCGCGCTGGAGAGCAAGGTCAAGGGAGGCATGAGCGTCGCGGTCGCGGTCCTCAAGAGAACCTGAAGCGTTGGAAATTCCTATGGAAACGGTTACGGGCATACTGCCCTCGCCTATACGCACCTCACGGATACGGTCAAGCACATCGAATTTGCGTTCAATAAACTCATCAAGATACCTTGATTCAAACAGAAAGATAAACTTGTTACGCTCGTACTCTTTGAGAATACCGCCAACAGAATCCGCCCACTCTTTAAGGATCGTCTCAACCTGCGCCGATGCGGAACGGTACTTTTCCTGAACAAACTGCATCAGCTCGTCAAGATTGTCTATCATAATGTGAGCGATAATGGTTTCTTCTTCAGAGATACGTTTAGCAAGCTGATTTTCCGTAGTGCGGTCGTTCCACACGGTAATAACGTAGTTCTTGTTCTGTGCGTTTATGCGGTATCCCTTTATACGGAAAACGCGGTCATATGCTACAGTTTCAACACCGTCCGGATAAGCTGCTTGTTCGGGGGACGATGTAGTTTCGCTTATGATTTTGTCAACAGTAACGCCCGAAACCGTGTCGATATACTTGGCGTACAGCACTTCTCTCGGGTCTGCCGCTTTTGTAAACGCATTATTGTACCAAATTATATGGCCTGCTTCATCGCATATCACTACGGGAAGGTACAGTTTGAATATAAAGTCAAGGGTGATGTTCCCGAGGATAGGAGAGAGCTTCTCATCGTCGGGAGCAGGCATTCTGAAGCTGAAAAAGCTGTATAGCCTAAGGGCAATAAATTCCGACGCCACAAGAACCACAAGCATGACGCCGCCCACAGCCAGGGCATTCAACTCGGACAGATACATAATAAGCGTATAAAGAACAAAAAAGATTGCAGCCACAACAAGCACCAGCGCAACACGTGCCGAAAGTGTAAATGGCTTTTTATCACGTTTGTTTTTCAAGTCGGTCACATTCCTTTCGTGAAAAATTATATATTCCCCGATAATTACAACCTTTTCCTATTATGGCGATAATTCGCCATAATAATTCATTATATTATATCACGTTTTTTTTGTTCTGTCTACACTTCTTATAATTTGTTTAAAATTCGGTTACAAATTACAGTATTTCGAGAGACCCCACACCTCTAACTGCACAACAAAAAAAGAGCAGACCCTTTCGGGTCTGCCCAATCAGAAATTATTTAGTTCCGAAAATTCTGTCGCCTGCATCGCCGAGACCGGGAACAATATATCCGTTCTCATTGAGGCACTCGTCCACATTTGCACAGTAAATCTGAACATCGGGGTGAGCCTTATTAAGAGCGTTTATACCCTCTGGAGCTGCTATAAGGCAAAGGAATTTGATGTTCTTGCCACCAAACGCCTTTATCTGTGTAATAGCGTCGATAGCAGATCCGCCTGTTGCAAGCATGGGGTCAACCACCACAATAAGACGTTCGCCTATATCCGGCGGAAGCTTGCAATAGTAGGGGTGAGGCTGGAGAGTTTCCTCGTCACGGTACATACCGATGTGACCTACCTTTGCGGAGGGAACAAGGTTGAGAAGACCGTTGACCATTCCGAGTCCTGCACGAAGAATCGGAACCACGGCAAGCTTCTTGCCCTTTATCATCTTCTGGGTAGTCTTTTTAATGGGGGTTTCTATCTCCACATCCTCAAGGGGAAGATCGCGAAGTGCTTCGTAGCACATGAGCATGGTGATTTCTTCAACATTCTCGCGGAATTCCTTGTTGGAGGTGGATTTCATACGCATGATCGTGGTCTTGTGCTGAATCAGCGGATGATCAAAAATAGTTACGTTTTTCATTGTAGCACCTGATTTCTTTGGCGTGAGCCGATATTATTCTTCGTCCTTAGCCTTGCCTACAACGAGGTTTACGATGATGCCGAGGATAAGAGCGCAAGCGATAGAGGTAATGGTAATCTTACCGAAATTTAGGGTAAGACCGCCGATACCTGCGATAAGTATTGTGGACACAACAAACAGATTCTTATTCTGGTTGAGGTCAACCTTCTGAACCATCTTAAGGCCGGAAACTGCGATAAATCCGTAAAGCGCCATGCAAACGCCGCCCATTATGCAGGAAGGAATAGAGTTTACAAAAGCAACGAAGGGAGCAATAAAGGAAATGAACATCGCAAGAACAGCCGCAGTGAAGATGGTGTAAACGGAAGCGTTTCCGGTAATAGCCACGCAGCCAACGGACTCACCGTAGGTGGTGTTGGGGCAGCCGCCGAAGAATGAGCCTACCATAGAGCCTACGCCGTCACCGAGAAGGGTGTTGGAAAGGCCGGGATCCTCAAGAAGATCGCTTTCAATGATAGAGGAAATGTTCTTGTGGTCTGCGATATGCTCTGCAAATACAACAAATGCAACAGGGAGATACGCAACTGCGAGAGCAGCAACATATGCACCGTCAATTTCCTTTACACCCTTGAAGGCTTCAACAAAGGTAAAGCCGGGAAGAGTTAAAAAGGTGTTGATGTTAACGCCGTTTGCCCAAAGGTTAGTGATATGGGTGAAGTCGATAACCTTAAGCGCGTCGATACCCGCAACGTTACCGATTACTGTAAAGACAGCAGCAACAGCGTAACCGCCGAGAATACCGAGAATAAAGGGGATAAGGCGTGTCATCTTCTTGCCATAGGTAGCGCAGAGAATAACAATAATGAGAGTAACAAGACCTACGAGAACACAAATTAGGGGATGAGCAACCGAAACATTGTCAACCTTGAGTCCGCCGTTCTGAAGGTCGCCAACCGCATTTCCCGCAAGGGAAAGACCGATAATGGCAACAGTAGGACCGATAACAACTGCGGGCATGAGCTTGTTTATCCAACTTACACCTGCAATCCTAACGATGATTGCAATAACTACGTATACAAGACCTGCGAATACTGCACCAATGATAAGTCCCGCATATCCTGCCGCGGTGGAAACCGCACCTGCGAATGCAGCGCCCATTGAACCGAGGAATGCAAAGGAAGAGCCGAGGAATACGGGGCTTCTGAACTTGGTGAAGAGCAAATAAACGATAGTACCCATACCTGCGCCGAGGAGTGCCGCAGCAGGACTCATTCCGTTACCGATTATAACGGGAACTACGAGAGTAGCCGCCATAATAGCAAGGAGCTGCTGGATAGCAAATACAATAAGCTGACCAAATTTGGGTTTGTCTTTTACGCCGTAGATGAGTTTCATTGGATTGTACCTCTCTTTATTGTAAAATAATATTTGTATTGCCAAGGTATTAACCATTTATTAATATATCATATATGCACACGTTTGTCAATGCATATTTCAACAAAAATCCATTTTTTTCGATGATTCATAGGTTAAAATGCACATTGTATAGGCGAACCGCCCCTTTTCCTTTGTGGAAAAAAGAAAAAATGTTTAATTTGACGCTATTTTAACAATTTTGTGTTGATAAATTTCCGAAAATGTGGTAAAATATTTTTGATTGCGAGCGCAATCAGAACACGGAAATTTTTTATTGAGGTGAAAATATATGTACAACAAGAAGTCAGTAGAAGACATCGCTGTCCGTGGCAAGAGAGTTCTCTGCCGCTGCGATTTCAACGTACCCGTTAAAGACGGCAAAATCACCGATGATAAACGTATCGTCGGAGCTATGAAGACTATCAAGTACCTCGTTGACAACGGCGCAAAAGTTATTCTTTGCTCCCATATGGGCAGACCTCACAACGTGCTTGATGCAGAGCTTAAGCTCTCCAAGAAGGATAAGAAGAAAATAGAGGCACTTCCTGAGGCTGAACAGGCAGCAGCAACAGCAAAGATGCTTGAAAAGGCAAAGGACGACATAAACACCCTCTCTCTTAAAATCGTTGCTGATGACCTCGTTAAGAAAGGCATCAACGTAACCCTTGCAAAGGATGTTATCGGCCCCGATGCACAGGCTAAAGCGGCTGCCCTTAAGGACGGAGAGGTTCTGCTTCTGGAAAATGTGCGTTTCCACGCGGCTGAAGAAAAGAACGAGCCCGAGTTTGCAAAAGCTATGGCAAGCCTCGCTGAAATCTACGTAAACGATGCTTTCGGTACAGCTCACAGAGCTCATGCTTCCACAGCAGGCGTTGCTGATTATCTTGATACCGCAGTTTGCGGATACCTCATTCAGAAAGAAATAGATGTTATGGGCAAGGCTCTTGAGAACCCGGTACGTCCTTTTGTGGCTATCCTTGGCGGTGCAAAGGTATCGGACAAAATCGGTGTTATCAACAACCTTCTCGAAAAGTGCGACACCATCATCATCGGCGGCGGCATGGCTTACACATTCTTCAAGGCTATGGGAAATACAATCGGTTCCTCAATATGCGAACACGACAAGCTTGACCTTGCAAAAGATCTTATGGATAGAGCTGCAAAGAAGGGCGTAAACTTCCTTCTTCCCGTCGACAACAGGATCGGACGCGAGTATAAGGAAGACACTGTGTGCATGAGAATATACAGCGATTCTATTCCTGACGGCTGGATGGGCCTCGATATAGGCGACAAGACCGAGGAGCTTTTCACTAAATCCCTCCAGGGCGCAGGTACCGTTATCTGGAACGGTCCGATGGGCGTTTCCGAATGGGAAAATTTTGCTTCCGGCACCCGTGCAGTAGCAAAAGCTATCGCAGAAAGCGGCGCTATCTCCATCATCGGCGGCGGCGACTCCGCAGCGGCTGTTGAAACTCTCGGTTATGCTGACAAGATGACTCACGTTTCCACCGGCGGCGGTGCGTCTCTGGAATTCCTTGAGGGACTTGAGCTTCCCGGTATTGCTTGCCTCAACGAGAAAGAATAGTTTTGTCTGTGGCATCGCTATAATCGTTTGAAGGATTTAAAATAAACAGAATAAGGTAGGGGAGGGGCTTGCTCCTCCCGTACTACGTTTACGAAAGGAATAAAAACAATGAATAAGGCAACAAGAAAGACAGTTATTGCAGGTAACTGGAAGATGAATATGACCCCCGAGGCAACCACCTCCTTTATGAAGGAGCTTGCTCCTATGGTCGCAGGCAAGGACAGCTGTGATATTGTTCTCTGTGTCCCCGCAGTTGACATCCCTGCCGCTGTTGAAGCCACCAAGGGCACTAATATCAAAATCGGCGCAGAAAATGTGCATTTTAAGGCGTCGGGTGCATATACCGGTGAAATTTCTGCGGAAATGCTTACTGCATCCGGCGTTGAGTATGTGGTTATCGGCCACTCCGAGCGCCGTCAGTATTTCGGCGAAACAGACCAGACCGTAAATCTCCGTACCCTCGCGGCTGTAAATGCAGGTCTTACCGCCATTGTGTGCGTTGGCGAAACTCTGGAGCAGAGAGAGCTTGGCTACACAGAAACGCTTCTCAAATTCCAGACCAAGATGGCTCTTACAAACGTAACAAAGGACCAACTCAAGAATATCATCGTTGCATACGAGCCCGTTTGGGCTATCGGCACCGGTGTTACCGCTACAGCAGACCAGGCTGATGAAGGAAACGGCTATGTACGCGCTGCTATAGCTGAAATGTTCGGAGCAGATGCGGCAGAGTCTGTAACCGTACAATACGGCGGTTCAATGAACGATACCAACGCAGCAGAGCTGCTCTCCAAGGTCAATGTTGACGGCGGTCTTATCGGAGGAGCTTCCCTCAAAACTGACAAATTCACCGCTATCATCAATGCAGCACAGTAATTGAAAGCTGTAAAAAAACGGGCTTTACAGCCCGTTTTTTTATTTTTAAGTAAATGTCTGTGGGATAATATGCTAACCTCATCTGCCCGAATGTACATACCGGCGTCCCGGCACCTATTCTTTACTTGACTTTTCTTTCATCTTTTTGATACGGTCAAGCTCCGTAAGAAAAGAATCAAGGTCGTGGAATTCACGGTAAACCGAAGCAAATCTGATGTATGCCACCTCGTCTATGTCCAGAAGGCCCGTAAGTATGCGCTCACCTATCTCCAAGGTGGTTACCTCCATGCGCAGCCCGTTATGAAGGTCGTTTTCGATACTGTCAACAAGTGCCGTCATCTGACGAAGGGAAACCGGGCGTTTACGGCAGGCCTTCTGTATGCCGTTAAGCACCTTTTCACGGTTGAATGCTTCTCTCGTGTTGTCACGCTTTATTACGATAAGCATGGATTTTTCAAGGGTTTCGTAGGAGGTGAATCTATGCTGGCAGTTAAGACATTCTCTCCTGCGCCTTATACTGCGGTCATCATCAATAGGTCGGGTATCCAAAACCTTATCGTCAGGACATCCGCAAACTGGACATTTCATAGCTGAATCAAGCCTTTCTGTGCGATGCATTGTATGATCAATGACTGGTCGGAAACGAATATATGGTTAATTATAACACAAAAAATACTTTATGTAAACAGTTTAGATAAATTTTTTGTTTTTCACACGTTTAAGAACCAATACGCCAATACCACAATGCCGAGCACTATTCTGTACCACGCAAAAACTTTAAAGTCATGGCGCTTAATGAAGTCCATAAGGAATTTAATACAAGCCATTGACACGGCAAAGGCGGTTACCATGCCAACTGCGAGAATAAGTCCCTCGGTAGGATTAAAGTTAAATCCAAACTTTACAAGCTTCAGAAGGGATGCGCCAAACATAACGGGAATACCGAGGAAAAATGTAAACTCAGCGGCAACGGTGCGCGATACGCCAAGCATAAGTCCTCCAAGGATGGTAGAGCCGGAACGGGAGGTGCCGGGGAAAATAGCGGCGATAAGCTGAAATATACCGATACCAACGGCGGTTTTGTAGCTTAACTCGTCAATAGAATTGCATTTAGGCGTGCTGTTCTTTCTCTTGTTCTCAACGATAATAAATCCGATACCCACGACGATAAGCATAATGCCAACCACGACGGGGTTGTAGAACATAGCATCAATCATATCGTCAAACAGCAGTCCAACCACGGCGGCAGGAAGGCAGGCAACGATGATTTTAAGCCACAGTGAGAATTTGTCGCGCTTGATTATGCCAAGTATTTCTCCGTTTTTTGAAAAAGGCTGTATTTTATTCCAGAAAATCACCGCTACGGCGAGAATTGCACCAAGCTGTATAACAACATTAAACATTTCCGAAAATTTTTCGGAAACTCCTTTGAATTTCACAAATTCTTCAAGGAGAATGAGATGTCCTGTGCTTGAAATGGGAAGCCATTCGGTGATTCCCTCGATTATACCGAAAAGAAGGGATTTCAATGCTTCAAAAATTAACTGCATACGTTTTCCTCCATGTTGTTTTATACGGCTCTTAAAATGTCGCCGGGTTTTAATTCAAAGGGGACTTTCGCCCTAAATTCCATATAGGGGTGGGGTGCAGAGTCAATTATTTCGCCGTCCGTGGTGTAAAGCTCGCCAAGGCGGAGGGGGCGGCCTACCGAGCCGGGTGTAATGACCTCTGCATCGGAGTTTGCGAACACCTTGTTTCGCTGAATAAATGTAGCCATACCTGTGAGGCTATCATATGCCGTCACACGACAGAGATATGCTTTTTCCTTAATGTAACCGGGCTGCTTTGCGGTGTTTGCATCCTCCACGGGAGAGGAAAAATAATAACCCGTTGCATACTCTCTGTGGCTTACCGATTCAAGCTCGCGAAGCCAGGCAGAGTCGTACTCGTAATTCTTCGGGTCGGCAATATAGCGGTCGATAGCCATTCTGTAAACATTTGTAACTACCGCCGCATAGTATTCGCTCTTCATTCTTCCTTCGATTTTGAAGCTGTCGATACCGCTTTCCATAAGCTCGGGGATATGCTCAATCATACACATATCCTTGCTCGACAAAAAGAACGTGCCACTGCCGTCTTCGATGACGGGGACACGGTTATCGGGACGTTTTTCCTCCGCTATCTCATAGGCTGCAACGCCCTCTCCTGCAATTTCGGACGGTGCATAAGAAAAATTCCACCTGCAGGGCTGTGCGCACCTTCCTCTGTTTGCATCTCTGCCCACAAAGTGCTGTGAAAGCAGGCAACGTCCGCTGTAAGAAATACACATGGAGCCGTGGATGAAGGCTTCAAGCTCCAATTCAGGCGGTGTATTTGTCCGAATAGTCTTGATTTCATCGAGATTAAGCTCCCGTGCCAGCACAACACGTTTCGCGCCGAGTTTTGCCCATTCACGGCAGGCAGCAGCACTTACAGTGCTTGCCTGGGTTGAAACGTGAAGCTCTGTACTCGGCATATATTCACGCACCAGTGCCATAACGCCGAGGTCTGCAGCAATAACCGCATCAATTCCGGAATCTGACAGCTTTTTTACAAATTCCGTCAGCTTCGGATATTCGTCGGTGTGAGGCATTGTATTAAGGGTGAGATATACACGTGCACCCCGCTCATGGGCATATTTTACAGCCTCGCAAAGCTCATCCTGTGTAAAATTATCGGCGGCTGCACGCATACCAAAATCGCTTCCGGCAAGATATACCGCGTCTGCACCGTACAGTATGGCAGATTTCATTTTATCAAAATTGCCCGCAGGAGATAACAGCTCGGGCTTTTTTATATTTTCCATCTGTGCTTGCTCCTTATGAATCCATGGCATAAGAATAATTTATTACTATTATTTTACCACTGCAGACATAAAAAATCAAGTCTATATATGAAAATCTTGCTATTTAGTTCCTTTTCCCCGAAAGCTCCGGACACGTCACCGTTTTTTATTCAGCCCCCAATATTCCCCGTAATGTATCATTATCCTTTTCAAAAATACAATTATTTTTTCTGATACTATTGATATTTCCTTTCTGTTCAACTATAATATAAACATCCCATACTCAAGCACAAAATATTTTAAAAGTGTGTTGTGTGCCGCAGTAAATACAATATCCGGGAGTATATAACCATGTACAGAATAAAAAAAGGCAAATACCGCCATTATAAGGGAAATGAATACGAGGTCATCGGAATGGCAAAGCACTCTGAAACACTTGAAGATATGGTAATATACCGCGCTCTTTACGGTGCGGGCGACACATGGGTACGTCCAGCTTCAATGTGGGACGAGGAGATAAACGTTAACGGCAAGATAATAAAAAGGTTCACTCTTGTTGAAAATGAATAGCATAAAAAATATACTTCTGTCCCATGCCTCTCTATACCCGAAAATGTTGCCGGCAGATGCAGTCAAGCTCATATATCAGGCAACCTTCGGCGGTGGACATATGGTATTGGATGAAGCGTCTGTCATCGCACGCACGAAAAATGAATATGACCAAATGGGACACAAGAGCCGCCATTTAAAATGCGAGGTGCTTGGTGAAGCTTCAAGAATATACATTGATTCACCCATGTCAGACAGTCAGATTGAAATAATAGCTAAAATATTTATCAACTCCGCACGCGGATTTTCAAAAGGATATACTGAAGCAGATGGGCACACAAGGGAGCTGTTCGAGGCGCGGCTGCGTGTTCTTGAATCGCTGTGCCGCGAGGGAGCCTTTGCCTTTACCCACACAGAGCTTGAAGCTTACCTTGAAGAATACAGAAAATCGGGTTATCCCGCTGTCAGCCACAGTGATGTTTACAGGAAAAACTATACCCCTGCGTACCGCGTGATAGATTCACGATACGTTCGCTTATTGCCTGTTATATTTAAGATAGCAGAACGACTTCATGATGACAAGCACACCGTTCTCGCCATCGAAGGCAGAGCCGCTTCCGGCAAGACCACCGCTGCGGCACTTATTTCGGAGCTGTTCCCCGCCCAAACAGTCCGCATGGATGACTTTTTTCTGCCACCGCGCCTAAGGACGCAGGAGCGCCTTTGTGAAGCAGGAGGAAACGTCCACAGAGAACGTTTTGTTGATGAAGTCCTTTGGAATCTGAGAAGCCAAGCCGAATTTTCATACCGTGTGTTCGATTGCTCACAGCAAGACTATAAAGAGAAGCCGCGCCGCATATTGCCGGCACCTCTTTATATTGTGGAGGGTTCATATTCCATGCATCCCGCGTTCGGAAAATACTATGACATCTCATTTTTCTCTGATGTTACTGCCGAGGAGCAAGAAGAACGTATTTTGAGGCGAAACGGCGAAAATATGCTTGAACGGTTCAGACGTGAATGGATTCCCATGGAAGAAAAGTATTTTTCATCAATCGGAAAAGGAAGATAGTACATAAACGCTCCATATCGAAATTGAAAATAGATAAAGCTATGCCGTGACGGCATAGCTTTTGTTATTTTTGGTTATCCTAACCACTTCGCAGCAGCATCAGCAACCGATTTCAGCGCGCCGTTTTCGAAGGGCACTTCAATTCCCGCAATTGTGCAAAGCTCCACGAAGGTGTTCTTTCCGCCTCTCTTTACGAAACGCATATACCTTTCCCAGGCATCCTTATAATTGTTCTGCGAGAGGCTCCAGAACTTAAGCGACACCGCCTGCGCGAGGCAGTAGTCGATATAATAGAAGGGATAATGGTAGATGTGAAGCTGTCTCTGCCATGTGCGACCCGAAGCATAAAAGTCCACATCACCGAAATTTATATATGGACGGTATATTTTTTCAAGCTTCAGCCATTCTTCGTGGCGCTCGGCAGGCGTTAAGTCGGGATTGTCGTAAACGACGTGCTGGAAATGGTCTACCATACACCCGTAGGGAATGAAAATGAGTGCCGATTCAAGATGCATATACTCGGCGCGGTCGGTGTCGTCACCGTAGAAAAGGTCAAGCCATTTCCATGCGAAAAATTCCATTGACATGGAGTGACATTCGCAGGATTCCATTGTGGGCTGTGCAGTTGCAATGAAGTCAAAATCTCTTGTCATATATGCGGCGAAGGCGTGACCTGCCTCGTGGGTGAGCACATCAACATCCCCGGACGTACCGTTGAAATTAGAAAAAATAAAGGGGGATTTATATTCGGGAAGCTCGGTGCAGTAACCACCTACCGCTTTGCCCTCTTTTGCCACCAGGTCGAGAAGCTCGTTTTCGTACATAAAGTTTATGAACTCGCCCGTTTCCTGCGACATTTCCTCATACATCCGCTTGCCTGCCGCCATAATGTCGTCGGGAGTTCCCATAGGCTTGGGATTGCCCTCGCGGTACTTGAAGGGGTCGTCCCAGATGCGCATTTCATCGGGTGTGAGACCGATGCGCTCCGCTTGACGGTGCTTCAGCTCGGTCACGATGGGGACGATGTCGTTTACCACCTGCCGGCGGAAACGCGCGACCATCTCCGCGTCATAGCAATTACGCGTTCTGCGTAGGTAAGCAAGCTCCGTAAAGCTCTTGAATCCTAACTTATGTGCCATCTCCGTTCTGACTTTCACAAGCTCGTCAAAGATATTGTCAAGTTTCGCGGCATGGGACATATAGAACGAACTTTCGGCAAGATACGCCGAGTGACGCACATCACGATCAGGATTCTCCTTATATGCGCCAAGCTGAGAGATATTAAGTTCTTTTCCGTCAAAGGGAATCTTCGCCGACGCAATAAGCTTTTGATAATCAGAAACAAGTTTGTTCTCTCGTCCCAGAAGCTCAATAATTTCGGTAGAAAAGGTTTCAAGCTCCATTTTCATGTTTTTAAATAGCAATTCACCGGCGGCTTTTTCTATTGAATCCCTGTACGGTGACTCATAAACAGCCAGCATGAACGCCTGACTGTGTTCCTCGAATGCAGGCAGTCCGGCATCGTAAAATTCCTGTTCAGCCTCATAGAATTTGTCTCTTGTATCAATTGAATTGCGAATAGATGCAAGAGTTATCATTGTTTGAGCGAAGCGGGAAAGTCTTTCGTGTTCGCAAAACGCTTCAAGTACTTCTTTGCCATCTTTTGCAGACCGCACTTTTTCAGTGAGCCTATCAAGCTTTTCTCCCAGACAAACAAGATCCACTCGCTCATATTTCATATCACAGAATTTCATATAGGTACACCTCCAAGTAAGATTATACCTCAAAACCTTAAAAATATCAAGCATGTGAGTAACTAAAATTTTTGGGGTAATAGTTACTTTGCCTCATTACGATAAAAACAAGGCATAGTATTGCTAACCCGTACGGGACATCGAAATGCGTATCCGCCTTCCGGCAGCTACGCGGCAAGAAGCCTCTTGTTTTGTGTTTTCCCTTCCTCGCATAGCTTCTTGCAGGCTTCGTTTCGGTGTACTGAATCTTCAAAAAGAAAAACCATCCGCGAGGGATGGTTTTTCTTTTTGGTGACCCGTACGGGAATCGAACCCATGTTTCCGCCTTGAGAGGGCGGCGTCTTAGCCGCTTGACCAACAGGCCATAATATCAGAACAGTGATATTATATCATACGAGAACCTGTTTGTCAATAGTTTTTTCGATTTTTTTCAGATTTTTTAATAACTCATTCCCTGTTAAATAAAGGCATCCCGTCACACCTATCCGGCTCCGGACTTACATCAACATACCTGCTTGCCTGGGTGGTAAATAATTCATAGTAACGTCCGCCCAGCTTCATGAGCTCCCCATGGGTTCCCTCTTCTATAAGCTTACCGTATTCAAGCACAATTATCTTTGAAGCCATAGTAGCGCTGGAAAGCCTGTGTGACACAAAAATTGTAGTCTTGTCCTTGGAAAGAGCTTCAAACTCATTGAATATTTCCTGCTCTGCCATAGCGTCAAGCGCGGATGTTGGCTCGTCAAGTATCATTATGTCAGAGTCGGAGTAGAATGCGCGAGCCACTGCAAGCTTCTGCCACTGACCGCCCGAAAGCTCAGCACCATTCTCCTCGAATATTCGCATAAGCGGGGTGTTATATTTTTCGCCCATTTTTTCCACAAATTCCGATGCTCCCGATTGATGAGCGGCACATGCTACACGGTCATCGTCAATATTTCTTGACAGATCACCAAACGCGATGTTCTCACGAACAGTAAATGCATAGCGTCCAAAGTCTTGAAAAATCATGCCAAAGGTGCGGTATAGCTCGGCAACATCATATTCACGGAGATCTACCCCATCAAGCAAAATCCGCCCCTCGGTTGGATCATAAAGCCTTGTAAGCAGCTTTAAAAGTGTGGTTTTTCCTGCACCGTTAAGTCCCACAAGAACAACGCTTTGCCGCGGTTCAAGTACAAAGCTCACGTCATCAATAACATTGCGGTCTCCGCCGGGATACCTGAAGCTGACGTGCTCAAATTCTATGGTATGCCCGATTCCGCGCCTGATTTCCTTCGGTTTGTCAAGAATTGGAACTATACTCGATTTTTCTGCCATGAATGCTATCATATTGTCTATAAACAAGGTTCCTTCATATATTGAAGCCGTTGTCGTAACAAGCGTTGCCACGCCGCCCGATATACTCGTGAGTGCGCCTGTATAAAGGGTGAAGTCACCTACCTGTATTTCCCCCTCGAACACTTTCATCGCAATGAATATGTAAAGTGCGCAGTTTACTGCAGTGGTAATCACCGCAAGCACAATATGCCATATTTCTTCTGCCACGATAAGCGAGCGAAGTCCTCCGAAATACTTTTTGAATACCTCCTTGTATTTTTCTATAAGCAGCTCACTCATTCCGAAAAGCCTTACTTCCTTTACATAGTCTTTATTACACATTATGTCGGAATAATAGTTAAGCTTACGCCTCTCCTTGGAGCGTCGGAACATGTAGTCGGCGTTCTTGCGTCTGTAAATAAAGTTTATAACCGCAGCCGGAATACTTGTCACCACGATAATAAGCGGCGCCCAACTGCTTATTGCCGATAGTATCGTTATAAAGCTTAACATACTTATGACTGTACTCATCACACCGAAGGTTGAACTTAGAATTTGTATAGGTCTGTGTCCTGCCTCGCGGTTTGCGTTTTCAAGCTTCTGATAAAATTCGGGGGTATCAAACCTTGCAGTATCAATGGTCTTTGCCTTGTCTATTATTTTAAGTTTAATATGATTAGAAACAAGCTCACCCGAAATTCGTGTTACCATGCTTTCAAAATAGGTGGCTATTTTGTTTAAAAACATATATCCGAACTGCAGAAGCAGCACACCTGTAATTGTACGGAATTCCACTCCGCCCTCGGTAACGGCTGTGACCAGAAGATTAATTATTCCTGCAGTTATGTATGCCCCAACAATGGGCATTACCCCGTGAAATACCGACATAAACATCATGGAAAAAAGTATCCACGGTCTTGTTCGCCATACTATTGTGTAGATATAGAATAATCTTTTTAAAAATCCTCCGATGAGTTTCCTTAAAAACTCCGGAACCTCTCTGACGCTTTTGGGCGGCGGCACACGAAGTCTGTCATTTCCGCGGCTGGGCGGCGGCATAAAACCTCTGTTCATAATACCCACCTCATCATATTTTTATTAGTAAGTTCATTACATCACAATCAGCTATAAAAATTATTTCTACGGTAAACTGAAGCATAAATCTGTTTGGCGATCACGTTTCTATACTCTTGAAAATTAAGACGGGATATTTTATTTTCAAGAAGCCCTTCCCTCCCGGTCAATATCTTTAAGGAAAAACACATAACAATTTTTTGAATTACCCACAGAATTTACGTTACCGCGCTTGTTTCCAATTTTCTTTCGAAATCTCTTTCCACAATTTTTTAAGATATGCCCTCTGTCGCTTATAATCGGTGCAGAAGTTCTCCACCATCGTCCAGAATTTTTTAGAGTGGTTGAACTCATACATATGACACAGCTCATGAATAATAATGTAATCAATGGCAGCAGACTCTGCCATGATACAAAACCATGAAAAATTCAGCGTATTCTTCCTTGAACAGCTTGCCCAGTGGGAAGTGGCTGAATTGATTCTAACGGCACGCACATCAAGGCCCAGCAAAGGCGCTAACTCCTCCACACGGGTTTTTATATAATTTTTTGCCGCAAGCTTGTATACCGCTATCACAGCATCTCTTATTTCATCAGGGCAAAGTCCGGGCGGAATAAAAAAGCTGTTGTCATTATAGCTGATTCGCCCATCCTTGCCCGCACTTATAATCCTTTCACCGCCGAGACAGCGAACAGCGTCACCGTAATTTATACTGAATTCCTGTCTTGCTTTTTCTGCCGCATGCCTATCTTCGATTTCCTGTAAAATACGCTCTGTGTACGGTTTTGCTATCCGTCGAAGCTCTCTATCGCTTGCACCAACGGGTGCAAGTATCTGTGGCGTGCCGTCCTGAAGAACCCGTATGCAAACAGTTCTTCGTGCTGACCTGACCACACAAAACTCAACTGAATCTACTCTAATCTTTTCCATATTTGTATTCCCGTGAATATTCACATCCGCAGAAATCCTGACGGTAAAGTCGGTACTTTTGTGAAAGCTCAATTGAACGCTTATAGCCCTCTCTTTTCTTGAAGTCCGATGGGAGATAGGGAGTTCCGTACATTTTTTCAAGCTCTTCTCCTATCTCATTCAGTTTAGCTGCGTTTTTGTGCGGACTGACAGTGAGGGTTGTGGCGAAAAAGTCGTATGAAACCGTGCTCTCTTTCATATATCGGGCTGTTTTTTCAAGTCTGAGTCCATAGCAACCAAAGCACCGCGCGCCACCTTCAGGAAGCTGTTCAAGACCCATTGCAGCAGAATAAAAATCCTCCGACTGCTGTTCACATATAATGGCGTCGACATTGTTGTGCCTCGGCATTTCATCAATAAGCCGCAAAAGCTCATCTGCCCTTTTTTTATATTCGGCGGAATCAGTGATATTCGGATTGTAAAAAAACACCGTTATGTCAAAATAATCGGTGAGATATTCAAGGACGTAGCTCAAGCATGGTGCACAACAAGCGTGCAGCAGTAATTTTGGCACACGTTCTGACTTTTTTATCTCAAATAGTATAGAATCAAGCTTTTTTTGATAATTTGTTTTCATATTTTTAAGTTTAACCTTGAAGTTATCAAGTTTTTGTGATATAATATTCGTAATATAATATACTTACTGAAAGTTTATGCGAGGTACACAATTGAACAAAGGACAAAGAACCAAGGTGTATCCGATAAATACCTCAAAAAACGCAGCACCGGCACAGCCAAAGATAAACTACTCGCCACCTTCGGAAAATCCGGAATCTAAAAAAAAGCAAAACCTCACAGGTGTTTTCATACGGCTGACAGCACTTATTCTTGTGTTAGTGTTGTGCATATTTTTGTGGGTAAATCTGAATATTGAGTATACACACAATTACATATCCGTGACACTCCCCCGTTTTTCCGGCAAAAGTATTACGTCGGAGTTATCGGAAGCCGTACACGAAGACAGCGTACCTGTAATAGCGGCAAACTCTCCCGGTTTTTACGACTACACCAGACCGGTACCAAAGAGTAAACCCGTGGATAGCGATTATTTCAGCGATACCGTATTCATAGGAGATTCCAGACTCAAAGGTCTTCTTATGTACACCGACATATCTCCTCTCGATTTTTCAGGTGAGGGAGCAAATGTGGAATCGGTGCAAACCAAATCTTACATACGGTTAAAGGACGAAAACGGCGAATTCAAAACATACACACTCCCCGAAGCACTTGAATACAAGAAGGGCAGTTACAAATCTGTGTACATCTCGTTGGGCCTCAACGAGCTTGGCTGGCCGCTTGAAACGTTCATGTCCTCGCTTGAATCTCTGGTGAAAACCATACGCTCCGTGGCAGATGTGCCAATATACCTGCAAATGATCATGCCCATGACACAGCGCGCAGAGGACACCAACCGTTTCGGCCTCACCAACGCAAAACAACGACTGTTCAATCAGAGCCTGATCCGCTACTGCACCAAGGCGCGACTGTTCAGACTTGACCCCATATCCCTGTTTTCACTTGGTGACGGCACTCTCGACCCCAATCACGCCTCCGACGGAGTACACCTTTATCCCGCCTCGTATCTTATACTTGCAGACTATTATAAAACCCACGTTGTCAACCTTGAAATGTATGCCGACACACGAAGCAAGGACCCCATACGGGCACCCGAAGGTGTGTTCGAATCTGCAGATAATATAACACCTATTGCATAAATCATAAAATTTTCTAAAAGGGACGGCACAGGCCGCCCCTTTTGGTTTTCTTGATTTGGCGCATAACCCGCATCAACGCTTGCTGTCGAGATAATTCTGAAGAATTATCTGTGCTGAAAGAGTATCAACAGCCGCCTTTCTCTTTTTGCCCCTGGTATCAGTAAAATTGAGTATCTGATGGGCAGCCATTGTACTGCATCGCTCATCAAACATCTCAATGGGAAGTCCCGTAGCCTCTCCGAGAAGCGCCGCAAATTCCTTGGCGTGCTCGGCTCTCGGACCAAGTGTTCCATTCATGTTGATCGGCAGTCCCACGATTATCTTCTTAACACCGTGTTCCTTCGCCTTCTCTGCCACCAGCTCCACCGTTTTTGGCATATAGGTGGAGTTCACATATCCAATACCGTTTGCAAGCATACCGAGAAGGTCGGATACCGCAAGTCCTGTACGGGTGTCACCAAAATCCACACCTAGTATACGTTCAGCCATTGCAAGTCACCCTTACAGCACAATATCGTTTTCACGAATGAATTTTTCGACCTCCGCGGCGGTGGGTATGGACGTGGATGCCCCCACTTTGCCTACAACGATGGTACCCACAGCGTTAGCGTACTTGACAGCTTTTGTAATGTCGCCTGAACGCAGATATTCGAGAGTCATGGCTGATGTGAAAGCATCACCTGCGGCAGTGGTATCCACCACTTCGCCCTCATATGTGGTGACAAGCTGAGAATATTTGCCGTCGTGAATATACGCTCCCCGTTCACCCAGCTTTATTACTACATACTTAGTCTCCACTTTCTGCATAAGGACCGTTGCGGCACGCAGACAATTGGTTATGTTGTTCGGGAAAATGCCTGTAAGCGCAAAGGTCTCGCTTTCGTTTGGCGAAATCACTTCAAGCTTACCAAGCTCTTCAAGCGGAAAATCAGCTCTTGCTGGTCCCGCGTCTACAAAAACGGGTATATTCCTCTTGTTTGCAAATTTTGTTGCCGCTATGACAGCCTCCACCGGAATTTCAAGCTGAAGAAATACGGCATCCGGAATACTTGTCATGGCATCCTCAACGTCAAGAGCTGAAAGCTTCAGGTTAGCTCCGGGATACACAACTATGCGATTCTGACCGCCGTCCTCCACAATAATGGTGGCAAGACCGGTGGGCAAATTTTTATCAGCGGTGATAAATCTGGTGTCTATTCCGTTTTCTGAATACAGCGTTTTCAAACGCTGACCGTGATTATCGTTTCCCAGCCTTGTGCAAAAAATAGTGTCTGCCCCAAGTTTTGCAAGGGTAAGAGCTGCGTTGGCGCCTTTGCCGCCCGGCACATAATCATAGCTGCGAGTCTCGACGAGTGTTTGACCGTCTCTGGGCATAGTACCCACCCTCATGATAAAATCCATGTTTGCACTGCTGATTACCAGCACTCTTTTTTCCATGTTCAACCCTCCTTGCCGTTTCATTTTCAGAAGAAATCTTCATTACAGTATAGGTATCGTCAATATTCAAAAACTTGTCCGCAATCCTTGATTGTAACTTTGTTTTTACCGTCGTCGGAAGCTTCGCAGTGACCAACGACCTTTGCTTCAACACCATACTTTTTCGCTGTGTCAATAATGAACTGTGCATGTTCAGCATCTACATACAGCTCCATTCTGTGTCCCATGTTGAACACCTGGTACATTTCACGGTCGCTGATGTCGGCATTCTTCTTAATTGCCGCAAACAGCGGCGGAATCTCGAAAAGGTTGTCCTTGATATAGTGAATGCCGGAGCCAAAGTTTTTGCATTTTGCCTGACCCCCGCCCGTACAGTGTATCATTCCGTGCACTGCAGAGCGGTTAGTGTCAAGTATCTCCTTAATAATAGGTGCATATGTACGGGTGGGAGAAAGAATAGCATCCACTACCGATACATCGGTACCCGGAAGTATGTCGTTCACTCCGTAGGTGCCGCAGTATACCTTTGAGTCGTCGATGGTGTTTGAAAAGGTTTCCGGGTACTTTGCTGCATAATCATGGGAGAGCATAAGGTGACGTGCCGCGGTAAGACCGTTAGAACCCATTCCTGCATTGTATGCCTTCTCGTAAACCGCCTTGCCGTAGGAAGCAAGTCCTACTATTACATCGCCTGCCTTTATATTGTCGCAGTCTATGACATCGCTTTTCTTAAGTCTTACAAAGAATGTGGAGTCAACAATAAGGGTGGAAACAAGATCACCCACATCGGCGGTCTCGCCGCCTGACATGGTAATGCCAATACCGTATTTACCAAGCATTTCGCAGAATTCGGTATATCCGTCAATAACCTGCTTGATCGCTTCTCCGTTTACTCTGTGGGCATTACGACCGATTGTATTTGAAAGCACGAAGCCGTCGGTTGCACCGATACAAAGGAGATCGTCCAGATTCATGACAACCGAATCCTGTGCTATATTGTAAAAAGCCCCAAGATCGCCGGTCTCCTTATACTTGATATATGCAAGAGAGGACTTTGTTCCCGCACCGTCGGCATGCATAGCCGCACAGTATTCGGGATCACCGCAGGGATCGGGGATTATCTTACAGAAAGCACCGGCAAACACGCCCTTGTCCTGTTTCTTGATAGCACTGTGCACCTCATCCTTAGTTGCGGAAACTCCGCGTGATAAATAAGCGTCAGACATTTTATTTTCTCCTTTTAAAGTAAAATTTTATAATTCAATTACCGATGCATCGGTGGAATTCGGGTAACAGGTTATATCCAGTATGCGCTGATTGGTACTGCCTCTGAATTTGAGATTCAGATCGCGCTTTGACTCCACATATCGACCGTCCACAAGATAATTGGTCTCGGAAAGCAGCTCTCTTACCGATGGCTCCGTTTCGCTTTTTGATAGAAGGTGCTCATACGTAAAGCCGCTGTATGTCATTATATCAAGCCCCAGATCATGAGCGGCTCTGGCAATAATCGCCAGCTCGTGTCCCCATAAAAACGGTTCGCCTCCGCTGAAGGTTACGCCTTTAAGAAGGGGGTTTTTCTTAATATCATCAACAAGCTTTTTTGTTGTAGTCATCTTTCCGCCGTTATATCCATGAGAATCGGGATTATGACAGCCCGCACATTTATGAGGACAGCCCTGAACAAAAATCACATACCGAAGCTGTGGACCGTCCACTATAGACTCACGAGCGACGCCGAAAACCCTTATGGGTAGCTCCTCAACAGGCTTCTGACAGCTAATATTTCTTCTTAACATTGTTTTCCTCTCACTTCCGAGCATAAATATTCGGAACATTCTAACTTAACATAACAAAAAACACAAACATATGCCATTATAAACAAAATACGCGTGGGAGCAACCGCAATCAATAGACGGTGCTGTAATTATGCCGTCGCCTTGAATTTACTCATCGACGTCAGCCTTCCCTTTGCTGAGGAATACAACAACAACAACCGTAGCAGCTGCAATAACTATTCCACCAACTATCCAGTAATATAAAGCCGAATCTTTTACCTCGTCAGGCGAAAGTTTCTTCAGCCTTTCGTTTGCGATAGCCTCGGAAAGTGTATCATCGTTATGGTCGTATGACAAGCCCTCTACGCTTCTTATTGACAATTCCGCGCTGTATATTTTGGAATCACCCACAAGTATCTGTATGGTTTCGGTATTCTTTATATCTCCGAAGCTCTTAATATCAAAATAAACACTTGTCCATTCGCCTGTCTTAACGGAACCAACTGATTCAAAGCGTTCATTTTCTCCCACAAGCACCAGCTTTACAGGCACCGTTTCCACAGATATGGGGGTAACTGCATCAAGCTTCATGTTAACCTTAAGGATAGGCGTAAGCTTCATATTTTCTGTGTGACCAAATCTGTGGATTATACCGTACCATGAAGCATATCCTACATCTCCCCAGGCAGCACTGTCAAACAGTACCGTCATAGCGGTGCCGCCGTCATTGGTTATACTGATGTTCTTCGCGTAGTATCCGTACCACATATCGCTGATTCCCGAAGCGCTCCCAAAATCAAAATAGGGGAACCTTCCCTTGATACCCGAGGGTTCATCGTACACGGCTTCCGACTCGGATATGCGTTTCCTCGGAAGCTTGTCGAAATCAAAGCCACTTATAATATCGGACAAATCGCCGGACTTAAGAGCAAGCTGCACCGCACTGAAAATGCTGTTGGACAATTCTGTGTCAATGTATTTTACGGTATCGGTGATAGCCGAAGCGTGGGAACTCACTTCAGCTATATAAGCGTCTACTCTTTCGTTGAAGTATGCAGAGCAATATCCCAGCACATATGACTGCATAAGGCTGCTGAGCCTCTTGCCCGTCATAGAGTAAACATCATCACAAAAAATGAGGTTCTTACCTGAAGCACCGTTCTCATCAAGCAGCCCCAGAAGCTCTTCACAATCTGCAGCATCTGCATAATCCGCCGTTTCCCTGTCGCCATGTGTTACCTCAACGCAAAGCTCCCACGGGAAATCTCCGTATTTTCCGGCACAGTAAATTAACAGAGGAAGGTATTCAAAAAGCACATATTCGTTCTCTTTGCTTATGGGATCGGTATCATACAGATCTGTAACCGAAACATATACCTTCGCTTGAGAATTTTTTGAAATGTAGCTTGCGTATATGGAATACAGTTGTCCTGCGGTGCGTAGAGCCTGCTCTTTTATAGAAATACCGTTCTCTGCGACACGGTTTTCACCGTCTCCCAAAATAACGCCAACAACACTTCCGCCCGTCGCCCACCTTCCTGCGGTGTATTCGGCAATGGCACCCAAGTAGTCCACACCGTCCTCAAGCTCGGATACGCGCTGGTTCAAGACATAGTCGTCGGATGCATACATAGAGGTAAGTTCATTCTCACAAACGGTATCTAGCCCCGTAAAGCGAAGCACGACTTTTATCCCCGAATCCGAAAGCATTCTGATTTTCTTATCAACAGACTCCATATAAGCCGACCTCGGATAATAGAGACATCCCCCGTATATATACGGCTCGCTGTCGCTTTTGGCACCAAATGCAGATCTTATATTGAAGTCCAACACAGTGACCTTGCAGTCGCTGTCACACACAACCGATAGGTCATCGCATGACATTCCCTTTGCGCCTTTTTCAAAAGTACCGACTCCAAAGGCGCCGATGCTTTGATTGCTTGCACAGAACGGAGAGTCTATCAAGGAATATGTACCGTCACCATGAAGAATGACCGCCAAATAACGGCTGCAGCGCGAAGCAGGGTCGTTTTTCGCCAGATTTGCTATAAGTTCAAACCTTGTAGTCATTTCGCCTTCAACAACAGGAGTAAGCAAGGCAAGCTCATCCGGCTCGGGAAGCACATCTGAGTTCCATTTGAATACAGCTATGCGGCTGTCACGGTATGAAATCGCCGCATTACGGTTGATCTCGCCCACAATGCAGAGAGATTCCGCTCCATACCCAAGCTCACAGGAGGTTATCTTGCCGAAAAAAGCTGTTTTTTCGGGTTCGTATCTGTAAACGGGACTCACTGATATGAGCTTTATCTCACCCTTACCGTCCCCAAAAAGAAGCTCTATGCTGTGAAGCATTGAAGCATCGCCGATAGGCAGGTAGTAATATTGTCCCGACGAATTGGGCTCTATTGGAACGGTCACACTCTTGTCTTCGCTTATTGCCTGGGAATCAAAGGTTGTATAGTGCAGAATCATCTGGGAGCTGCCCGTATTATTTTCAAGGTGGACACGCAGGCAATTAACGGGATATGGCAGCTCGGACATAACCACCGCCGCTTGAAGCAAAACAGGCTCGGACACCTCAGAGGTCATGACAATAGCAGACTTCCCGCGCTCAACCTCAGCCTTTGCTCCTGCAACGGTAAATGTATCAAACAGGAATCTGTCCACCATTTCTCGGTCAACAATTTCCGCAGCGCGAACAGAGTCGATATAAAATCCATGATGAGTGATGTTTTGAACAGAGGTATCAACAAGCAAAGCTATCTCAGCCTCGACAATGGCTCTCCTTCCGTCAAAGGAACCAATATCGGCAGAAATACTGCACCATTCCCCGGCTGCTGCAGTGCCGAGGTTATAGCTTGAAGTACCGTCCTCGCTGACAAGGTTGAGACGCACATAATACAGTGCGTTATCATCGTGTTCATAGTGGGGC
Source organism: Candidatus Flemingiibacterium sp. (assembly GCA_045589075.1). Taxonomy (GTDB): domain Bacteria; phylum Bacillota; class Clostridia; order Oscillospirales; family CAG-272; genus Flemingiibacterium. The sequence goes on from JAZNFI010000053.1 coordinate 51,582, forward strand.
ACATATATGTCATATTCAAAGCTTCTGTATTCGGTAAGATCAATGGGCTCATCAAAGCTTATCTTGGTAGATCTCATAATATTCGGATACCTGTAAGCACATTCCACAAAAAGGCACGTGCGCTCAGCGTACGTTCCCTCATCGCCAAAATTTGCGGTAATGATACGCACACCGTCTGCGTTGGAGCCCCCTGTAAATCCGTCCTCGGAATCATCAAAATCGGCTATCATCAATATCTCATCGGAAGGTGGTGAAGCATTTATCGACAAAGCGAGCAGGCAGCCACAAAACAGTGCCGCGAAAAGGGCGAAAATTGTGTTTTTGCATCCCATATACTCTCCACCTCCGGCAAATTTTGATAGTATCATTAATATTATAGCATATATTCACGATAAATGAAATAGTTTTTCAGAAAATTAATATAAATTTTCGATTCACTATTGTATTAATCAATATTTCATGATATAATAAATAGCAACTCAAATAAAATTATAGGAACATCTCAAACGGAGGAGAAATATGCCGATAAAAATTCCCACAGGGCTTCCTGCCGGGGAAACCCTCGAAAGAGAAAATATATTTATCATGAACAATTTTCGTGCAGAGCATCAGGACATACGCCCTCTTAAAATTGCCATACTTAATCTGATGCCAACAAAAATCACCACAGAGACACAGCTTATAAGGCTTCTTTCAAACAGCTCGCTTCAGGTTGATCTTACACTTCTTCAGACGGCGACTCATCGCTCCACGCACACCTCTGTCGAGCACATGGAAGCCTTCTACAAGAATTTTGACGACATAAGACATGAGAATTTTGACGGTCTCATCATCACAGGGGCGCCCGTTGAAAATCTTCAATTTATCGACGTCACGTACTGGCCTGAGCTCTGCGATATAATGGAGTGGTCAAAAACACACGTATTCTCTACTTTACACATCTGCTGGGCAGCGCAGGCGGGGCTTTTTTATCACTATGGAGTGGGGAAATATTCCCTCGACAAAAAAATGTTTGGAATCTTCGAGCATTACGCACTGACTCCAAACCATCCCATAGTGCGCGGCTTTGACGAGGTATTTCTCGCTCCCCACTCGCGTCATACAGGCATTTTGGAGGAAGACATACATAAAGTCAGCGAGCTTGAGCTTGTTGCAAAGAGCGATATTGCGGGTCCGTACATTATTGCGGCAAAGAATTCCCGTATGCTCTTTGTCACAGGTCATTCCGAATACGATTATGACACCCTCTCAAAAGAGTACTTCCGCGATGTTGACAAGGGACTTGATATTGAGATTCCTCACAATTATTTCCCCGACAATGATCCCACCAAGCACCCACGCAACGTCTGGAGAGGCCATGCAAATCTCCTGTTTTCCAACTGGCTTAACTACTTCGTTTATCAGAACACCCCCTACGATCTTTCTGACCTCAAATAAAATAAAATTTTACGGAAATACTAACAAGGCTGTAAATAATACAGCCTTGTTTTTTATTTATAAATTCTGCTGAAAGGAACACTTTTATGGATGCAAATGAAACTCTTTTAAATGAGCTTTACAAGAACACGACCATGGGCGGCGACTCTATTGTCAATCTTATGGATAAGGCTGACGATCCAAAAATGCGCTCCGAGATGACACGAGAGCTTGAAAAATACCGTGAATATTCCAACCGCGCCGCCCAGCTTCTATCCGAAAGAGGACTTAAACCGGAGGAACCGGGTATCATGGCAAAAGCCGGAAGTAAAATGGGAATGGCGTTCAATACAATGCTTGATACAACCACCTCCCACATTGCCGAAATGATGATAAACGGAGCTGTTATGGGCATAATTAACATCGAAAAACAGCTTAATTCCGCCGAGCACGATGGAGATGCAAAAAAACTTGCTCATGACGTTCTTGAATTTGAGAAAAGCACCGCGGATCATCTTGGGAGATTTCTCTGACAATTGGTTAAACCCGTACGTCTCCAACTGAAAACGCCCGCAAATGCGGGCGTTTTGGCTGCTTTATGAGCTTTTTCCAATTTTAAATATTTTTCGCAGTAATGGTGCGAACAGCCTCGGAGACTTAACAACAACAACTTTCATAAGTACACTTTCCTTCCAATAGTAAGCTGTAATTTACGGCTCATTAAAGCATATGCACAAATTAAACTTATTGTTAATCGCGGCTCTCGATAACAAGCATTCTCCCTTGCTTCAGAGTTACCTTGGCACACACATCAGTTATTTCGTTGCTGACCGCATATGAATACTGTCTTGTCAATTCAACACTGTCAAGTGGGTAGTACACTCCCGAGACAGACACACCCTCACACTTGTCGGTAAGTGAAATGAGAGATAAATACTTAAATACCGGCTCTACGGAAATAGACTTTTCCTCACCATCCGCGCAAATGATATGCACTCGGTTCCTGCCGTCAGTCATTATAACCTCTGCACCCTTTGACGCAATATATTCAAGCAGAAACACACTGGAAAGAGTGTGGTCAAGCCTTCCGCCGAGTCCGCCTATGATAAAAATACGCTCTGCCCCTCGCTTAAGTGCTGTGTCAACCGCAAGCTGTGTATCTGTGTCATCCTTTACCGGAGGAACTATGATTTTTTCCAGCATATCAAGCTCTACATCCCCCGCACTCTCCATGTCCAGCGAGTCAAGGTCACCGAGAAGCAGTCCGGGAACAACACCTAGCCTTTTCGCCGACAAATAGCCGCTGTCCGCCGCGACTATCATATCATTTTCTCGCGGAGCTACTCTAAGCTCTTCAAGGCTGTCGGCAAAAACCTGACCGCCTGTGAAAATATAGTAATCCTTACTCATTTTTTGTCCCATTCGTGCTTGTTTTTGAGCACCTCAAAAAATTCCATATAGCTCCTATGCCGTTCAGGGGGTATATCGCCCCTTTTTACAGCATCAAGAACAGCACAGCCATCTTCCTTGGTGTGCGTGCATTTAGTATAGCGGCAACAGCCTATATAAGGCTCAAGCTCCCGGAAAACGTATGGCAGATCCGCTTTTGTGTAGAAATCAAACTGTATGAAATCCAGCATCCCGAAGCCGGGTGTATCAGCCACATAGCCGCCGGCATCCTTTCCAAACTGCTTATTAAGCGGATACAGTTCTGTATGACGTGTGGTGTGCCTGCCGCGCTGTGTTTTCTCGCTTATCTCACCGGTGGCAAGAGAAAGTCCCGGGAACATTCTGTTCATCAGCGTAGACTTGCCAACACCCGATGCACCTGCAAATACCGAAAGCTTATCCGAGTTTTGTTCAATGAACTGTTCAAGCTCCGAGCTGTCTGTACCAATGCCCTCAATAAAAACCTTGAAGCCGCATTTTCTGTAAATATCCGCATAATATTGTGCGCGTTCGGGAGCGAGATCAGCTTTGGTAATTATTATCACCGGTTCGATTTTCTTGAATTCGGCAATAGTAATAAGCTTGTCCACGGTTGATATGGCAGGTTCAGGCTTGGCGGCTGCGAAAACCACAAAGATGATGTCGATATTAGATATAGGGGGACGTATCAGCTCGTTCCTCCTTTGATACGCTTCCTCTATCATTATGCCGCCCATGGCATGGTCTGTATTTTTTTTCAAATCTTCTTCATTCTTGTCAGAAGCTATCGCAAGCTCCGTATCAACGCGCAGAGCTACCTCGTCTCCTACAAGAAGCGTAAGCTTTTCGTGTCGAAACACACCCCTTGCCTTGCAAAGCAGTGTGTCACCATCAAGCCTTAAGCCTTGATTTGTAAGAGTGTGAATGTCCTCTTTTCTCAGGCGGACCTCGTAAAGACCGCCGACTCCCTTTACAATTTTTGCGTTAATTTTCAATTCCATCGTTATGTCATCCCAAGCGTCAATCGGCAATCGCTGTACCTGCCGTAATGTCGGGTATTCTCATATCGGGACCGCGGCTCATAACAAAGTCAATCTTTGTTCCCTTGGGTATTTGAGTATCAGCCGCTCGGCTCTGACTTATGACACAGCCCTTGTTAACTTCATTATTGTATTCATAAGAAACCTCGCCAAGCTCAAGCCCACTCCAGGAGAGCATCTTCATGACCGCACCCTCGTCACATTTATAGAAATTCGGAGTAGATACATATTCAACATCCTGTCCCTTGCTTACATAAAGAGTGACAGAATCGCCCACATTCAGAGTAACACCTGCCTCAGGATCTGTCCTTATGACATAACCCTCGCTTATATATTCGTGCTCCTCCTTTATCTCCGTGGGAATAAGGCCCAGAGCTCTTAATTCAATGATCGCATCACGGGCATCATCATACGCAAAATCCGGAAGCTTGCAGGTAGCCGCACCCCAACACACCGTCAGCTTAAGATCACAAAGCTGTTCTCCCTCTATAACCTTGCGTTTTTCGCTTGGCAGCGGGTCCTGGGCGACTATGACGTTTCTGTCGTAATTTGCGTCATAGATATACTCAACCTCAACATTGTAAAATTTGGATTCAAGCTCCGCCTCCAGCTCCTCGCTGTAAATTGCTCCTATAAATTTCGGTACGCTAATCTGTATCGAATTATTGGTGGATGTTACAGTAAACAATTCGGTAAGAAGCACGGCAGCACTGACGATGCATACGATCATAAATGCGCTGGCAACTCCGGCAATTACGGGAAACATAGAACGGCTGGCTCTTTTTGGCGGTACAAGTTTCCTTACATTTGAAGGTGTATTTTGAGTATGATTGGACAACACATCAGATGTCAGCTCGGTTTTCGGCATTTTAAATACAGTTCTGGGGTTGTTCCTGACCTGGGCGATATGCCGAAGCATCTGAGCTGCACTCTGAAATCGGTTGTCGGGATTTTTCTCCATACATCCAAGTATTATTTGTTCAAGCCCTATGGGAAGCTGTGAATTCAGCTCACGAGGATGTCTTGGACGGTTTTTGACCTGCATAATAGCCACGGTAACAGGGCTGTCTGCCACAAAAGGCAGCTTTCCCGTTGCCATCTCATACATGGTAACACCGAGAGAATAAATATCGCTTCTGCGGTCGATTTTTTTGCCGCTGGCCTGTTCGGGGCTGATGTAGAAAACAGTTCCGATAGCCTTGTCTGTCATGGTCACTGTTTCAGCATTGGGAAGCTTGGCAATACCAAAATCCGCAACCTTAATAACCCCGTTTTTGAGCATCATAATATTCTGAGGCTTAATATCACGGTGCACTATGCCCTTTTGATGAGCGTGGTCAAGGGCAAGGAGTATCTGCTCGGTTATGCCTATTATTTCGTTAAAGCTGAGAACGCCCTTCTTGAGAATATATTTCTTTAAAGTTATTCCCTCAACAAGCTCCATTACGATGTACTTAAGATTATCCTTTACCGAAACATCAAATATGTTGACAATGTTGGGGTGTGAAAGCATGGCGACCGCCTTGCTTTCGTTAATAAAGCGTTTAACTGCCTGCGCATCGTTGTTTATGTCATCCTTCAGCATCTTAACAGCAACATTTCTCCTCATGAGAAGATCAGTTGCCTCAAAGACTACTGCCATGCCGCCGATGCCTATGACTTTTATAATTCTGTATCTTTTGTCAAACACCTGACCTACATACTTTTCAAACGAATCCATACTCAACGCTCCTTTACATACTTTACGAGCACTGCGGTGATGTTGTCCGGACCGCCCGCCTCGTTTGCCGCATCAATTAAACGGTCAATTTTGTCGCTGAGTTCGGATTCAACATCGGTAACTATCTCAATGTCAAGATCCGACGAAATTACCGAGTAAATATCTTCGGGAGCAAGCTGTCCCGAAAGGCCATCAGTACACAGGAGAAGATAACACACATCAAGGTCGTTAAGCTCAACAGAAAAAATATCAGCTTCAAGCTCATTTTTGATTCCAACCGCTCTCGTTATTCGGTTGCGGTAGGGGTGATTCCTTGCCTCCTCGGCGCTCAGAGAGCCGCTGTCAATGAGATGCTGAACATAGGAATGGTCATGTGTTATCTGTGTTATCGTATTGTCTGAAATGAGATACAACCTGCTGTCACCCACATTGATAACATAGACTATATCGTTACAGAAAAGAGCAGCCACAAGGGTAGTTCCCATTCCGTGATAATCAGGATTGCTTTGGGACTTCTTATACACCTCGCGGTTAGCGTCTTTTGCCGCATCGTCGAGAATTACGCAGGCATCGTCACTTGAAAGCTCAAGAATGCCCTCCTTATTTGTTTTTGGAGCGGCATATTTTATTACCTGCCTTGCAAAGGTCTCAACAGCAAGCTCGCTTGCTACATTTCCGCTCTTTGCACCGCCCATGCCGTCGCACACAACGCACAGCGCAGCATTTTTACAAATGGGACGTATCAGGTAGCTGTCCTGATTCATGGTCCGCATTTTGCCCATATCGCTTTTACCGAAAAAATTCATTTATACGATCATTCCTCTCATATGGAATCGGATACCGATCCGTATACAGTAGTGCCCACATCCGGAATTACAGACCTGCTTGTTCACTCTGTACTTTTTCTTTGAGTTTAGCCCGCCTCAGCTGTCCGCATGAAGCGTTTATATCTCCACCGAGCTTTCTTCTCACTGTTGCATTGATACCCAGCGAATTGAGTGTATCGCAAAAACGCTTGACAGCATCAACACCCGAGCGTGAGAAGCCGCTTTCCTCGACCTCATTTACAGGAATCAAATTTACATGTATGGGAAACGGTTTTGAGTTTTTGTAAAGTCCGTGCTTTAGTGTGCTTGCTAACCGACGGGCATATTCGACGGAGTCATTCTTTCCCGCAATAAGTGTATATTCAAAGGATATACGGCGTCCTGTAGCATCGAAATAACGCCTGCAGGCATCAAGCAGTTCGGATATGCTCCATTTCTTGTTTATGGGCATGATAGAGGATCTTGTGTCATCATCTGCCGCATGGAGAGAGATTGAAAGTGTTATCTGAAGATCAAGCTTCGCCATTTGGTCAATTTTATCAACCAGTCCGCAGGTTGAAAGAGAAATATGGCGGCTTCCAATATTAATTCCGTCGGGATCGCTCACAAGACTCAAAAATTTAAGTGTATTTTCATAGTTATCAAGGGGTTCGCCAATACCCATCATAACAATGTTTGATATTCGCTCACCCATATCACGCTCTGCAGCAATAACCTGTCCGAGTATTTCGCCAGGGCGGAGCTTTCTCACAAGACCGCCTATGGTAGAGGCACAGAACCTGCATCCCATGGGACATCCAACCTCGCTGGAAATACATATGGTATTTCCGTGCTTGTAGCGCATGAAAACACTCTCGATTATATTTCCGTCGGATAATCCGAACAGATATTTTACCGTTCCGTCAAGCTTTGAAACAAGCTTTTCCTCAACAGTAGGAAGATCAACAAAGGCGGTCTCTGAAAGCTTTTCACGAAGTTTTTTTGACAGATTTGTCATGCCGTCAATACGAACACCCTTGTGCATCCAGTAAAATATCTGCTTTGCGCGGTATTTAGGCTCACCAAGCTCAAAAAGGAAAGTCTCAAGCTCGGGAATATTCATTGAAAGAAGGTCAACCTTGCCGTTAATTAACTCCATAGCACTACCGTTTTCTCCTCAGCTTTGCTATAAAGAACCCATCGGTTCCGTGTATATTCGGGAGCAGAGTGATCATCCCGTCAGCGGCATCAAGACCGTTCACGTAAAAAGGTTCAGTGTAAAAATCGGCATGTTCACCGAGGAACCTTTTGACCACGCGCTCATTTTCATCCTTGTTAACAGTGCAGGTGGAATAGCAAAGCACTCCGCCGCACCTTACATAATTCGCAGCTGTATCAAGTATTGAATATTGTATCTGTGGAAGCCGTCTGACATCATCTTCCGATTTATACCTTATTTCAGGCTTTTTCGCAATAACACCGAGACCTGAACAAGGAACATCGCACATTACGGTATCGGCACAGCCGCAAAGACTCTCGTCATAAACAGAGCCGTTTTTTTCGGCAATTTCAATAATGTCGATTCCAAGCCTCTTTGCCCCTGCTTCAACCAAGGAAAGCTTGCTCTTATGAAGATCAAAGCTCATGACTTTTCCACGATTCTCCATGATGATCGCCGCCGAAAAACTTTTTCCGCCCGGGCAAGCGCAGGTGTCAATAAGCACCGTATCGGGCGAAGGAGCTGCCGTCAGTACGGCTATTTGGGAAGCCTCGTCCTGTATATAGACGTCTCCCGACGCAATAAGTTCCGATACCTTGCCGTCAAGCGTTTTTTCCGTAAGCCTTATGCCATGCGGTGAATAGACCGTGGGGGAAGCGTGTATTCCCTCACTCACAAGCATTTCCAGAACAGCTTCTCGGCTGTTTTTCAGGGTATTCACCCGAAGCGTCACATCGGGCTGTGCTTCAAAGGCAGAGAGAACAGACTCTGCATCCTGCACCGACGCACTTATTAGTTCCACAACATCCCGTGAACATGAATATCTAACCGAAAGATACTCGATATTGTCCGCTTTGTCGGGATAGGGCAGCGCATCCTTACTGTATGTACGCAAAAACCCCCGAAGCACCGCATTAACAAATGATGCGGCGCGCGGTGCAATTTTTTTTGAAAGCTTCACAGTTTCGTTGACAGCCGCACTGTCCGGAATACGGTCAAGCCATATAAGCTGGTAAAGCCCCATGCAAATAAGGGTCATCACTTCATTATCAAGGCTTTGGATAGGCTTTGATGACAGCTTGCCCACAATATAGCGAAGGGTAAGTCTGCGCTCAATAACTCCGTAAACAAGCGTGGTGTAAAGTCCTTTTTCCGCCCCTTCAAGAGAAAATCGTTTGATTGCGGCATCTATCTCAAGATTTGAGTATTTTCGATCATTGTCGCAAAGTATAAGCGAACGGTAAGCCGCTTCTCTTGCACTGATTTTTGGCCTGTTCATTTATCTTCGCCTGCTCCCCCGCTTTGCAACAAAAAATATTCGGATAAGGTTGGCAAGTGACACCGCAAGTGCCGCCACATATGTGAGTGCCGCCGCAGTCAACACCTTTCTGGCACTCTTAAGTCCCGAATCATCCATTCCGGCACCTTTAAGCGCAGCCATTGCTCTTTTACTTGCGTTAAACTCCACAGGCAGCGTCACAAGCTGAAAAACAGTGGAAAGTCCGAATGCGGCAACTCCAATATATGCTAAATATTCAAATCCCAGCACGATGCCCAGCAGCACAAGAGGAACGGCAAGGTTAGAACCGATATTGGTGACGGGAATTATTGCGGAACGTATTTTCATGGGAGTATATCCCACCGCATACTGTACGGCATGGCCTGCCTCGTGAGCAGCAACCCCCACTGCCGCTGAGCTGGCAACCGAATACACGGTATCAGACAGATAAACAGTGTTGTCCTTGGGATTGAAATGGTCGGTTAAATCTCCCGACACCTTTTCTACGCGTACGCTTGAAAGCCCGTTTGCGTCGAGTATGCGCCTTGCAGAATCATAGCCCGTCATTCCTCCCCATGAAGCAGATTTGGAATATTTCGCAAACGTTGACTTAACATTGAACTGTGCCCAAAAAGCAAGTATGATCGCAGGAAGCACAAGCATAAGATAAGTCATGTCAAAACCGTAATAATACATCCCGGGCATTTTATTACCGCCTTTACTTTGAATATTTCGTAAGTACGTCCCCTATGACGATTTTTCTGCCGTTAATGAAGTCTGCCGCACGCATACGGCTCTTGCCCTCCGGAAGCACTCCTGTTATGTTGACCGACCCATTTCTGCAAGCAACCTCTATGGTATTCTCCGACGCGCTGCAGGCAAGCACCTCGCCAGGCACCGCGTGAGATTTGTGAGTATCGCCAAGCTTTGAGCTTACTATTTTCAAAGCCTTTCCGCCATGGCTTACCACAGCAAGGGGAAACGGTGAAAGTCCCCGTATGCGATTGTGCACAGCTACAGCATCCTCATCAAAATCGAGAACACAGTCCGCATTTTCAATTTTTGCGGCATAAGTTGAGAGTGAATCGTCTTGCTTTTCGCGCTTGGCTGTACCGTTTTCAAGTGCCGTCACTGTTTCGAGAAGCAGCCTTGCTCCTGCATCAGCCAGTTTGTCATGCATTGTTTCAAAATTATCGTCAACACCTATGGGCACCGTGTCCTTTGAAAGCATATCTCCTGTGTCGAGTCCTACATCCATGTACATTATGGTGATGCCCGTCTCGGCCTCACCGTCCATTATAGCGCGCTGTATGGGAGCCGCTCCCCGATACTTAGGAAGAAGTGAGCCGTGAACATTTATGCATCCCAGCCTTGGATAGCTGATTACATTTTCCGGAAGAATCTTGCCATAAGCCGCAACGATAATAAGCTCCGGTGCAAGTGTATCAAGAAGCTTCGCAAATTCGTCCCCGCGAAGTGTAGCCGGCTGATATACGGGTATGCCGTGCTCTTCTGCGCACACCTTAACGGGTGGTGGGGTAAGCACCATTTTTCTGCCCCTTGGTTTATCGGGCTGGGTAACAACTCCTATAATCTGTGCACCTGATGAAATAAGTGCTTCAAGCTGTATTTTAGCAAAGTCGGGTGTACCCATAAACAAAATTTTTATATTCATAAGCTTCACCTAAAATTCAAGCTCTTCAGGATCAACCATCCTTATTACGTTATCTGTAAACAGAACACCGTCAAGATGATCAAGCTCATGACAGAATGCTCTCGCGTACAGTTCAGAACCGCTGACCTGATGACTTTTTCCGTCAAGGCCCATATATCTGACAGTAACCTTCATGGGGCGATCGGTTATTCCCCACTGTTCGGGAATTGAAAGACAGCCTTCAACCTCCTGCTGATTACCTTCCCTTTTTACTATAACAGGATTGAGCATGATGTAGGGCTTGCCTTCATCAACCTCAACAATTACAAGGCGACGAAGCTTTCCTACCTGTACCGCCGCAAGTCCAACTCCCCCGGTTTCGTGAAGAGTTTCAAGCATATCCTCGGCGAGAGTCTTTATTCGCTGGTCTATTACTTCAATGGGACGGCTTTTTTTACGAAGTATTGGGTCTCCGTCCTTAACAATATTTAGCTTTGCCATTTATCAATCTCCTTATACCGAATATCACATGGATGTGGGATTAACATCAGCGGATATACCCGCTTTTGCCGACGCCTTTGGGAAATCTCCCAAAAGCCGAGATAACAGCTCACGCATGCGTTTTGTGACTTGGCATTTCATGATGATTCTCATTCTGAAAATGTTGTTTAATTTGTATATAGGTGCCTCGAATGGTCCGAAAATGTACATCGGAACATCTGAAAACTCATCGTCGATGTACGCTCTCAGCTTTTTATCAAGCTCAAGCGTCAGCGAAAGCACCGCTGATTCATCATCCCCGTGTACAGACAAAAGCACAAAGTCGCAAAAAGGCGGAAACCCGAGATTTCGACGAAGCTTCACCGCGCTTTCGTAGAAACCGTTGTAGTCCTGCCTAGCTGAAAGATTCAGTGTCTCGTTATCAGGTGAATATGTCTGAATCAGCGCACGCCCCGGCTTATCGGCACGCCCTGCTCTTCCAATCACCTGTGTCAGAAGCGCAAAGGTTCTTTCCGTAGCTCTGAAGTCGTCAAGATAGAGTGCGCTGTCTGCGTTTATCACACCAACAAGAGTAACATCCGGGAAATTGTGTCCCTTTGTAACCATTTGTGTGCCTATAAGTATGTCAGCCTCATGATTTCTAAACTGTGAGAGTATTGCCTCATGAGAAAACTTTGTTCCTGTTGCATCAGCGTCCAGCCGCAGCACGCGGGCATTGGGAAACAGTGAGTGGATCTCCTCCGCAACCAGCTGTGTGCCAAATCCCTTTCTTGTCATATGCAGAGATGAACATTTTGGGCATACATCAGGCACCTTCGACACATGACCGCAGTAGTGGCATTTGAGAAGATCGTGTTCTCTTTCTCTGTGGAATGTCAGCGACACAGAGCAGTTGGGGCAAGTCACCACCTCGCCGCATTTCTGACAGCTCACAAAGTTATTATAGCCTCGGCGGGACACAAAAAGTATTGACTGCTCACCTTTTTTAAGATTATCGCCAAGCTCACGCCTTAATTCTGCGCCGATGGGGGTGATATGACCCTTTGCGGTGTCAACGCGTAGATCCGCAAATTTCACCTCAGGAAGCATGGCGTTTCCAAAACGCTCCGATAGGGTAACAAGAGAATATATTCCCTCTTTTGCACGGTAATATGATTCAAGAGACGGCGTTGCTGATGCAAGCAGCATAAGCGCACCGTTTTTCGCTGCACGGTATCGTGCCACATCTTTGGTATGATATTTTGGAGTCATATCTGATTTATAGGTATGCTCCTGTTCTTCATCTATAACTATCATCCCGAGATTGTCGAGAGGGGCAAAGATCGCGGAACGGGTACCAATAACCACGTCAACCTCATGCGCCCTTATACGCTTCCACGCATCAAGCTTCTCACCGCCCGACAAAGAAGAATGTATGACTGCAACCCGTTCACCGAAATATCCGCAGAATAGATCAACGGTCTGCCCCGTGAGAGAAATCTCAGGCACAAGAACTATAACCGAACGCCCCTTCGCAATCACGCTGTCAATAACAGCCTTGATTACTCTGGTCTTTCCGCTTCCCGT
>JAZNFI010000054.1:0-8340 GCA_045589075.1 Candidatus Flemingiibacterium sp.
CCCTCGTGGGATTGCTCCCAAACGCATTTCGAGTGCGCCCCGTTATGACCACTTCGATATCTCTCCATATGAAATTGTGCGGAATTTCGTTAGATAATCGTTAGATGTGCCTGCAAACCACTGCGAACGAAATTCACGAAAAACGCAGGATTTGCGAGATAATCGAAGGAATTGCGAGCTTCTTACTCTCATCGAGGGACGAATCCATTTTGATTTCGAGTCAGCCCCGTTATGACCACTTCGATACCTCTCCGTATTCACATATATCACAGTTCGTTTTACGACCCGTTAATTATACCACACCGCCGCAGGTTTGTCAAGACACTTTAGTCAAAATCTTCCCTTCTCCCCACCGAAATATTACTGTTTTTTTGAAAATTTACATTATTCCTATTGCATTCGAACTGTAATTGAGGTATAATGATACAGTAACTAATTTCTCTCATTCAAGGAGCCCTTATATATGAGTATCAGAATAGGAATAATGGGATACGGCAATCTGGGAAGAGGCATCGAATGTGCCGTAAAGCAGAATCCCGATATGGTACTGAAAGCCGTGTTTACCCGCCGTCCCCCCTCAAGTGTAAAAATTTTGACCGAAGGTGTGGGCGTATTTCATGCCGATGACGCAGTTAAAATGAAGGACGAAATAGACGTTCTCATAATCTGCGGCGGAAGTGCTACCGACCTACCCAAACAGACACCGGAATACGCAAAACATTTTAATGTAGTTGACAGCTTTGACACACACGCAAAGATACCCGAACATTTCAATGCCACCGATGCCGCTGCAAGAGAAGGCGGCAACATAGCCGTTATTTCCTGCGGTTGGGACCCGGGTATGTTCTCTATTAATCGCCTCTATGCAGGCGCTGTTCTCCCAAACGGAAAGGACTACACCTTCTGGGGTAAGGGTGTCAGCCAGGGTCACTCTGACGCCATTCGCCGCATCGACGGTGTTGTGGACGCAAAGCAGTACACTATCCCCGTTGACGCCGCCCTCGAGGCAATCAGAAGCGGTGCAAGCCCAGAATTCACCACGCGTGATAAGCACACACGTCTATGCTATGTGGTTGCGGCAGATGGTGCTGATAAAGCAAAAATCGAGAATGAAATCAAAACTATGCCCAACTACTTCGCTGATTACGACACCACTGTAAATTTCATCACAGCCGAGGAACTGAAGCGTGACCACAGCGGCATCCCCCACGGCGGTTTTGTAATCAGATCCGGAAATACCGGAATTAATAACGAGAACAACCACATAATCGAGTACAGCCTAAAGCTTGATTCAAATCCCGAATTTACCGCAAGTGTTATTGTTGCCTGTGCTCGCGCCGCGGTACGCATGAAAAAGGAAAATGTTTCGGGCTGCAAAACCATACTCGACATTCCACCTTCTTATCTTTCACCTAAATCGGGCGAAGAACTTCGCGCCTCCCTTCTCTGATATAATTACAACATGTTAAGAAAAATTGCGATCTATCTAATGTGCAAACACCTATAAAACGTCATCGATTCACCGAGGCGAATGCTTGCAATTTTAGATAACGTCAAAATAAGAATTAAAATAGGAGAAATGATATGACAGACATAATTTTTTCATTTGACACAGAGGATTTCACACAAAATCATTCTGCCGATGCCATATACGACGAGGCGGAAATATTAAGAAAATCAGATATAAAGGGCGGATTTTGCATTGTAGGACTGCTTGCAAAACAACTTAAGACCTGGGGACGAGATGACGTTATAAGTGCTTTAAAGTCTCACGAGTTCGGATGTCACTCTTACGGTCACTCTCTGCACCCAATGCTCAACGAATACACAGACATTGAGGATTTTGAAGAGGCATACAAGGAGGTAACTCGCCAGGAATCTGAGGCAATAAGACTTATTGGTAAAATCTCGGACGGCGCTCCAATATATTACGCCTGCCCTCCTGGAAATCAGAAAAACTATGTAGCTATGTATGCTTATTCTGACATGGGAATTCCGATATATGCAGACACCTTTTGCGATACCCCAGACGGACGTGGCGTATACTACTGCAACATATATCAGATTCGCTATACCCACTGTCTCGAGGAACTTCTCACAATGAATTCTGACGAAGAGCTTGTTGCTTTCGTCGACGATATGGCGAAATACAAACGTGCCATCCTATTTACGCATCCCAACATGGCGGTATATGCCAATTACTGGGATTTACCGAACTATTATAAAGAAAACAAGCATGAATTCGGCGAGTGGGAGGAGCCCAAGCGTAATCCGCCGGAAGTTACCGAGAAATTTTATAATCGCATCCGCAAGCTCATTGAGCTTATTAAGAATGATGACCGTTTCAACATAACCTCCTATTCAGCACTTGCAGAAAAACTGAATGCAGAGCCGAAGCGGAAAATAACCAGGGCTGACATACCGTTATTGAGAGAAAGTCTTCTTGAAAACTTCTTCCCTGTTTCCGGAAAGGCTTCATATTCCATATCAGACATTTTCCTCGCATGCCGCGAGCTGCTTCTCGGTGCGGATGAACACATCTGCGGCAAGGTCTACGGTTTTCTTACACGCCCACAAGGAATAACACAGGCGATAACATTAAGTGCTGATCAAATCATTGATTCCGTAAAAAAAATGGACGTAAGCAAATTCCTTCCCCATGAAATAAATGTAGGGGGGCACAATATCGGTCCGGCAGATTGGCTTCGCGGCGCACTTGATGTGCTGTGTGGCAAAACACAGGTTGTGATCGAACCTTCCGATCAGCTCCCATCCATATCTCACATGCCTGAGCTTGAAAAAAGCAAGGGTATGGGCTGGATACAAAGCGACGACTTCAAAAACAACTATATTACCGAAAGACTTAAGCTTCAGTGTTGGACAATGAGATATTTAAGTGAATAAAAAAGTAAGCATCCCGGCTTGTCATGTAAAAAAGCGGGATGCTTACTTTTTTGTTTATCGGCGCATGCTGATGTCATCTTCAACTGCAGCGTTTGTCTCTCGGAACAAAAGAGAGATACACCACACAGCTGCAAGCCCAACCAACGTGTAGATAATGCGTGCAACAAGTGAATCCTGACCTCCGCCTATCCATGCTACGAGGTCAAATTTAAATATACCGATGCTTCCCCAATTAAGTCCGCCTATTATTGCGAGAATAAGAGCAATTTTATCAATCATTCTAACATACCGTTCCTTTCCTTGACAGCTTGGTACAAAATAAGTTTATCCGAAATCCAGCAAAGTTATACAAAATAAAGTTTCATTTTTCTGGAATAAAAATTCGACACGCTTTGCGTCTGATTTTTGATATAATGGACCTGCAATGTTTTGTGAGGTGATGCCCTACGACTTCAATAATTTATGCTGACCATCTTCTGCTCGTTAATTTTTCCATGGATTTTCTGGCTCTGTATCTTACTTCGCGTCTTTGTAACTTTCGCACTCATACGTTGAGACTTGCCATGGCGGCACTGACAGGTGCGCTTTTTGCCCTGACAGCTACAGTAGTGTCAATTTATAAAGGCACCGTAAATCCCATATGTATAATTATCTTTATGATTCTGACGGCAACCGTCATATCCACCATCGCCTTCGGAATTACCGAGTGCTTGCGTACTGCAATCACATATGCGGCAGTAAACATGGGACTCGGCGGCTGTATGACAGCACTTTCAAATATTGCCGCAAAGCTTCAAATCACATCATCCGAGGATATGAGCACAACTAATTCCGGAGAACTCCCCTCGCTGATGTTTTTTATTATCGCTATTATCAGCGGTGCAGTGAGTATAATATATACCGCTATCCGAAAAAAATACACGGGACGGAAGACAGTAAAGGTAAAGATGAGCGCATTCGGATTTAATGGCAGCTTTACACTCCTTTGTGACAGCGGAAATCTTTTGTTTGACCCGTTTTGCAAAAAGCCCGTACTTATATTGTCGAGAGAACATTTTCGTGACAGACTTCCCGAAGAACTTCTTGATGCGTCCAGAGACCCGGAAAAATCTACAGAACTACCTATTAAATTTGCTTCAAAAATCCGTTTGATACCCGCGGGCGGTGTGCTTGGAAAAGGTTTGCTTTTGGGATTTATCCCAGACAAGCTTGAAATTGAAGGTGCAAAGGCAGACGCAGTTGTTGCAATTGGTGTACAAGACAATGAATACGGTGGGTGTGCGGGAATAATCCCCTCAACGCTTATAACATGATAATAATACAGTATTTTTCGGAAAGGAGTTAAGAATGGATTTGACATTGCTTACCCGAATTTATTTGGTTTTCAAGCGTTTGTATGCAAAACCAATGAAATTTCACAAAAGGCACTTGAATATATCCCGAGAGATTCACTACATAAACGGTACACAGACACTTCCTGCACCGCTCAGCCCGGACGAAGAAAGCGATATGGTTACGGAGCTTGAAGGCTCGGACGAACACAGCATAATGCGTGCCAGAAGCAAGCTCATTGAGCACAATCTTCGGTTGGTAGTATATATAGCCAAAAAATTTGAAAATACAGGTGCGGGTCTTGAAGACCTCATATCCATAGGTACAATCGGCCTTATAAAGGCTGTAAACACATTCCGAACAGACAAAAACATTAAACTGGCTACATACGCATCAAGATGTATAGAAAATGAAATACTTATGTATATCAGAAAATATTCAGGGAAGCACGACATTTCCATTGACGAGCCATTAAGCGTAGATTGGGACGGAAACGAGCTTTTGTTGTCAGATGTTCTCGGCGGAGATGAGGATGAGGTATCCAGAGGTATCGAGGAATTCGAAGAAAAGAAAACCATCAGAGAGGCACTGTTAAGGCTTGATGAGCGTGAGCAGGTAATAATCACCATGAGATACGGTTTGAACGGTGGAAAGGAATTTACACAAAAAGAAGTCGCAGACATGATGGGAATATCACAGTCGTACATATCAAGGCTTGAGAAAAAAATTCTTGCGAGGCTTGGAGAGGATTTAAAAAGCAAGGTGTAACACACCGAAGACCACCGTTTGACAAAATCAAGCGGCGGTCTTCCCTTTTTATATGTTCAGCAAATACTTAAAATTCCCCCGAACGGATTTTTAATTGACATAACGGTAATTATATGATATAATGAGTTTGAGTTTTCCAAAAAGGAGTGCTGAGTATTGAAATATACAAATTATATATGGGATTTCGACGCAACGCTGTTTGACACCTACCCTCACATTGCGGCAGCGTTTGAGACGGTCATGAATAAACACGGAATTAAGTACGAGCATGAGGAATTACTAAAATCTCTTTATGTGAATTTCAGAGTCTGCCGTGAGAAATATAACCTTACACCAGAGCAATATGCAGAGGTGTTGGCACTTGATAACAGCCTCGCACTGATGCCCGCTGCGTCGCCCTTTAGAGGTACTGTGGCAGTGCTCCGTGCTATCTGCGAATCCGGCGGCAGAAATTTCCTTTATACTCACCGCGACCGCCTTGCGTGGACTTACTTTCGTCTGTGGGGGCTTGACAAATACTTCACGGGCGGCGTTGACGGCACTATGCACTTCCCCTCCAAGCCTGCCCCCTACGCCGTCAAGCACATTTGCCGCATATATGGAATTGAAAAAAAATCGGCACTGATGATAGGCGACCGTGGTATCGACGTATCAGCAGGCGTAAACGCAGGCTGCACCGGCTGTCTTTTCATGACACACCCGATTGAAGACGATGCTTCGGGGGCATCTTATACCGTCAATTCTATGGAGGAGTTTGCAAATACTTTTGACATTCCGCTTCGCGATGGAGATATGTTAAGTGAATTAGAAGCTGTAGCTATCCGCAACCAGACCGCAAAAGCGACAGCAGAGCTGTGCGAGGCGGCACGTCTTGAGAGCGGTGACCTTGTGGTGGTGGGCTGTTCCTCAAGTGAAATTACAGGTGAGCGTATCGGCTCGTCATCTTCTCCGGAAGCTGCAGAAGCAGTACTTGCAGGAATTATGGATGTCCTCAAGCCCCGCGGAATCAACATTGCCGCACAGTGCTGTGAGCACCTTAACAGAGTACTGATAGTTGAAAAAGCTGTGGCAAAGGAAAAAGGATATGAGGTTATGAACGTACTGCCCATGCCAAAAGCAGGCGGCTCATTTGCCACAATGGCATGGCGGAAATTTGAGAGCCCGGTAGCTGTTTCTGAAATCAAGGCAGATGCCGGACTTGACATTGGCGGCACGCTGATTGGTATGCACCTGAAGCGCGTAGCGGTTCCCCTGCGACTTTCGGTAAAGAAAATAGGATTTGCACCCGTGGCAGCGGCAAGAGTAAGAGCACCGTTCACCGGCGGCGAGCGTGCCGTTTATGACATAGAACTACTTTGAATAGAAATACTTTTTAGGGAGGGGTTGTAACCCCTCCCTAAAGTCCGCTTTCAGCCATTGCAGCAAGACAAAAAAATCACTATTTTCCCAAAAAACTTTTAAAAAACCCTTGACAAACCGAATCCATTATGATATAATTTTATGCGTTGGGTATCTGGGTGTGGCGCAGTTGGTAGCGCGCTACCTTGGGGTGGTAGAGGCCGCAAGTTCAAGTCTTGTCACTCAGACCAAAAATCGGGAATCGTCAGATTCCCGATTTTTCTTTGTATTTACTGACTTTTTCCGCACTTCGAGGTGCGGATTTTTTGTTCTTCTCCTTCGACTGTATTTGTCGATGGTAGACGCCAGTACATAGTTTAGTACATAGGTTTCAAATGTCGCAGTCTGCAAACGGTAGAGGCTTTCGGTTCTACCCTCGGAATGAAATAACTGTTCTCTCATTTCCAAGGTTCATAATTACAGCCATTAAGGAGGAAAAATTTATGGCAAGCATTATTTCCAGATCCAACGGCACCTACCTTATCCGCATTTCTTGCGGCGTTGATTCAAACGGCAAGCAAATCTCCCGCTCGAAGGCGTTCAAGCCATCGAAGCCGAATCTGCCGTACTCGCGACTTAACAAGGAGATCGAAGATTTCACCGCCGCCTTTGAGCGAGAGATTGAAGCTGAGGGACCATTCCGCAACGTACGCCCCGACAAGATCACCTTCGCCGATTTCTGCACGCAGTATCTCGAAATCAAGAAAAATTCGCTCTCTCCGCAAACCTACAATTTTTATTCCAAGGTCATCGAGGAAGAGCTGATGCCCATGTTTGCGCGGATGAAGATGAAGGACTTGCGTACATACCACATCCAGCAGTTTATCCAGTATCTCTCCACCGAGAAGAAACGCCTTGACGGGCGTGAAGGAAACATAGCCGCAAGTACGGTCAAACGGTATACGACTGTTCTCCGCTCCATCGTCACCACGGCGTACAAGCTTGAATACATCGAGGACGATATCGGTCGCTCGAGGCGAATTGAGTTTCCCAAGGAAGAAACCAAGGAGGTGGAAGTATTCACGTTTGAAGAAGTCGGTCAGATTCTCACGGCGCTCGAAAGCGAGCCTCTGCACATCCGCACGGTGATCGAGGTGGCGCTGTTCACGGGTTGTCGGCGTGGTGAGATCGCAGGGCTTAAATGGTCGGACATTGATTTTGAAAACCAACGCATATCGATCAAACGCAGTATTTATAAGCTCAGTGACGGCAAGGCGCGCGAGAAGGAGCCGAAGACAAAGTGCAGTATTCGTACCATCTCCATCCCCGAACGGCTCTGTAAGACGCTCACAGAGTACCGTGTGCAGCAGAATCGGCACATCGCCTACCTCGGCGACGCTTGGAAGAATCTCGACTACATCTTCACTGAGGAGGACGGTAACGTGATGCATCCGCACCCGCCGACGAAGCAGTTCGATCATTTTCTGAAGGGGCATGGGATCCGGCATTTGAAGTTTCACGGGCTGCGGCATACATCGGCGACGATGCTGCTTGCGAATGGGTGCGATATCAAGACGGTATCAGCGCGGCTTGGTCATGCGGATATTGCTACGACGAATATTTATGTGCATGCGCTGGAGATCACCGACCGCTTGGCGGCTGAGACGTTTGATCAGTTGGTGGGGAGAATCTAAAAACAAGTATGTAATGGTCAGACTTGTATTTTAGGGCTAATTTTCGTGTTTAACTTTAGTCACATATCATACTTATAACTTGATTTAATACAAAAAACCAATGCGGGAGCAAGTGTTGTTATGTGAGTGGAGTCGAAAGAGTAGATTTTATTGATAAATATACCGATACCCGTCACTATCGAGTATGATGGTGACGGGTATCTACCTATTTTGAACTGCGCTAAATAATTAGATTGCGACTGATGTATTTACGCTGCACATAAATCTCCCGCAGAATACTGCCGGGCTGCATGTGCAGAGCCTG
>JAZNFI010000055.1:0-16114 GCA_045589075.1 Candidatus Flemingiibacterium sp.
GCTGTTTATGTTTACCTCAGGCACCACAGGTTATCCGAGAATCGCGGCCCACAGCTACAAGTACGCCCTCGGTCACTTCATCACCGCTAAATATTGGCATAACGTTGACCCTGACGGAATCCACTTCACTATTTCTGACACCGGTTGGGGTAAATCCCTTTGGGGAAAGCTCTACGGTCAGTGGCTTTGTGAGGCGGCTGTCTTCACCTATGATTTCAACAAATTTGAGGCTGACGATATTCTTCCCCTTTTCGCAAAGCACAATATTACCACCTTCTGTGCTCCCCCCACTATGTACAGATTCTTCATCAAGGAGGATTTGTCAAAGTACGACCTTTCAAGCATCAAGTATTCCTGCACGGCAGGCGAGGCACTTAACCCCGAGGTATATCAGCAGTGGGTAAATAAAACTCACGTCCCGCTTATGGAGGGCTTCGGTCAGACCGAAACAACCCTCGTGCTTGCAAATCTCGTAGGCACTACGCCGAAACCAGGCTCAATGGGCAGACCTAGCCCACTCTACGATGTTGTTATCTTAAACGGCGAGGATAAGCCCTGCGCTGTTGGCGAAACAGGCGAAATCTGCATCCGTGCAGTCGAAAATCCCCCCTGCGGTTTATTCAAAGGCTATTACAACAACGAGGAAAAGACCAAGGAAGCGTGGCACGACGGATACTACCACACGGGCGACACCGCATGGATGGACGAGGACGGCTGCTTCTGGTATGTCGGACGCACCGACGACCTTATCAAGTCCAGCGGATACCGCATCGGCCCGTTTGAAATTGAGTCTGTAATCATGGAGCTTCCCTATGTTCTTGAATGTGCAATCACCGCCGCACCCGATGAGGTGCGTGGTCAGGTTGTAAAGGCAACCATTGTGCTTGTCAAGGGCAAGGCGGGCGATGATGCTCTGAAAAAAGAAATCCAGAACTACGTTAAGAGCCACACCGCTCCCTACAAGTATCCGAGAATCTTTGAATTTGTGGATGAGCTTCCCAAGACAATCAGCGGCAAAATCAGACGCGTCGAGATAAGATCAAACGATAAGAAATGACGTACAACAAAACAGTATTTGCGGAGTTTATAGACCGTCCAAACAGGTTTATAGCACATGTCCGTATGGCGGACGGCACGGTAGAGACCGTTCACGTCAAAAACACGGGAAGATGCAAAGAGCTTCTTGTGCCGGGGCGGAGAGTTATTCTTGCCGATGGTGAAAACACTGCGAGAAAAACGAAGTATGACCTCATCACCGTTGAAAAGCCGGGAATAGGGCTTATCAATATGGATTCCCAAGCACCAAATGCCATGGCATATGAATGGCTCACCGCCACGATGCCGGAAGCAAATATTCGCCGTGAGGTTACATACGGCTCGTCAAGATTTGACCTCTGTATCGAGGAAAACGGCAACACCACCTTTATTGAAGTCAAGGGTGTTACCCTTGAAAAGGACGGAGTTGCAAGCTTTCCCGATGCACCCACCGAAAGAGGGGTCAAGCACATTCGTGAGCTTATGAGCTGCAAGGCGGCAGGATACGGCGCAAGGATACTGTTTGTTATTCAGATGAAAGGTGTAAAATATCTTACCCCAAACGATGAAACTCACCCCGAATTCGGTGCGGCTCTGCGTGAAGCCGCAGAGGCAGGCGTTGAAATTATGGCGGTTGACTGTATAGTGGGAAACGGAAAAGTCAGCATTGATTCTTTTGTTGACGTTACGCTTTAATAGCGAGAAAAAATCAAATAAGTCAAACAAGAGATATTGCTGTGTGCAGTCATAAATTTAGACGTATGCTTTTCCTGACATATTGCCTTGTTAATAACCAAAATATGCACCCCCAGATTAAATTTGGGGGTGCATATTAATTACGGTATCGGATTTATAGTTTTTGTTTTAAAAATACAAACGGCGAAAGCATACGCTTATGGGTTTGTGAGGTATGGTGAAAATGCCCTTCTTATCGCAAATTAAAAGACCGCGTATAATTAAACATTTGCCTGCGTTCCTTCGCGTTCCGATTACTTAATCCGGACTGCGCTTTTACATTACAAAGCTTTTAATATCTGTATCGGGAATTACCATTACTTTTCCGCGATTCTGGTTTGCTGCCTCCAGCACATCACGCCTGATTCCGTATCTTTTGGCAATATCCCATGTTGATTCGCCCACAGCAGGGTAGCAGATAGTCATACGTCCGCGGCGGCTTGAGAGAGCGGCATCTCCCGTTACATTAACGGATTTGACTGCATGAGCTCTTGTTTTTTCCGATATGCGCAGGCAAACTGCGGTTTCAAAATCAAAGCATATTTTTTCGCCATCAATTCTGACACGTATATCAGAGGCGTTCATATCAGAAAAGTAGGAGAACGGTTCAGAAATATCTCCGGTGTTTATTTCAAAACGCAAGGGTATTGACATTTGTGCGCTGACAAAGCTTCCGCGATCAGAGCATATCATAGAAATGTCGGCTTTCCCGGCTAATGAGGCGCGTCCACGCGTGATTGACAGAGAATCGGTGGTTAGTCGTGCTGTAGCATAAATAGGTACAGCTTTTTCGGACAGTCCCGTTTCTGAAATGCTTACATTTTCGCTGACTGAAAAGCTCTGATTGAACATTTTAGGCTGAAGAACAGCGGTAAGCTGCTCAGTTACACATTCAGCTGAATGACCGGGTGAATAGGCGTCAAGTGTCAGCTGCGTATTGTGACAGCAAAACATATTAAGGGTCACTTCGGCGGTAAGATCCAACTCAAGTATACGTTTTTCACCATAGCTGTCCTCACCCATGTCTGCGTTTAGCTCGGTTTCAGTGATGCTCGCATTTGCGGTGAGGGAATCAAGTGAATATCCGTCGTAGTAGGACAAACATTCGTCGGCTCTCACATCATAAGAAAAGGGCAGGGCTTTAGAGAAAATGCGGAATGCTGCCGGTTCACCCACGGCCTTGTAAAGACAGTCAACTATAATATTACCCTTTATTAATATCGATGCATCACTGCTATCGACGACGGGTTTTGCTTCGCTTACGATGAATTTTGAAGTGCATGTAATCAATTCATCAACGGGGGGAAGGGTAGAATCCATCTGAATATCCTCGGACATGCGGAAGGGTTCGGCAATTACCGTGTACGGACGGCAGGACAAGATCTGCTTTGTGAGCTGCTCGATTCTCGGCTTTGAATTGTGTGGGAGATTTGCTTCAATACGCGGATCACAGCAAAAACTCCCGACAATCATAATGTCCGAAGCAAGAGACGACTTTATTGAAAGTTTTCTCGGATTCGACAGTCGTGCGCTGCAGGATATTACCCGTGGAGCTATGCTGATGTTGGCTGTGTCAAGACCTTCAAGCTCACCAAGGGTTCCATTAAAATCTCCTGCGAAGTGTACGCATTTAAGCGTTTCGCCGTCGTCATTTTCGGCTGAAAAAAGAACTGTGTAGTCAACAGCTCCCGAATATTCGAGACGTTTGCCGGAAATGTATCTTTCGATGAGAACGGGGCGGGCGCTTACACGAAGAATCCTTTTTACATCTGGGTATGTATCCGGAAGAATATAGTCCGCCGACAGCTCAGAGGGAACGGTTCCATCAAATATTGGAAGGTCGATATAATGTTTCTCTTTTGCGGTATTTGAAGTGTTCATAACTGCACCATCCTTATGTTTTTGGTAAAGGATATGCTCAATACCTGCAAGTAATTCGCAGTTTCAAAAAAAACCAAAAATATTTTTAAAACCTCTTGACAAACAATGGCTGCTGTGATATAATACAATAGTCGTCAAAAGACGGTATGCGCTTGTAGCTCAGTGGATAGAGTGCCCGGCTACGAACCGGTAGGTCGCAGGTTCGAATCCTGCCAGGCGCGCCAAAACAGAATATCTACCGAAATACCGAGTGTTCATGAGAACACTCGGCATTTTTATTCGCTCCCGGTCAGTGGTATTTGAACCGACAGGTATTTTTTATTACACTATATCCCATATTTCTTGCGATATGCAGTAGGCGCAAGTCCCTTTTCCTTTTTAAAGGCATTGGAAAAATAAAAAGCGTTGTCAAAGCCGCACTCTGCGGCAATTTGCGAAAGAGGGTATGTTGATGTGACAAGCAGGGTCTCTGCTTTTTTTATGCGCAGAAGCGAAAGGTATCGCATGGGTGTGATGCCAATGGATTTCCTGAAATGTCCAATAAGCCCGCTTACCGATACTCCCACAGACCGAGCAATTTCGCTGATTGAAAGCTTTTTTTCAAGATTATGCTCTAAAAATGCCACGGTGTCGTTTACCACGCTGTCAAAAGACAGACTTTCCAGAAGCTCCTCAGTTTTTATCTGCATAAAAATGTCTCCAAGGTAATAGTCCTTAAGCTTTTGGTCCCCGTCAGGGTCGAGCGAAAGCTTTGTCATGTAGCTAAGGGTGGATAAAAGTCGGTTGTGGTCCTTTATTTTCACCTTCCCCCTGGGAACAGTCCCGTCCTGTTCATATCGAATATTATATAGCTTCAGAGGGGTAATCATGTGCCGTTCAAATTCCATATCTGCCGGAAAGGATGTAAAGTCCCCCTTTTTAATGATGTGCTTTTGCCCCTCAGCCTCAAGGGAAAAGCTACCCTCCAAAATGTAAAATATAGCATCTGTGGGCTGAAATCCGCGCTCTATTGAGAAGGATTTTATCTCCATAAGCCTGCAATCAATCAGTTTCATAATAATTACCAAAGCTTCTCTTGCGAAAGCTTTCCTTCCTTGGGAGGTTTGGGCTGGTTTTACACAGAAAAAGCAAAATCGTTGCTTAAAGACAACGAAGACCGCAAAGCCTGCGTGAAAAGGTATTTTCTACACTATCACCTTTGCAATATATTATATGTAAATTGTAACATATCCCATTTTATTTGTCAATGAGGTTTGATATAATTAAAATATATTATATCTATGGAGGCTTAAAAATGAAAATCGCCAGAACAGATACATATGATTTTGTAGTATGCGGAGGCGGCATGGCAGGCTTTAGTGCGGCTGTGGCAGCGGCGAGAAAGGGACTTCGCGTTGCTTTGATTGAAAAGCACTCTTTCCTTGGCGGAACTGCAACTGCATCAGGAATAAATCAGCTTTTAGGCGGCAGAAAGCTGGACGATGCCGGAAGGCATGTGCGCGTTGTGGGGGGATTGTTTGATGAGCTGACGGATAGTCTCATTGCAGAAAAATGTGCTATCGAGCCAAATACGGTAGATCCGGGATTCAATCCCTTTGGCTGGTATCCGAGAATGGCATCCGGAATTTCCTGCAGCGAAACTGCTCTTAAAATAAAAATGGACGGTATGTGCCGTGATGCCGGCGTGCGTGTGTATTTTGATACGGTTATTACAGATGTAGAAAAGGATGACAGATTAAAAGCAGTAATTGCTTTTAATAAGGACGGATTTGTTAAGATTGAGGCAGATAGCTTTGCCGATTGTACCGGCGATGCAGATGTTGCAGCGATGTGCAGTCTGCCATTTTCAAAGGGGCGTGATACAGACGGACTTATGACACCATGCTCAACCGAAATGCACGTAGAAAATGTTGATGCAGAAGAGCTTGTAAATTATCAAAATGCCAATCAGTCGCCGAAGCTTGTGGAAATAATAGAAAGGTTAAGGCGTGACGGAATATGGGATTTTAATGCGGAAATTTTTGTTGCTGTCCGCCTCGTGGAGGAGGACGTTTTCCTTGTAAATACTATACGCCAAAGCTGTATTGACGGCACTAAGGAAAGTGATGTGACCCGTGCTATAGCGGAGGGCAGGCGGGAATGTGTTAGGCTCTTTAACATAATGAAAGAACATTTCCCGGGCTTTAGAAACAGCCGAATCAGAAAGGTATGCGACACCCTTGGTGTCCGCGAGACAAGGCGCATTACCGGGAGATATGTGGTTACAGTGGAGGATGCCATGCTCGGCAGAAAATATCCTGACACCATAGCGGCAACCACATATAATTTCGATTTGCCTGACCCTATAAGGGTGAGCTATGACCCTATGATGGGTGATGTAAAAAAGCCGAAATCCACACGGAAGCATACCGTTATACGCCTGCCGTATCGGGCGCTTTTGCCGAAGGATATAGATAATCTTATCGTTGCCGGCAGATGCATAAGCGTTGACAGAGAAGTTTTAGGACCTGCAAGAGTTATCGGTCCTTGTATGATGATGGGGCAGGCGGCAGGTGTTGCTGCAAGCCTGGCAAAGGGCGATTTTGCATCTGCTGATACAGAGCTTTTGAGAAAAACACTTTGGGAGGACGGCGTCCTTGACCCGGATTCGCTGCCCTTTGATTAATTTAGAGAAAAAGCATTTAGGCGGCATTTCGAGCACTTACCAAGTTGAAATTGGAGCAAGTCACCGTAGTTTGCATCATTGTGGTATGTTTTGTTTGCTCGGACTGCCAATGATGGGGGATATGCTTATAAGAAGATAAAAAGAAATGACCCTTGAACATCTTACTGACATGATGTTCAAGGGTCATTTCTGTTCACTCTTAATATCTAACATCTTTTGTTATCCTCGCTTTCATGGAATTGTCTTTTACCTACCTTAATCAACCTGCAAAACACTCGATTTTCATTTTCCCGAGGAGGGAGTTGCCTTGTTTTCTGCTTGATTGGCGAGCTATAAAAGACCAGTCTTTTGAATTGATATTATCCCATTGGAGGCTACCTTCCTTTCTTGTCTATATTATAGCACAAATATTTACCGAATTCAATAGGCAAACTGTAAGAAACTCACAAAATATTTTTGTATAAAAGCGAGAAAATTGTGATAATCACAAATAAACGCTTTACAAAATCGAAAAAACATGATATAATATTTTTATAGTTTGTTTTACCGTTGTACAAGGCTTGAGGTACGAATAGTTGATATGGGGTTACGCGGAAGCATATGGGCTTCCGCCGTTTTGTTTGTACGGTGCTTTGGTATTGACAAGGGCAGTCGAGAAGTGTATAATTAAGGTATATATTTGAGCTGAAAAATATGCGGCGCAAAGGAGAAGCGGTGATGACAGATCTTACATCCGTAAATAACAAAATAAAGAGAGTATGGACTGATTGGCGCATTGTTGACGCCATTGGAAACGGTACATACGGCGAGATATACAGTGCTGTTCTTGAAGGCGACCAAAGCTGTGAAGCTGCTGTTAAGGTCATTACCGTTCCGAAAAATGAAGCAGACGCGCTGAATGTGGACGATACGCAAGCTTTTGCGCGTATCACCGAGGAATATACTGCCATTGCAAAAGCTGTCGAATCAGAGCTTGAACGTATGTCGCTCATGAAAAATGTTCCTAGCGCCGCCTGTCCCGAGGAGTATGCTGTCGTGCGTTCCGAAAACGGTTTAGGCTACGATATTCTTATCCGTATGGAAAAGCTGATGCCGATTTCCGGACGTTTTACGGAAAAGGAAGCCGTTAAGCTTGCTATCGATATATGTATGGCTCTTGAGGCTGCCGAAAAGGCAGGAATAGTTCATGGAAATATAAAGCCATCCAATATATTTTCAACTGATGTTGGTACATACAAGCTTGGCGATTTCGGGCTTGCCTCTGTGCTCGGAGCTGCTGTATCCGATAAGACAGTATACATAGATACTCCAAAATACGCCGCTCCGGAGCTTGCGGGGGACACCGGTGCGGACTGCCGCTCGGATATTTACTCCCTCGGGAAGGTGCTTTATGAGCTTCTTCCGGAGGCTGTAAGTCCTTGCCTGGCTGACGTACTCAAAAAGGCGTGCGCTGAAAATCCCGGAGAACGTTACACATCGGCTGCGGAATTAAAGCAAGCTCTTGTTAATGTTTACACCGCGCTTATGTTTGGAAGGGCGGGGGGGAATGCACCTGACCCTATGATAACGGAGGTGTTTGACATTTCCGACAGCGGCGACACCGATTATGCATATGAAAAACAACTGGAAGCCTCAGCGGCTGTACAGTCTCATTTTGAAGATGACTTTGAACTGAACGAATATTCCGCCGCATTTGAAGAAGCTTATGATGCAGAAGATGCTTTTGAACCCGTCAAGCCTAAAAAAACGGAGAAAAAAGTCAGTGTGGCAACAATTGTGCTCCTTATTATTCTTGCACTTCTGCTGGCTTTGATTATTGTCTTTGGTGCAGTAACTCTTGTAAAAATTTTCACCCCGGTTCCCGGCGATGAAGTGACTGAAGAAACGGAAGTCCTGTCCCAGCTTGCTTACCTTACCGTTGATGTGCTTCCCGAGAAGCTTGAATACCGCCTCGAGGAACCAATTGACCTTGACGGCCTTGTGCTTTATGCACATTACGATGATGGCACTTATATTGAGCTGACAGATGGTTTCACGTTTTCGCCGAAGCTTGCGGAATATGCGGGAACCAACGAGATTACTCTCATGTATGGGGATTTATTTGTAACCTTTGATGTAGAGGTGAGCGGTGCTGCCCTCAGTGTATTGACTGTTGTTGAACCGCCTGAAAAGTCTGTTTTCTCGGTAGGCGAGGAATATGATTTTACCGGTCTTGTGCTGGAGGCCGCTTACAGCGATGGACAGACGGCTCTCATTACAGACAACTTCAGCATTGTGCCTGCAGTGGCGGATGAGCTTGGCGAGCGCACGGTAAAGGTTTCCTACGGTTCAAAGAGCGTGAGCATCCCTGTTACGGTTACAGAGAGCAATATTAAGGCTCTTGTGATTAAATCCCTTCCTTCACGTCTCAATTATTTTCTGGGTGAGAAGCTTGACACATCGGGAATGCGGCTGAATGTAACAAGAGCAAACGGAGAAATAGTAACGATAGGCACAGGATTTACCGTTTCCCCCTCGATTTTCACAGATAGGGGTACGCAAGAGGTCACAATAACCTACGGCGACAAGACAGTAAGCTTCAATGTTCAGGTTGAGGGTGCAGTGGTCAATAATATTGCGATTGCGTCAATGCCTGAAAAAACTTCATACTTTGTTGGCGAGTCACTTATCACAGACGGTCTGGCTGTCAAGGAGGTGTACACCGACGGCACCACAAAAAGAATAACCAGCGGCTTTACTGTTTCACCCACAGTTCTGTCCTCGGAAGGAAAACAGAAAATTACCGTAAGATATAACGGTATGAAGACCACCTTCAGTGTGAGCGTAAGCGGTGTGGCTATATCATCTGTTGCGGTAAAAACTAACCCTCTGAAGCTCGATTATGTTGAGGGCGATACCATTGATTTGACCGGGCTTACTCTTTCGGCAGTATATTCAAACGGCGTTTCGGAAACAGTTTCCGTGGAAAATGTAACAGTAAGCCCCACGGTTCTGACAACGGCCGGATTTACACCCATAACTGTAAATTACAGCGGACTTACCGCCATATTCTATGTCAATGTTACCGAACCTATTGCAGTGAGCGGAATTTGTGACGGTACTGTCAGTTGGGAGCTGAAGCGCGGAACACTTACCGTCTCGGGCACCGGTGAAATCGGAAACTATGGATATATGAATACGCCATTTTCCGACTATGCAGGTTCGATTACCTCGGTGGTGGTTGAAAACGGAATTATCTCTGTGGGCGACTACGCTTTCAGTGGACTTTCCATGCAAAAGATAACCTTGCCCGACACTCTTAAGAATGTATCGGCTACTGCATTTTATGGATGTACGAGTCTTGCCGAAATTTCAGTATCATCAGCAAACCGTCAGCTTAAGAGCAGCGGTGGAATACTTTATTCAAAGGATATGACAAAGCTGCTTGCGTACCCTGCGGCAAAGTCGGATACATCTTATGAAACGCCATCTACGGTTACTACCGTGGGCGGATATGAGATATTCCGCGGAACTGCTTTGCGCGAGATTATTCTGGGGGAGTCGGTTTACAGTATTTCACCCAATGCTTTTTCAGGTGCATCAAAGCTTGAAAAGATTAGCGTGAGAAGCCGCAATTCGATTCTTGTATCCGTTGACAACGTGTTATTTACTAAAAACATGAACGAGCTTATCTGCTATCCTGCTGCTAAATCTGAAACCGCTTATACCATTCCAAATACTGTAAAATATATTCGTGACTATGCATTTAAGGACTGCGTATCACTAAAATCACTGGTATTACCGGCTTCAATAAAGCGGATGGGCGACTACGCCTTTAGCGGATGCAAGGCTCTTTCTGAGGTAAGTTATCCTTTAGCAGAGAAAGATTTTACAGGCATCGCTGTGGGAAGCGGAAATGAGAGCTTAACAAATAATGTAAAATTCAATTGATGTAAAATTCAATTGGGGAAATAATGAATCTAAGAAAAGCTTGGGAAGACCTAAAGGACTTCCCAAGCTTTTTGCGGCTTCATCCTTGCTGCAGTAATTAACCGGGTTAATCAGCAATATAATTATAATTGTATAACGGCAGATTTGGAGCATTAATTTTCAGATTGATTAATTTACTCATTTACACTTTATCATACGGTAGTTTTGGTTGTCCTACGGTCATAATTAATGAATTGGGGTTTTGAAAAAATATTTTAAAAACTTTTCAAAAAAGGTGGACTTTTGGAGAAATATGTAGTATAATATATAAGTAAGTGTAATGGGGTGGCTTAAAACAGGATTGTTACAAAAATAACAAAGTGTTTTCGCACCTGTTATACTAATTAAAAATTATTATTCCTTTAAGGAGGATAGGCACTGCACATGAAAAAGAAATTGACCACAGTTGCGTTCAAGGGTACTCCCGAGATGGAAGCTAAACTTCGTGAGTTTATTGCCGAGCAGAAGGGAACGAAGGGTGTGATTATGCCTGTGCTTCAGCAGGCACAGGAAATCTACGGATACCTCCCCGTTGAAGTAATGGACATCATTGCAAAGGACCTCGAAGTTCCGGTGGAGGAGCTTTACGGCGTAGCTTCCTTTTATTCGCAGTTTTCGCTCAACCCCAAGGGTGACGTTACCATCGCTGTATGCCTTGGTACTGCTTGCTACGTAAAGGGGGCGGGTGACCTTATCAACAAAATTTCCGAGATCATCGGTATTGAAGCGGGAGAAACCTCAGGTGACGGGAAATGGTCTCTTGACGCTACCCGCTGTATAGGTGCATGCGGTCTTGCTCCCGTTCTCACTGTGAATGATGAGGTTTACGGCAGACTTACCGTTGATGATATTCCCGGAATAGTTGCAAAATATCAGTAATCAAAGCTTTATTCCATGCGCTTGGCGCATAGATATGGAGAAAAAGTATGAAGATCAGCAAAATAAGAGAACTCCTTCACGCAAAGCTTCTTGCAGGAGAGGAATACCTTGAAAGAGATGTTGAGTCCGCGTGCTGTAGCGATATGATGAGTGATGTTCTTGCATATGTCAAGGACCAGGGCGTGCTGATTACAGGTCTCATTAATTCGCAGGTAATAAGGACCGCCAATATGATGGACATGGTCTGCATTGTTTTTGTAAGAAGCAAAACTCCAACGGATGAAATGATAGATCTTGCCAATGAATGCGGAATCGTTGTTATGAAATCGGAGCTTCGAGCATACGAAGCCTGCGGTATTCTTTGGACCAACGGTCTTTCAAGCGAGGTCTCTGATGTCTGAGGCGGTTAGATTTCATTTTGATGTTGACGGTTCTGATTTTTCAAGCGCGGGCGCTGCGTCCGTGGCTGTTAAAAAGAAACTGCGTCAGCTAGGGTATCCGCCGGAGATCATACGAAAAGTCTCTATTGCCATGTATGAGGGAGAAATCAATATGGTAATCCACGCCAACGGTGGTACTGCAGACGTGGATGTCTACGATGATGTTATTGTTATAACTTTGTCTGATAAAGGTCCCGGTATCCCTGATGTTGGGCTTGCCATGCAGGAGGGATATTCTACCGCACGGGATAACATCCGTAATCTCGGATTCGGTGCAGGTATGGGACTTCCGAATATGAAGAAGTACACGGATACAATGGATATAGATACCGTTGTCGGAGAGGGAACTACAATAACTATGAGGATAAATCTCTGATAAATCCAAGTATTCTTTATCGAGGTGCATATGAAAACGGATTACAAACATTCGGTGTCGCTGAATGTGAAAAAGTGCAAGGGTTGTACTACTTGCCTTAAGCGCTGTCCGACAGAGGCCATAAGAATAAGAAACGGACACGCTGTTATAAATCCAGCGCGCTGTATTGACTGCGGTGAGTGCATTCGTGTGTGTCCATATAAGGCCAAGAAGGCAACTCATGATAGTTTGTCGGTCCTCGGTAATTACAAGTACACGGTGGCACTTCCGGCGCCATCGCTATACGGTCAGTTTGACAATCTTGATAATATCGGCTACATAATAAGAGGTCTGCGCGACCTTGGATTCGATGCGGTGTTTGAGGTCGCTTGTGCGGCAGAGCTTGTAAGTGCTTACACACGCAAGTATATAAACCGCGAGAATGTCAAGAAGCCGGTGATTAGCTCAGCTTGTCCTGCGATACAGAGGATCATAAGCATGAATTATCCTTATCTTTGTGAAAATATCATGCCAATTCTTCCGCCTGTTGACATCGCTGCAATTCTCGCAAGAGAAAAGGTAATGGAAGAACATCCGGAGCTGAAGCCTGAAGAGGTAGGTATAATCTTTATTTCGCCTTGCCCTGCTAAGGTGAGTTACGTTAAAAACTCTTTTGCAGGAGACCGAAATTATATATCTGCCACCGTTTCGGTTAGGGACGTGTATTTCGAGCTTCTTGATGTTATGAAAAAACGAGGGGACGAGCCGCTTGAGTCCACTGAGTCAGGTATGATTGGTATTGGTTGGGCTTCAACTGGCGGTGAGTCAGGCGCTATTCTCAACGAGCGTTACCTGGCGGCAGACGGAATTGAAAACTGTATTCGTGTTCTTGATCAGATAGACAACTCGGACATTACAAATCTTGATTTTGTAGAGCTGAATGCCTGCAGCGGAGGCTGTGTGGGTGGTGCTATGACAGTTGCAAATCCATATATAGCCCAGGCGAGGCTTCAGACACTTAAACGCTATTTGCCGGTTTCCCCCAACCGTCCGGCCAGCGATTGGATACCCGATGAGTACTTTAACGAGAAGAAGGTCGAGTATAACCCATACAGCTTGCTTTCGGATGACAGGAAAACGGCTATGAAGATGATGAGTGAAATTCAGGCTATAACCGAGGAGTTGCCCGGACTTGACTGCGGTTCATGCGGTGCCCCTACTTGTATGGCATTTGCAGAGGACATAGTCAAGAACGAGACCAGCGCAGATGAGTGCACGGTTATTATGCGTGAGATATTCCACAAATATGTGGAGCAAAGACGTGATGAGGCACTGCTTGAAAGAGTGAAGTCGCTTACCGACATTTCAAGAAAAAATGCGGAGGATGATGAAGGTGACAATAAATAGTATTGCCAATGAGCTTGAGCTTTCTCTTGTCTGCGGAGATTTGAACTTGGAATTTGAAGGCGTTTATGTTGGGGATCTGTTGTCCCGCGCCATGAGCAGGGTTGAGTCAGGAAATCTATTTGTCACCATTATGGCGAACGTCAATGTTATTGCTGTTGCAAGCCTTACGGAGGCGGCAGCGGTTATACTTTGCGAGGGGGTTGAGCTTCCTGAGGACGCATTGTCCTCGGCGGAAAAGAACGAAATCACTGTTCTTTCAACACCGCTTTCAGCCTACACCGTTTGCTGTCGAATTCACGACATCACAGCAGAGAGAGGGCGTAATGAGCCGCTATCTTTGTGACTTGCACATACATTCGTGCCTGTCACCTTGCGGTGACGACGATATGACGCCCGGAAATATTGCCGGAATGGCAGTACTCAATGGGCTTCAGATAGTTGCACTTACTGATCACAACACATCAAAAAATTGCCCGTCCTTTTTTAAGGCGGCAAAGGCATATGGGCTTATTCCCGTTGCCGGAATGGAACTAACCACTGCTGAAGATATTCATGTTGTGTGCTTGTTCCGGGACCTTGAAACGGCGATGGATTTTGACGCTTTTGTGGACTCGCGCCGCATAAAGATTAAAAATAAGCCCGAAATATTTGGACGCCAGCTTTTAATCGACGAAAATGACGAGATTTGCGGTGATGAGGAATCTCTCCTTATAAACGCGACGACCATTTCGCTTGATGAGGCTTTCAGAGAGGTCATAAATCGCGGCGGTGTATGCTATCCGGCGCATATTGACCGAAATTCAAACGGTATTATTGCAATGCTCGGCGATTTTCCGCCCGAACCGCAGTTTACCGCATTTGAGCTTAACTCGGCAGACTCGCTTGACGACTGCAGAGGACGGTTTCCGATACTGACACAGCGTGGACTTGTCCACACGGCGGCATCGGATGCCCATTATCTTACGGATATTTCCGAGGTAGGATTTGAAATCGAGCTTTCGGACGAGCCGTACTCATCGGCTCTCGTCAGGAACAGGCTTATTGATTATCTGCTCGGACATAACAAAAAACACGGAGGAGTATAGGTTGGACGAGCTTTCGCTGTATGTACTTGACATAACAATGAATTCTGTTCGTGCCGGAGCCACGGAGATTAAAGTTGAGCTTCGCGAGGAAGGTGACTGGCTGTATTTCAGCGTTACCGATAACGGCTGCGGAATGACTGCAGAGCAGGTAAAGAAGCTTACTGACCCATTCTTCACAACGAGAAAGACAAGAAAAGTCGGACTCGGAATTCCGTTTCTCACAATGCTTGCGCAGATGACGGGCGGCGACGTTGAAATAACGTCAAAGCACGAATCGGAGCACGCTGACCACGGTACTACCACCAAAGCAAAGTTTGGACGTCACCATATTGACTTTATTCCGCTTGGGGATATGGTGGAAACGGTCAAAACCCTTATTCAGGGTTCACCCGACATAAATTTTGTATACAGACACACATTAGATGGCAGGGAAGTGAGTCTTTCCTGTGAAGAGCTTCGCTGTGTGCTCGGTGAAGTGCCTCTTAATGAGCCGGAGGTTCTTATGTGGATTGACGGTTACCTGCGTGAACAGTACGGCGAAGCGGAAACTTTATAAATATTGTTAAAATTAAAATTCTCATATAAGAAAGGATTACCACCATGAAGTCACTTGAAGAGCTTAAAGCTATTAAAGCCAAGATGCAGGACAAGGTTGCTATTCGTCAGGCAAGCGGCGAAACCCGCGTTGTCGTAGGTATGGCTACCTGCGGTATCGCGGCAGGCGCACGCCCCGTTCTCAATGCTTTTGTTGAGGGCATTACCGAAGCAGGTCTTTCTGATGAAGTTATCGTTACGCAGACCGGCTGTATCGGAATCTGCCAGTATGAGCCTGTTGTCGAGGTTTATACGAGGGACGCTGAAAAGGTTACCTACGTTAAGATGACCGCTGAACGTGCAAAGGAAGTTATTGAAAAGCACATTAAGGGCGGCAAGGTCGTTACCGAATACACAATCGGCGCGGCAGCGAAATAATTAGGAGGAAATAAACTTATGATTCGTTCTCATGTACTGATTTGCGGCGGTACCGGCTGTACTTCTTCCGGCTCTGTTGCACTCCGTGACAAGCTGGCTGAAGAGCTTAAGGCTAAAGGTCTTGAAGATGAGATTAAGATAGTAATGACCGGTTGCTTTGGTCTTTGCGCTCTTGGTCCTATCATGATTGTATATCCCGAGGGAACCTTCTATTCCCGTGTTGAAACCAAGGATATTCCCGAAATTGTTGAGGAGCATCTTCTCAAGGGTCGTATTGTTGAGCGCCTTGTTTACAATGATGTGGCAGAGAGTGTTGCTGAAGATCATCACAGCTCCCTCAACGATACACAGTTCTACAAGAAGCAAAAGAGAGTTGCACTTCGCAACTGCGGCGTAATCAACCCCGAAAACATTGATGAGTACATCGCAATGGACGGTTATTTTGCACTTGAGAAGGTACTCACCAAAATGACTCCCGATGACGTTATCAAGGTTATCCTTGATTCCGGACTTCGCGGACGCGGCGGCGGCGGATTCCCCACCGGACGTAAATGGCAGTTCGCTAAGGCTTCTGTTTCCGATAAGAAGTACGTTGTATGTAACGCTGACGAGGGCGACCCCGGCGCATTCATGGATCGTTCTGTTCTCGAGGGCGACCCCCACGCTCTCATTGAGGCTATGGCTATTGCCG
>JAZNFI010000056.1:0-21855 GCA_045589075.1 Candidatus Flemingiibacterium sp.
AATCTCTTTGCTCTGTCTATCTCCCCGTACATTAATGCGTCGATTATCATGCAGCTCCTTTCCACGGCTATTCCCGCGCTGGAGAATATGTCCAAAGAGGAAGAAGGAAGAAAGAAGATTTCTCAGATTACACGTATTGTAACGGTTGCAATCGCACTCGTTACCTCTTACGGTTACTACATGATGCTGAACCAGGCAGGTTGCCTTACCAGAACCGGTGCTTTTGAAGCGGTAGTTATCGTTGCTTGCTACACTGCAGGTTCTTCGCTCATTATGTGGCTGGGTGAGAAGATTAATGAAAACGGAATTGGTAACGGTATTTCAATTATCCTTTTCGTAAACATTGTATCGTCTGCTCCTACAACTATCTTTACGTTGTTCTCCAGCATGACTGTATCCAAGGTTTCAACCATTATCTTCCCCATTCTTACAATTCTCATTGCTTCCGCAATGGTAATCTTCGTTATTTTCATTTCTCATTCCGAAAGACGTCTTTCTGTACAGTACGCAAAGCGTGTTGTGGGACGCAAGATGTATGGCGGCCAAAGCTCTATGCTTCCGCTTAAGCTTAATATGGCAGGCGTTATGCCTATCATTTTTGCTAACTCCATTCTTGCTCTTCCCGGAACGATTGGAATGATATTCCCCGCAAAAGAAGGCACTTTCTGGGCAGGTTTCCTTAATGCCTTTTCCTACAATTCTTGGGTTTACGCCGTATTGTTCCTCGTGCTCATT
This sequence comes from Candidatus Flemingiibacterium sp., assembly GCA_045589075.1. Classification (GTDB taxonomy): domain Bacteria; phylum Bacillota; class Clostridia; order Oscillospirales; family CAG-272; genus Flemingiibacterium. The sequence goes on from JAZNFI010000056.1 coordinate 736, forward strand.
GTTGCGTTCTCTTACTTCTATATTGCTATCTCCTTCAATCCTATTGAAGTTGCTAACAATCTGAAGAAGCAGGGCGGATTCATTCCCGGCATTCGTCCCGGCAAGCCTACCTCCGATTACATCACGAAGATCCTCAATAAGGTAACACTTATGGGTGCATTCTTCCTTGCTGTAATTGCGGTGCTTCCCCTTGTGGCGAATATTATCTCCGGCGGTCAGTTCGGCTACGTTGCGTTCTCCGGAACTTCGGTAATTATTATCGTTGGCGTTGCTCTTGAAACCTACCGTGAGATTGAAGCTCAGATGACAATGCGTCATTACAAAGGCTTCCTCGAGTAAGAATTATTTCGTTCTTGCCCCGAAAAGATAATTCTTTTCGCGGGCAGAGCGAGAAGCCCTTATTAATGGAGAATGAATTTATGAAAATGATATTCCTCGGCGCTCCCGGCGCCGGCAAAGGCACACAGGCTGAAATCGTTTCCGATAAATATGCTATTCCCGCGGTTTCCACGGGCGCTATCATAAGAGAAGCGATAAAAAATCAGACCGAGATGGGAATTGCAGCAAAGCAATATACCGAAAAAGGTGCTCTCGTTCCCGACGAGGTCGTTATCGGTATAATCAAGGAAAGACTTTCAATGGACGACTGCAAAGCAGGCTTCATCCTTGACGGTTTTCCCAGAACCGTACCGCAGGCTGAGGCACTTGAAGAAATGGGCGTCGAGATTGATCTCGTTGTCAATATCTTCGTTCCCGATGAGAAAATCGTGGAGAGAATGTCCGGCAGACGTGTATGCGCCAAATGCGGTGCGTCTTATCACACAAGCTTCAACCCCTCAAAGGACGGCGAGAATTGCGACAAGTGCGGTGAAGCACTTTCGATTCGCAAGGACGATGCACCAGAGGTGGTTAAGAGCAGACTTGTTACCTACCATGAGCAGACCCAGCCTCTTGAGGATTTCTACGAGAAGCGCGGCAAGCTCGCTACCGTTGTAGGTCAGGAAAAGGTTGAGGATACAACGGCTTTAACCTTATCTCTTATCGAAGCTAAAAAACAGGGCAGATAAAATCTATGATACCCGTTAAAAACAAGGATCAGATAATGCTGATGAAGCAGGCGGGGCGTATTACCGGCGAAGCACTTGCGCTTGCAGGTGAGTCCATAAAGCCCGGAATGACCACAAAGCAGCTTGATACGATTATTCGCCACCACATCGAAAAATGTGGAGCGAAGCCATCGTTTCTTGGATATGGAGGATTCCCGGGAAGTGCTTGTATCAGCATAAATGATGAGGTTATACACGGTATCCCCTCATCCAGAGTGATTGAGGAAGGCGACATTGTTAAAGTCGATGTCGGTGCTTACTATAAGGGATTTCACGGAGATTCTGCGAACACCTTTGCAGTAGGCGACGTCAGCGATGAGGCAAAAAAGCTCATTGAGGTCACAAAGGAGAGCTTTTGGCACGGTATTGCGGAAGCCAAGCCCGGAAATCGGATTGGTGATATAAGCAGTGCAATCCAGGAGTATATCGAGGGCAACGGCTTTTCTGTGGTGAGGAAGTACATCGGTCACGGTGTAGGCTCCGAGCTTCACGAATCGCCCGATGTTCCTAACTTCGGAACAAAAGGGCGAGGCCCCCGTTTGTGCACGGGCATGACTATCGCCGTTGAACCGATGGTCAATGTCGGCACTTATGAGGTCAAAGAGAAAAGCGATAAATGGACTGTCGTAACCGCAGACGGTAAGCTTTCGGCTCACTACGAGCATTCGATAGCCATAACCGACGACGGTGTGATAGTTCTAACTAAAATTGATTAATTAAATCTTTCAAGGAGGGATTGTTCTGCCTAAGGACGACGTTGTAGAATTCGAGGGTACGGTTATTGAGGCACTGCCTAACGCTGTATTCAAGGTTCAGCTTCCCAACGGGCACATCATTACTGCCCACATTTCGGGAAAGCTTCGCATGAATTATATTAAAATACTTCCCGGAGATAAGGTTACGGTGGAAGTTACCGTTTACGACCTTACGAAGGGTAGAATAACATGGCGCGCTAAATAGGCAGCGCTAACGTAAGCATAAGACACATAACTATGAGAAAGGCATGGTGAACACAATGAAAGTAAAACCATCCGTTAAGAAGATCTGCGAAAAGTGCAAGATCATCAAGAGACATGGTCGTGTCATGGTCATCTGCGAGAATCCCAAGCACAAGCAGAGACAGGGCTAAACCAACAACAAACCTAAACTTTTAAAGAAGGGGTGAATTAACGAATGGCACGTATTGCCGGTGTTGATATTCCGAACAACAAGAGAGTTGAGATAGCTCTCACCTATATCTACGGTATCGGTCTCAAGAGTTCCAAGGATATTCTTGCTAAGACCGGAGTAGATCCCGATAAGCGCGCAAAGGACCTCACTGAAGAGGACACCGCTAAGCTTCGTGACGAGATCGAAAAGAACTACACTGTTGAGGGTGATCTCCGCCGTGATGTTGCTCTTGACATCAAGAGAATGATCGAAATCAACTGCTACCGCGGTATCAGACACAGAAAAGGTCTGCCTGTAAGAGGTCAGAGAACAAAGACCAATGCGAGAACCAGAAAGGGTCCCGCAAAGACTATCGCAAACAAGAAGAAGTAAGGAGTGAACTAAGATGGCAAAAGCTGCTAAGAAGGTTATTAAGAAGCGCCGTGAACGTAAGAACATCGAAAAAGGTGCAGCTCACATTCAGGCAACCTTTAATAACACTATCGTTACCATTCCCGACCTAGCCGGCAACGCTGTATCGTGTGCCTCCGCAGGCGAGCTTGGATTCAAGGGCTCCAGAAAATCCACTCCTTATGCTGCTCAGATGGCTTCCGAAACTGCTGCAAAGGCTGCAATGGAACACGGTATGAAGACCGTAGAGGTTTACGTTAAGGGTCCCGGCTCGGGTCGAGAGTCCGCAATCCGCGCACTCCAGGCTACCGGTCTTGACATCAGTCTCATTAAGGACGTAACTCCCATTCCTCACAATGGTTGCCGTCCTCCCAAGCGCAGAAGAGTTTAATCTTCAATACAACCTATAAGGTCAAAACAAAAACCGAGCTATTCGTTTACTCGGCGTCGGCGTGAGCCGTGGGCTCAAATAAAATGCCGATATTATTTTAGAATAACGGAGGAAAATTACAATGGCAGTAAATCACGATCCTATAGTTAAGAGATGCCGTGCGCTGGACATCAGCCCCGCAGCTCTTGGTTACGACAAAAAGTCAATCAGAAATCCCGGTGCAGACAAGAGAAAGAAGCTCTCCGAGTATGGCTCACAGCTTAAGGAAAAGCAGAAACTCAAGTTTGTTTACGGCGTTCTTGAAAATCAGTTTGCAAACTACTACGAGATGGCAAACAAGCAGGAGGGTATTACCGGTGAAAACCTCATCCGTATCCTCGAGTCCCGTCTTGACAACGTAGTTTACAGAATGGGTATGGCTAAGACTCGCAAGGAAGCAAGACAGCTTGTTCGTCACAACCATTTCCGTCTTAATGGCAAGAAAGCTAACATTCCTTCTATTCTCGTGAAGGTTGGTGACGTTATCACCGTTAAGGATACCAGCAAGTCAAGTGAGAAGTTCAAGTCTCTTGCAGAACTCTGCCAGACCAGAATTGCTCCCAAGTGGCTTGAGGTTGACAAGGAAAACGCTACGGCTAAGGTTGTTGCAGTTATGCAGCGCGAAGAGCTTGACTTCCCCGTAGAAGAGCAGCTCGTAGTTGAATTGTATTCCAAATAATAACAGCCTCCGATATACCCAGTACATTTATAAGGCTGTGTTTATATTCACAAGGAGGGTTATTGTATGATAGAAATTGAGAAGCCAAATATTTCAACTGTTAATTTGAGTGAAGATGGTAGAAGCGGCAAGTTCATAATCGAGCCACTTGAGCGCGGTTACGGTACTACTCTCGGTAATTCGCTTCGCAGAGTTCTTTTAAGCTCTCTTCCCGGCGTTGCAGTTGTCAGCATCAAGATCGATGGCGTGCTTCACGAGATATCCACTATTCCCGGTATTAAGGAAGACGTTACAGAGATTGTTCTCAATGTAAAGGGTATTACAGCTAAACTGTACTCCAACGGTCCCAAGACTGTTACAATTGACGTTAACGGTCCGTGTAATGTTACTGCAGGTGACATCAAGCAGGACGCAGACATTGAGATACTTGAACCTGACCATCATATTGCTACAGTAAGCGAGGGAACACGCTTCTATATGGAGCTTACCTTCGACCATGGCAGAGGATATGTTTCGCAGGAAAAGAACAAGCAGAATAACCCGTCTGTTATCGGTCTTATCTATACCGACTCGATCTATACACCTGTGTATAATGTTAATTACACAGTTGAGAACACCCGTGTCGGAAGCAATACCGATTACGACAAATTAACTCTTGAGGTTTTAACTAACGGTACAATTTCAGCTAAAGAAGCTATCTCACTTGGCGCCAAGATACTCAACGAGCATCTCAACCTCTTTGTCGATCTTTCTGATGAGGCAAAGAAGGCAGAAATTATGGTTGAGCGCGAAGAAACCATCAAGGAAAAAGTACTTGAGATGACCATTGAGGAGCTTGACATGTCGGTTCGCAGCTTCAACTGCTTGAAGCGCGCCGGCATTGATACGGTTGAAGATCTTACCAACCGCACTGAGGAGGACATGATCAAGGTTCGTAACCTCGGTAAGAAGTCTCTCGAAGAAGTAATTCAGAAGTTACATTCTTTGGGACTTGATCTGAAGAAAGAGGAGGAATAATTTGAGTGGGCTTGACCCACTTAGATTAGGAATCCGCATTTCATAAACAAACTTAAACGCAAAAGGAGGGAATTCCAATGCCCGGAACCAGAAAGCTCGGCAGACCTACCGCGCACAGAAAAGCAATGCTTAGAGGCATGGTAACTTATCTGCTTGAAAATGGCTCTATCGAAACCACTTTGACTCGTGCAAAGGAAGTTCGTGCACTTGCTGAAAAGATGATTACTCTCGGCAAGAAAAATACTCTCGCATCCCGCCGTGCAGCTCTTGCATTCATCACCAAGGAAGATGTTGTCAAGAAGCTCTTCGACGTAATCGCTCCTGATTACGAGGGTGTAAACGGTGGTTATACTCAGATCTACAAGCTTGGTCCACGTAGAGGTGACGGTGCTGAAATGGCACTCATCAAGCTTACCAAGCATGAGCTTGTAAAGAAGGAAGAACCCAAGAAGGCTGCTAAGGCTGAAAAGGCTGAGGACGCTGAATAAGTTTTTCTACACAAACAAATGGGGCTGTCTTGTAAAAGACAGCCTCGTTTTTGTTTGTTTTCGTATAAGCGCTACCTCGCTTTGCTAATTACACGGCGGTTAATATATTTAAAAGAAGGGTTAAAACAACGATTGAAGCCAATAAAACGATGCCCACAATTCTTGCGTTGCGCGTACGCTTTGGCAATACCCAGGATCGTTTTTTCAGAAGGGCGTTCGGCGAAATAATGAGCATAACGGAGAAAATCAGCGCAAGCACCCACATAAGGGCAAGAAACGGTGAGTGCAAAGATAACGTGTTCATTAAGCCCATACAAATCGCCTCCTTAAAGCTCTATTATGTTTTCATTATATCATTGAATAAGCCCTATGTCAATGACTATGGCTGGAAAATTGCATATAGTACAATTTCACTTTGAAAATTTAGTAAAAGTGACAATTGAATAATTAATTAAAAGAGTGTATAATAACAATATATCAGCATTTATCGGAGGATTCCAATGAGTTATGTAATAGGAATTGACGTTGGCGGAAGCACGACGAAAATTGTCGGCTTTGATAAAGCCGACGGAAAGAGAAAGCTTATAAGTCCGCTGTTCGTTCGAGCAACCGACCCCATAACAGCTCTTTACGGTGCATTCGGAAAGTTTACCGACATCAACGGAATTGAGCTTTCAGATATAGAAATCGTAAAAGTGACTGGCGTTGGTGCCACGAAAATAAATAAGCCTATTTACGGTCTTGAATGTGTGCGAGTTCCCGAGTTTGACTGCATAGGTCTTGGCGGATTGTATCTTTCCGGACTTGACGAGGCCATTGTTGTCAGCCTCGGAACGGGTACTGCGATTATACACGCAAGACGCGGCGAGAAGATGGAGTATCTTGGCGGTACAGGCGTTGGCGGAGGTACTTTAGTAGGACTTTCCAAAAAGCTTCTCGGCATGGACGATATATCCCATATCCAACAGCTCGCCGAGGAGGGAAATCTTGACAATATCGACTGGCGTATAAAAAATATCGGCAAGGATATTCTTCCGGGTGCTCCCGATAAGCTTACAGCGTCTAATTTTGGCAACATAAGCGACATTGCCACAAACGCAGACGTGGCACTCGGCGTTATAAATATGGTCTTTGAAACTATTGCAATGGTAGCTCGATTTGCGGCAAAAACTTACGGGCTGCGTGATATTGTGCTTACCGGAAATCTCACCACTTTGAATCAAGCTGCGGATACCTTTAAAAATCTTAACGCAATGTTTGACCTTAACTATATTATACCCGAAAATTCGCAGTTCGGCACGGTTATAGGGGCGGCTCTCACCGAATGAACAGCCTGATTGATTCTAAAAAACTGTATATTTTCGACCAGGACGGAACTATATATCTTGGGGATAAGGTGTTCCCTGAGGCTGTTAAATTTATAAATCATCTTCGAGAATGTGGCAAACGTGTTATGTTTTTTACCAATAACGCGTCCCACAATCCGGATTTTTATTTTAAAAAACTTACTAAATTAGGTTTTTCTCCCCAAAAGAGTGAAATACTAACCGCAGGGGACGTCACGGTGGAGTTCCTGCTTCGTCATAGACCGGGAAAAACCGTGTACCTGGTCGGCACTCCCGAACTTCGTGAGCAGTTTAAGGCGGCAGGTGTGAATCTTGTTCGTGACGATGCCTTGATGTCAGACATTGTAGTTACCAGCTTCGATACCACACTGACGTACAAAAAGCTTGAAGTCGCCTGCAATTTTATAAGAGGCGGAGCAGAGTATCTGTGTACTCACCCCGACTATAACTGCCCAACAGAGTACGGATTTATGCCCGACAGCGGTGCTATTGCGGCTCTTGTCACCGCGTCTACCAACGTGGAGCCGGTTTATCTTGGAAAGCCATATGCAGCCACAATAGATATGATTTCAAGCATTACCGGCATCTCAAGGGACGATATGTGCATATTCGGTGATCGGCTTTACACGGATGTTGCCCTTGCAAAACGTCATGGTGTTACCTCCGTGCTTGTCCTTTCGGGAGAAACTAAAATGGAGGATGTGGAATCAGCTCTTCAATGTGACAGGCCCGATTTTATATATGACGACCTTCAAGCCGTTATGAGCGAGAAATAAACGAAAGCACTAAATTGGTGACATGCGTTGATCCCTCGTATACTAAACTCAAAACGGACAGTATCGGACTGCTTACCTTGGCTGGCAGCGACAAGATAACCTCCTTTATTAATGAGTGTATGCTGTTCGCTGTTTTGTTTAAATCTTTAATATTACTGTCTCCGTCGCTGCCTGCCATAACAGCGACGGAGTCGTTTGTTTTTTCGTGTTCCGAGAGGGCGTTAAGGGAAGCGGCTGCAGCGGTTACGGCAATTGAAAAACCGAGGGCCACAGCGAGGAGTTTTATTATCTTCATTTTTTCTTCCTGACTATTGATTTTCTTTTAACATATCTATGATAGAATATGTAAGATATTTTGCCGCCGTTTTAGCCTCGTTCAGAGTATTTGCGGCAGAGCCTATTTCTATGAGTATGGAGCCTGGGTTAAACTGTTGGTTAAATGATGCGCCGCGGATGTTAATGGGGCGCGCAAAGCGGTCGTAGGTGCTTGTAAGACGGTTCTGAAGCTTGGCGGCAACAGTCATATTTGTTTCCCAATCGGGGTGATCGGCGCCTTTCTCATTTGTGCCAACAAGAAGCATAATTTGTGCTGAACACTCCCCGTTTATAAGAGTGAGCGGGCGGATAAAATCCCCGTTTTCACGGACTATGGCATCACGGTGTACATCAAACACGTATTTGATTGACGGGTACTGTGCAAGATACTTTTGTATTGTGTCAGCCGCAAGATCGTATGAGCGATTATACGATTCAAGGTCATGCATGATCTCGCAGTGCAGGGTAGGAATTCCGGCATCATTAAGAAGATCAGACATTACTTTTCCTACGGCTATCATATTTCGGGAGGTGTCAGAGTCTCTTGCCACATATCCGGATGAAACGGAAATCGCACCTTCAGGGGCGTATGATTCGGTCCCGTGAGTGTGAATTATGAGAACAAGGGGATCTGACATAGACACTTCACCGTATGGGATTTGTATAGGGTAATCTCGATGCAAATATTCTACTGTATCTATTTGGTACTTGGTCGTGTTTGAGAGTAGTACCTCACCGGATTTTGGACTCCCGCTTAAATCATACGGTATAAGTGCGGATTCCCCGTCTCCCAGTAAAGTACGGTCGAAGTAATAAATGTTGTCTTGAGTGAATGGTGACTGCATGCTGCTGTCAAGCGGCTTGTCCGGCGATTCTTCGCTTGAAATTTCCGAAGGAAGAACCTCAGATGCAATATCACTGCCCGTATTTTCTTCGCCGTCATCGAAATACAGTGCATCGCTGCCGAAAAAAGCTGCAGATAACAGCATTTGTGCCATTTCCTTGCTGTTTGGTACCCACATTTGTTCTGGATAGGAGAAGCAACGCTTGGCTGTTTCGGTTGGGGACCAGTTTAAAGCATATGTTTCTGCCGTGTGCGCCGTAAGCAGCATTAGGAGAAGTATTCCCATAGACGAGGAGATGAGGGAGAAAAATTTTTGTACCGTTGCGGAACCGCTGGCGGTTCTTGGCGGATAATAGCTCATTTGCATTTTTATGCCGTCCTTTTTGTTTTATTGCTTGTCTTTATTCAGTATATGACGGCACATATAAAGTTATGACACTCCGCCGAATGACAGCGTAATAGCTTTTGCAGCGAGCCTTGACAGTTCCCTTACAATTGTATCGGTTTCCTTTGGGGTAACAAAAAATCCCCTGCGGTTATGAAGTACCTTTTGAAGTCTTGGGTCGGGATCTTCGATTCCCGCACGCTCGAGAGCGTCCAGAACCAGAGTGGCAGAGTCCACAACAGTCGGAACACCGAATGCTATGACGGGAATACCGAGAGTATCTTTTGTCAGCGCCCTTCTGTGATTGCCGATCCCGGAGCCGGGATCAATACCGCTGCTGCCAAGCTGTACTGTAGTTGCAAGACGTTCAGTGGAGCGTGCGCAAAGGGAATCGATGGCGATGACAAGAGACGGCTTCACCTGCTCACATATACCGCACAACAATTCTGCTGTTTCAATTCCGGTTTGCCCAAGTACTCCCGGTGCGACGGCAGATATTTCTCTTCCGCCCAGAAGTCCAAAAAGCTTTCCATTAAGGCTGCGCAAATGACGCGTCACGGTAATTCGGCAAACTGTTTCATCTCCCAGGGCATCAGCCGTTATATGCCGGTTGCCAAGACCGGCTACAAGTACCGATTCAGCTTCCTTTCCGAGAAGCTCAATAGCAAGCAAGGAGAGCTTGTCGGAAATCAGTTCAGCAGCAAAATCAAAGTCCTCGTCGGAGGCATACCATATTTTACCTATGTCGAGGGTGATATATTTACCCGTTGGCTTTCCCAGACGTTCAGCAGCCGCTTCTGTCAGTATCTCCACTGTTGAGACGGTTATGTTTCCGTGTTTTTCTGTATGCTCGCTGATATTATTTTTGTCCGTAAGATCGAGTTCGGCTGCAAGGTCTGTTCGTCGGTCTAGATTTAGCATTTTGTGTCTCCTATTTTATTGTTAATTTTGCTCAACAATATTATTGGCGGATGCCTCGATTCGTATGCACTTTTTATTTTTCGGGAAAGTTTTCAATCTAAAAGCATAATTCGTATCGAAAATGTGCAGTTAACAATGTGCGTTATGACGAAAACCTGCGCAGTGTGCACAAAATGGCGGCGATAGTATTGTGCAATAGTGTAAATTTTTTATTTTTTTGCAATTTAGTCATTGATTATATTATAATTTGATGGTATAATATTATAAGAATTATTTTGTTATGGCTGTGTCCATTTGCGCTTGATATTTCATTCGTTAGCAGCACAGCTTATCGATAAGTATTTTCCTGCTTTTGCAGGCTGTAATTCAGGAGGAACACACAAAGTTATGAAGAAGCTCATTAATGTGCTGTTAGTTGCAGCGATGTCCGTAACCTTACTTGCGGGGTGCGGATCTTCTCTCAAGGACGATGAAAAGGGTGCTACAATAAACTTGTACATCGGAAGTGAAGTTATTGATTTTGACCCGGCCATTGCCTTTACGGATGACGGTGCCGTTAAGGTTTTGGGTCTTATTTATGAGGGCCTTACCAGAATAGGCGAAAACGGTAAGGTTGAAAAGGCTCTTATGAAAGACTATGAGATATTCGAGAATGTTGATAAGGGCGAATACTCTATGCAGATTGAAATCAAAGATACAAAGTGGAGTGATGGACGTGTAGTTTCCGCCGATGATGTGGTTTATGCTTGGAAGCGTTTGCTTGACCCCGAGTTTTCAAATACCGCAGCGCCACTTCTCTTTGATATAAAGAATGCTCGTGAAGTTAAGATGGGCGACATGTCTATTGATGACCTTGGGGTTGCTGCTGTCGATGATACGGTTATTGAAATTCAATTCGATGGCAAAATAGATTATGATCTTTTCCTTGAAAATCTTGCTTGTCTTGCACTTGTTCCTCTTCGAGAGGATGTTGTTACCAGGTATGCAAAAGAGGGAGACAGCTTCGGCGCCAGCGTAACAAGCATGTGCTCCAACGGACCTTTCGCTATTAAGGGGCTTGACAGCGGAGACAGTCTTATGCTTGAACGTAATGTTTATTACTACCGTGAGACCGAAAAGGACAAAGCAGATGCTCTCGACAAATATATTCTTCCTTACAGACTCGTTATAAATTATGATGCGGATGTTGAGGAAAATACACTTGCATATGAAAACGGCGAGATATTCTACCTTGGTGAAATTGCGCTTTCAAAGAGAGCAGAGTATGAAAAGAAGGCTAAAATATCCGACCTGCTTTCAACTGCATCACTTATTCTCAATACGGAGAATGGAATATTTGATGATGCTGAAGTTAGACGCGGACTCTCTATGGCTCTTGACAGAAATGCAATTGCGGACATTGTTACATACGCTGACCCTGCAACAGGACTTGTTCCTCCTGCGGTATATGACAAGAAAGTTGGCGACAGCTTCAGAAAGAACGGCGGCGATATTATTTCCGCATCAGCCGATGCATCAGGTGCCAAGGCACTAATAGGCAGGGCTTCCGGTAAGTTCACCATTACCTGCCGCAAAGACGATCTTGAGGTTGCTATTGCGGAATATTGTAAAGATGTATGGGAGGATCTCGGCTACGATGTGGATGTGAATGCCGTCAACCTCAAGAGATACAGAAAAGCGTATGAGCAAGGCAATTATGATGTTATACTGCTGGATTATCAAAGCCTTTCTACCGATTCCTTCGGGGTTCTTGCTCCTTTTGCAACGCTTTTCTCGGGTCAGGGTATTGATATTCAAAATGATAACTATGACCCTGTACCGTTCATTAAAGGCTACGAAAGCGAGGCTTATAACGAGCTTATCGAGGCTGCTTTCGCTGAAAAGGACAGGGCTGCTCGTTCCTCTATACTTCACGAGGCAGAGGAGCTTCTAATGGAAGATATGCCGATTATTCCTCTTATCTTCAATAAGGATGCGTATGTATATAACAGCAAGGTACTTTCCGGGATAGACAACAACTACTACGGTTTCAGAAACTTCAACAATCTTAAAATGAAGAACTGGAGAGACTATTTGGAAACTGAGGATTGAATCGGTCTGCAATCATAACCGAATTACTCGAAATGGGCAGATGCCGCTCGGGCGTTTGCCCATTTTCGCCCGTATTTTTCAAACAAAAATAAAAGAAACGGAGAAGAACAATGCAGGCACCGCTTAAAGAAAAAAATGATATAAAAATCTTTATCCTGTATCTCCTTAAAAATATGAAGTACCCCCTTGATTTCAATACGATAAGCGACATAGTAGTTCAGGACGAATTTGTTAGCTACTTCGATTTTGCGGAATGCTTTGCAGAGCTTCTTGATCTAGGAACTATTGAGCAGATCCGTGTTGGAGATGAGATCATTACCGAAGCATCCATTGGTCAAAACGGCAGACCGGAAAAGAAGAATGAGCTTTACCGGATTACCGAGGACGGTCAAAGAGTTGTTGAGCAGCTGCATAGCAGTCTTCTCGGAATGATAAAAGAAAAAAGTCTAAAAAGCGCAATGCGCCTGCTCTCTTTCAAATCCAGAGGCTCTGATGTAAGGTGTAACTTCTCCGAACGCGCGGAGGGCGGATTTGATTTGCACTGTGAGGTTATTGAAAATCACGGGACTATTCTTGAAATTAATCTTGTTGTTGAAACCAAACAGCAGCTTGACGCCATGATGTACAATTTTAACGAGCGGCCTGAAATCATATACCGCGGAGTGGTATCGCTTTTAACCGGGGACATAAATTATCTGATTGATTGATACGTAATACCGCTGTTATTTTTTGTGTATTAACAACAAATTTTGCAACTTAAAGTAGTGCAAATTTTCCTTCTTACGGAGCCGAAATGTTGTACGCAGTTGTCATATTTACTAAACGAAGCGCGCGATTATGTACATAACGAACAAATTGCATTAAACGGCAATTTTAATTTCACAAAAACTATTGACATTATCCAAAAATATGTTATAATATTAATAGTTGGTTAATTCTCGGATGTTATTTTTAACATTCGGGAAACATATATATGCCCGTATAGCTTAAAGAGAGCGTTGGTTGTAATTTTACTTGCAAAGGTGTCGGTTGAAATCCGTCGAGGGCAAAATTTATTTTTCTACACAAGTGAGGTAACTCAAAATGTACCAGGACGAGAAATTGATCTGTAAGGACTGCGGCGTGGAATTTGATTTTACTGCCGGTGACCAGGAATTTTATGCAGAAAAGGGCTTCCAGAATAAGCCCCAGAGAGAACTCTTTACCACCACCTGCGCAAGATGCGGTAAGGAAGCTAAGGTTCCTTTCCAGCCCAGCAACGACAGACCTGTATACTGTAGCGAGTGCTATGCAGAAATGAAGCAACAGTAATTTTCTGTTACGCAAAATCGGAGATGCCTGAAGTATGGCGTCTCCTTTTTTGATTTTGTTAAGAAAAAAGTATCTTTTTTAAAAAAATCGGCGCAAAGGTATGTACAAAGCGAAAAAAGTATGATATAATAAACGTATAGATATATTATTTTGTACGGATTTGTACGGAGTATCATATATAAGTGTTTAGAAGGTCGATATGTACAAAAAAGAAAAAAATTTTCACAAGGCAAATAAAAATTCCGGCAACTTCAGAAACGGGCGGGTGCATGACGGATATGGCGAACAGACGGAGGAGGGTACTCCGGGCACTGTAGTCTGCGGTCGAAACGCTGTACATGAGCTTCTGAAGTCGGGGCGTTCAATAGACAAGTTGTTTGTCAGACGTGGTGACCGTGAGGGCTCTATAACGCTGATAGTTGCACAGGCGATTGCCGCAAAAATCCCTGTTGTAGAGGTTGAGCGATCCAAGCTTGATATAATGTGCCAAGGTGCTAACCATCAAGGAGTTGCTGCAATGGCTGCTGCCAAGGAGTATGTCACTGTCGACGATATTCTCGAAATAGCAAGGGAGCGTGGTGAGAGACCGCTTATTGTTATAGCTGATGAAATCGCCGACCCGCATAATCTCGGTGCCATTATCCGCTGTGCCGAGGGTGCAGGTGCTCACGGGCTTATAATACCGAAGCGCCGTTCCAGCGGACTCACCTCGGTCGTGGACAAGTCATCTGCGGGTGCTATTGAACATCTTGCCATAGCCAAGGTTTCGAATCTTGCCTCTACAATTGACGACCTTAAGAAAAAAGGTGTTTGGATATACGGTGCAGAGGCTGACGGTGTTACCTATTACGATACAAAGTTTGACAGTGCAACAGCAATTGTTGTGGGAAGCGAAGGAGGCGGAATATCGCGTCTTATTCGCGAAAAGTGCGATTTTATAATCTCAATACCCATGTACGGTAAGGTCAATTCGTTTAATGTTTCATGTGCCGCAGCTGTTGTGCTTTGCGAAGCGGCAAGACAGCTTAAGACAAATATATAATTACTTAAAGAAAGGAATGACAAAATGCGCAGTGAGGATAAAATTCCCGGTGGCGAAGATATAAGTGCCGATGAGCTTTTAAAGTTGCTAAACCAAAGTATAGAAAAGAAATCTGATGCCAAGGACAGCAGCCGCGAGAAGGTATCCGATAATGGAGATACGCTAAAGATCGATGACGATGTTTATAGAGTTGCCGAAAATGAGCTACGCAATTCCGATGCAGTTACCGCCAAGGATGATTCCGATCTTGACATTGAGGCGTTGTTAGAAAAATTTATCAACGAACCGAGAAAGCAGCGTGAGATTGAAGAACGCGAGCGCCTTGCGGAGCCTGAGTCCATTGAAGATGAAATTTTGGCTCGTGGGATTGAGACTCCCAAGACTTCAATCGAAACGGATTTGAAGCCTGTTTGCGAGGTGACGCCTGAGGTAATTGTGGCAGAAGTGAATAACGGCGTTGAATCTGGCGTTCTTGAGTACGATACAGAGGCGCCTTCGGTTGGGGACGATAACGGCAGAATTGTTGCCGAAGCTGTTCAGCTGTCAGTCTTTGACGAGGTCCTGGATATTGATCAGTCGGAGCCATCCTTGATAGATGACGATGATTCTTATGAGGATGACGATATAAAATTGGCAGATCCCGGAGAGGCTGCAAATATTGACGGTGTTCCTTCGGACACCGAAGCAGATTTCAACTTTGATGCTTCTGCGGATGTCGAAAGGACAGCAGTGTTTGATATTTCAAAGGTTAAGCAAATGGCTCAAGAAGATGAAGAAATTGACAGGCTTGTTGACGAAGCCTTCAATATGTGCGAGACCGAAGTCTTTGCACCTGTTCAAGAGGAAGACCTTCAGGGTGATCATGAGGACGAACCGATTACCGAGACGGTATACGGTCAGGATGCCACCGGCGAAATTGATCAGACTGACCTCAACCTTATGATTGCATTCGGTATGAATGAGGAGCTCAAAGACACTGTGGGCGAGGAACAGGCCATAGCAATGGAGGATGACATTGTCAGAGAGCATGAAGAAACTGTTCAGATGCAGACGGTAGCAGAGGAGATCGAGTTTACTTCCCGTGATCAGATAAAGGAAATACTTACAAAGTATAAATCGCGATATTATACTCTAATAATCAGAATAGCAGCCGCCGCCGCTATTCTCGGAATACTTTTTGTATACGAGAACTACTCTGTATTGGGGCTTAGTATGCCTGGTTTCATGCGTCCATCGTCATATCCCGTTGTGTATGCTATGTTGGATCTTCAGCTGGTGGTGCTCTGCGGCTTGCTCGTATGGCACCAGGTTGTTGACGGAGTCAAAAACATAATTGCTTTGAAGCCTACTCCCGAAAGCCTCACTGCATTTGCGCTATCACTGTCGGTGATATATACCTTTATTGTTGCATTTATAGCACCTGTTTCGGGATTTGCTCTTTACAATTTGCCTATAGCTTTTGCCGTGCTTCTGGCACTTATCTATGAATTTATGAATTTGAAGCGCGATGTCTTCAGCTTCAATGTGGTGTCATCTAAACGTAAGAAGTTTGTAGTCACTCCGGTATCGGATACTACCGAGTCACTTGAAAGGGAAATATTTAATGATTACCTTCCTGCCGGCTCTCAGATAGTACGTGTTGGCAAGACCGATTTTGTTGACGGTTTTTTTGCCAGAGTCAACAACAAGAGTATTTCCAAGCCTATAATCGGTATTATTGCTCCCGCAGTACTTCTTGTTTCAATTGCATTCCTCGTTATAACTGCAATAACGGGTGGAACAGTATATGACTCGGTTACAGCGTCATTTATGACAGCGGCGTTTATAATGCCCCTCAGTTCCTTTGTTATATACAGCTATCCCTTCTATAAGGCATCAAAGGATGCATATGATACGGACAGTGCGATAGTCGGAGAGGTTTCTCTAAGTGAGTATTCCGGCTCCTCCGTGATCTCGTTTGAGGATAAGGAGGTTTTCCCGTCAAGAGGTGTTAAGGTTACAAGCATCAAGGTGTACGGAAATAACCGTATTGATGAGATTATCTACAGCCTTGCAAGTGCGTTCTTGAAGGTTGGCGGTCCTCTTGCTGATGTGTTCAGCCAGGCAACTCACGACATAGGCCATTCAGAAGATGTTGAGCTCATTGAAGTGGATGACGACGGATTTACCGTCACTATCGATGACATACCTGTGTATATCGGAAAATCTACTTACATGGAGAAAAAAGATTACGATCCTCCGTATGATAACGATACAAGGCAGCGTGATCAGGGGGCATCAGTTGGTATTTTGTATATTGCATACAGCGGACAGCTGGCGGCAAAGATTTATGTACAGTATACCATAGACAACGAGTTTGAGGCTATCCTGGCGCAGCTCTATAAGACCGGAATGTGTGTCGGAATCAAATCCTTTGATCCTAACATTGATGATTTGCTTCTCGCTAAGAAAATCAAGGCTCTGAAATATCCGGTAAAAGTTATTCGCTCGAAAACTGTGGAGGATATTCCACATACGGTTGAGCATTGTGACAGCGGTATAGTTTCAAAGCGCTCTGTCAAGTCGCTCCTTAAGACCGTAGCTCTCTGTGAGCGTGTTAGCAGTGTAGTAAAGACGAGTCTTATTGTCAAAATACTCGCTATGCTCATCGGGATAGTGGTCATGGCATTTGTTCTTGCATTCGGCGGTGAGACAGCTTTACCATCTCTTTACGTGATGCTCTATCAACTTTTCTGGGTTGTCCCAGTGCTGTTAATGTCGAGATTTATGGTTTGATGGAATGGGATGCCGCGGTATGCGACATCCCATTCTGCTATGATACGCTGAGAATAATAATATAAAGGAAAATATCTTGCTGCAGACTGATTTTGCGGTAAGACGGTATGTTTAATGATTATGAATACACTATCACCGAAGGCAGCAGCCGAAAGATTGCTGAAACGGGTGGAAAAGCCCGGACGATACACAGGTGGAGAATACGGACAAGTAATTAAGGACAAACACTCGGTAAGAGCCCGTTTTGCCTTCTGTTTTCCGGATACCTATGAAATAGGTATGTCGAATCTGGGAATACGAATACTTTACGGCGCAATTAACAGCTACCCGGACCTTTGGTGTGAGCGTGCGTATACACCGTGGGTGGATATGGAGGAACAGCTTAGGAAATATAACATTCCTTTGTATGCACACGAAAGCGGCGATTCACTTTCCGATTTTGATTTTGTGGGTTTCACGCTCCAATACGAGCTTTGTTACACGAATGTGCTTAATACTCTCGATATGGCAGGGATTCCCCTTTTATCCAAGGACAGAGGGGAAGATTCGCCAATTGTTATCGGTGGCGGCCCATGCTCATATAACGCTGAGCCCATAGCAGATTTTTTTGATGTATTTTCCATAGGAGAGGGCGAGGAAGCACTTCCGGAGATAATGCATCTCTATGCCGATATGAAGGATGCGGGAACATATACAAGAGAGGCTTTTTTGCATGAAGCAGCAAAGCTTGAGGGATTCTATGTTCCGTCGCTGTACGATGTGAGCTACAATGATGACGGAACAGTAAGGGCATACACGCCTGTTTATGACGATATTCCGGTAAAGATTACGAAGAGAATAATCAAGGATATGGACAAGGCTTATTTTCCGGATAAGTTCGTAATGCCTTACATTGAGACGGTGCACGACCGAATTATGCTTGAAGTATACCGTGGATGTATTCGCGGATGCCGATTCTGTCAAGCAGGAATGGTGTACCGTCCCATACGCGAAAAATCTGTCGGGGTACTTGATTCTCAAGCGAGAGCACTCCATAAATCAACCGGTTATGACGAAATATCGTTATCATCCCTTTCGATAAGCGACTATTCCAATATTGAAGAGCTTTGCGACACACTGCTTAAATGGACTGACGACGCTAAGGTGAATATTTCTCTTCCATCAATGCGACTTGATATGTTTACTAAAGAGCTCATGGAAAAAATATCAAGTGTGCGTAATTCCGGCCTTACCTTTGCTCCCGAGGCGGGTACACAGAGACTTCGCGATGCAATTAATAAAAATGTCTGTGAGGAAGACCTCATTAATGCCTGCCGCGTAGCATTCGAGGCGGGAAAGACACAGGTTAAGCTTTATTTCATGCTAGGACTTCCCACAGAAACGGATGAGGATATTGCGGGAATAGCCGCTCTTGCAAAACACGTTGTTGATGCGTACTACGATATGTATCGCGGAGTGAAAGGGAGAAAAGCTCCTACGGTAACAATAAGCGTTGCTTGCTTTATCCCTAAGCCATTTACTGCATTTGAATGGGAGGCGCAAAATACACTTGAGGAGCTTGAACGCAAACAGAAGTACCTGCGCTCGCTTATAAACGACCCAAAAATCAAGTATAACTACCATGAGGCGAAAGTGAGCCGTCTTGAGGGCGTGTTTGCAAGGGGAAACCGCAGGCTTGCGGCTGCCTTGCTTCTGGCACAAAAGAGGGGAGTTAAGTTTGATGCTTGGGATGAATACTTTGACTACGATGCATGGATGAAAATATTTGAGGATTGCGGAATAGACCCGTCGTTCTATGCAAACAGAGAATTCGGAGAAAACGAGGTGCTCCCTTGGGATATTATAGACTGTGGAGTATCGAGGTCATTTCTTCTCCGAGAACGTCACAACGCATACAGTGCAGTGACTAATAAAAATTGCGCGGAGAAGTGCACGGGCTGCGGGGCGAACAAGCTTGGAGGTGAGAGAACATGGTGCAACCGATTCCAATAAGAGCAAAATTTTATAAGGTGGGGTCTCTCCAGTATATATCACACCTTGACCTTGTGCGTACAATGACAAGAAATATCCACCGAGCAGGTATTCCTGGATGGTATTCGCAAGGATACAACCCGAGACTTAAGCTGACATTTTCTCTGCCGCTTTCCATTGGAACACAAAGCGAGCGTGAGTTCTTCGATATGCGCCTTGTGGAGGATATGGAGCTTTCAGAGGTGAAGCGCCGTATCAACGAAACGCTGACAGATGAGATGCAGATAGTTGATGTTTACCAGAGTGACCGTAAATTCAACGACATCGCTTGGGCGGAATATGAAATAAAGATGACGTCGCCAAAGCTTTGCGGTAAAACTGCGGAGGAACTGACATCGATGTGCTCACAGCCCCTTATTATAATGAAGAGATCGAAATCCGGCGATAAGGAAGTTGACGTCTCTCCATATATAGATATGCGCTCATGCGAGTTTTCTGACGGCTGTATCGTAATTAAAGCACTGTTGTCGGCAGATAGCGCCAATTATCTTAATCCTGAATATATAATCAAGGCAGCTGATTCGAGATTGGGTATAACATTTGACGATCCGTTTTCGGAATTTTATTCCATAGTGCGCCGGGAGGTTTATCTTTCTGATAAAAAGACTGTGTTCAATTAAAAGATGCTTTCTATAGTGAATTTCTGGCTGTCCGCAATTTCATTAAGTGAGGTTTTCAGTATTTCAAGGTGATATTTGAAGTCTTTTGGGGAATCAATATATTGCTCCAGGGCTATAATTGCGTTTTCAGCACGTTCCAACATCGTTTTGTGAACAGATAGAGATATTATTGTTTTACAGCTCTGCCAACGGGCGACCAAGGTGTCTGTTTCGTAGGCAGAGCTGTTATTTGTAAGGCTACTGCATATTAGCAGCATTTCATCAACTTTGTTCGATATATAATGCGTATTAAAAAATGCTGCTGCAAAAATTAAAGAAAGTACTATTGAGGCTATAACAAAAGATTTCATTGCTTCTTTAAGAGATTCTCCTTTCCGCCATCGTCCACGGAGAATAAAAACACGTTATCAAGCTCGGTTTTATGATGATTAAGCCTTTTTTTAAGCCAACGTCGGTCTTTGCCGATAAGCTGTAAGTCATAATCGCTTATTTTGGAGTCCACAATAACAGCGTGGGCAATGCCGGACTCCCGGCTGTTTATGTTCATTTCGGAACGGGTTGGCGGCGTATCGCTTTTTTTCAAAAAGACAGACAGCTGCCCGTTTTGCTCAAGAATGGCGTAATCGACTTCTGAAATATCCGCGGCACCTGCGATTCGCAGGGAGGACAGCAGTTCTTCCAGGCTTATTCTTACGCGAACCAATTCTTTTTGATCCAGTGTGCCGCGGCGAATGAGAATGCTGGGTTTCCCGTCGAATATTGGTTTCAGCCACGATACCTTGGTGACAGCAAATGAAATTATTATCTCAAAGCATAATAGTGTAGCTACCGGTATTATAGCAAACGCAAGGGGGATCTGTTCGTCGGTTATTGGCTGTGAAGCGAGTTCTGAAAGAAGAATGGTGGTAACAAGCTCGGATAACTGAAGTTCGCCTATCTGACGTTTACCCATCAGCCTCATGGTGCCGATCAATATGACGTATATGAATATAACACGCACTAAAACAGTAAGCATATAGACACCTCCGACAACAGTATCTGCAAAAGTTAATTAGATATGCGCAATTTCGACAAATATAATAAATAATCAAAAAAGTGTTGACAAAAGCATAAGACTGTGATATAATGTTAAAGCTGTCATCGAAAAGCTTTAATAAATCTTCAGAAAGATTTTTTAAAAAATTACGAAAAACTATTGACAAACGACAAAGACTGTGATATAATATTCAAGTCGCTTGCAATAGAGGCAGCGAGTGAATTGGTCCTTGAAAATTGAACAACAAGAGATAGGAAGTACAAAGGAAGTGAGGCACGCAAGTGCTTTATGGAAAATGGAAAACGATAACAAAATCTCGACAATTCTTTTGAAACACGAACAAAAGG
>JAZNFI010000057.1:0-4257 GCA_045589075.1 Candidatus Flemingiibacterium sp.
GAGAACATGGAAAATGAATTCAGAATCCGGGCAGAGCTATATGGACAAGCTCAAAGCAAAGAATATACCGCCGACACTTCAGGCGGAAGAGCCAGCGGAACCAATTCCTACCGTACAGATCAGCCGGGAAGAATGGATAAACCTGATGGCAACAGTGCAGCGTTTGAGGGTGTTGACAGCCGATTTGAAGGAGCAGAGAGCGACCTTGAAGCAGGAGGCAGACGAGTATACCCAAGAGATGATGAAGGCGGCACAAGAGCAGACACGGGCAGCGGAAACGGTGATCAAAGAGATTTCCACCGAAGCTATGAAACAGGTTGGGAGAGCGAGCGAGAAAGCCTCCGAAGTAATCGACCGCCGCATCATACGGGACGAGGCGATATGGTGGCTTCGACTCATACTCACAGCACTGCCGACGATATTGGTATTGCTGTTATGGGCGTGCGTGGGCTTCACGACCTTGGGAACATAATCGAAAACGGTGAGGAATCCGAGGAAGAAAAACGTGAGCGCGAGGCGAGAAATGCAGGCTCTGCGCTCGGTGCTGTGGTCGGTATCGCGGCGGGACTTGCGATTGGGATAGATGATGATACCGAGGATGTTGACGAAGATGAATATGAGGACGAAGGCTTTGATATTTCGATGTGAGAAAGGGTGTGTATATGACCTGGAAAGAATTTAAAAAACGCGCTATAGCCATACTGAACGATGACCGTTCCTATTTCCTTGAAGGCGAGGAATTGGAAGCTTGGAAGCAGCGGCAGAAAGAAATCGCCGAGTGTCAAGCTGAGCTGGAACGTAAAGAAACCGAACTTATGGCGCATTGGTTTGAGCAGGTTGCTTATGTAAACGGCAACTGGTTCAAGCGGCTGATACTGTGGATGCAATATATCCTCCGCGACAGACATGGAGAAGGAAATCCACCGACAATTCCCGACCACATTCGTATGGAAATCGCCCGGTGTCTGCTGCCGGATATCATCGCGTTTTGTGAGTCGGAGCAAGGCAAGAAGGAGTTTGAGGAGTGGAAGAAACAGCAGTCTGTGGTTGACAAGAGAAAAAGCAGCAAATCGGCATAATCCCCAAAAGACTGTCGAAAAATATCTTCGACAGTCTTTTTCTGTAGCAAAATTCACATTTTTATGGTATAATAGTAAAAATGCGAACTGACATTTGGTTGAGGGTTCATATATGAAAACAAAGAAATTAACTTTTATAGAATCGCTTATGCTGGTAGCCGGCGCAGGTATCGGAACCGGTATTTTGACGATTCCGTATGCCATAAGCAAAATCGGTGTGTTTGGTACGATCACCGCTCTTGTGTTTGCCTACATCGTGAGCACGGTTATGTATCTGATTATCGCAGATCTTACGCGTAATTCTGAAAAGCCAGAGGATCTGCTTGCCATTCTTGATGAGCACCTGTTCAGCGGAAAGGGCAAAAGGGCTCTTAATTTTGTTTTCCTGATTTTACTCGTCCTCCTTTTGCTTGAAAACCTGGTTGTCTATATTCTCTGCGCGGGCAATGTGTTGACCGACCTGTTCGGTGTCAGTGATACGGTTACAAAAATTCTGTTCTACGTTCTTGCCTCTGTCGTGATCCTTTTCGGGATCAAGGGGATGGGCGTAGGCGAAAAGTTATCTATGCTATTGATTGGCGGCGCTGTTCTTGTATTGATGGCGTTATCATTTCTCAACGTGAAGGGCTCGCTGAACTTCTCCTTTGGCGCGCCGAGCGTGGTCTTTGCCGTATACGGACTGTTTATGTTCGCCTTTTCTGCCATCTTTTCGATCATTCAGGTATGCAACCACATTGAAAAGAAGGAGCAGACCGGTAAAGCCGTTATTGGCGGCCTCACACTCAACGCATTGATTACTGTGGCGTTTACAATTACGGTTATTCTCGGTTCGTATACCGTTACGGAAATTGCCACAATCGGTCTGTCGAGCGGCATCGGAATTCCTTTCATCCGCATTCTTTGTTCCGTACTTGTGCTGCTTGCTATGTTTACGTCTTTCTGGTCAAGCGGCTTTGCATTTGCCGATGTTGTCAGCGGACAGTTTGGACTTTCCACCAAGATTTCTTGGTTTATCGCTACCATTCCTGCACTGTTGGTCGCCGTATTTCTTCCACTTGGTGTGCTTGACTACGTTCAGATTGGTGCAGGTGCGCTCTCCGTTATTCTTGTCATTGTTGTTCTTCCTGCCTATTACAATGCAGTGAAAACGCCGAAGCAAGCGCTTTTGCTTGGCAAATATTCGGGGAACAAAGTAATGCTCACGCTGATTGCCGTATTCATTATTCTGATGGCAGTTTCTTCGTTTGTTCCGATTGGGTAATCGCAGAAAGGAAACACATATGAAAATTGCATTACTTTCGCCTGCTGGGGCGATGCACAGATACAACGGTATGTTCCACAAGGGGCTCCACTATGCCCCCATCACGCTTGCACTCCTTGCTGCACTCGTTCCAAAGGAGCTTGATGCCGATGTTGTAATCTATGACGAAACCGCCGAAGCCATTCCGCTTGACACCGATGCCGATGTCATCGCCATCACCTGCATTACCGGCACCTCGTCAAGATGTTATAAATTCGCCGACTACTTCCGCAGTCTTGGCAAGACAGTTCTTCTCGGCGGTGTGCATCCTTCTCTGATGCCCGAGGAAGCAGCAGCGCATGCCGATGCCGTACTGACGGGACTTGGTGAGAAAACTTTTCCGCAGGCACTTTTAGACATCCGTGACGGTTGCCTGAAACCCATATATAAAGGCGAGGGATGTGCGGATATCGCAAACAGACCCTTACCGCGAAAGGATCTGCTCAACAAGAAAAAATATATCACGCTCAACACAGTGGAAGCCGTGAGAGGGTGCAATCATTCCTGCACCTTTTGCGCCTATCCCGCCGCATTTGGTCAAAGAGTGATTACCCGACCCGTTGAGGATGTGATTGCAGAAATAAAATCGTTTAAGGGAAAAGAAGTCATCTTTCCCGATGTGAATCTGATTGCCAACGTGAAATACGCCAGAGAACTCTTTACGGCGATGATTCCGCTTAAAAAGTGGTGGATGGGACTGACCACCACTGCCATCGGCCACAACGACGAGCTTTTGGATATCTTTCAAAAAAGCGGTTGCAAAGGACTTCTCGTCGGATTTGAATCTGTCAACCAGGAAACACAGCAGGGCATAAATAAGGGTGTAAACCACGTTGAAGAATACAAAGCTCTGATGGACAAACTCCACCGCAAAGGCATTATGGTCATGGGATGTTTTGCCTTTGGGGCGGATGAGGACGGCCCCGACGTATTCAAGCGAACCGTTGACCTTTGTCTTAAAGCCAAGATTGACCTTCCTCGTTTTTCAGTTATCACACCCTTCCCCGGGACCGAGTTTTACCGTGAGCTTGAAGCTGAGGGACGCATTATAGAACGCGATTTTGCCATGTATGACGTAGAGCATTGCGTGTATCAGCCCAAACAGATGACCAAGGAGGAGCTGGAGGCGGGAATCGCTTGGGCGTGGAAGGAAACATATTCTTGGAAAAACATATTGAAACGTCTTGATCTTACCAAGATCAAGACCGTCAAGAGCATCTATATGCTGGTCAATATCGGGTACAGAAAATATGCAAAGGAATTTGAAATTTTCGGTGCAGACGTGATGAGCGACAACAGCGATATTCCGGAGGTGCAGAAGGAATGAAGGTAACGTTGATCAAAGTGAGTATGATGGAGGGCAAGGGCTATGATGCCATGAAGCCGCTGATCTTTGCGATATTTGACGCGATCACCCCAAATGATATTGAAATGTCGTATATCGATGAGCGTGTAGAGGATCTGCCCGATTTCATTGATTCAGATGTGATTGCACTGTCGGTAGAGACCTTTGCCGCGCGCAGAGCGTACAATATTGCAAAAAAATACAAAACTCCCCAAAATCAAATCGTTATGGGCGGATTTCATCCCAGCGCCAAGCTCGATGAGGCGCTGGAATATTGCGATACCGTTTTGATTGGCGATGCAGAGGACACATGGCCCGCTTATCTTGAAGATCTGAAAAACCAAGCGCCCAAGAAAATATATAAGTCTGACCACAAACACGGACTTGCCAAGATCGATTTCAACAGCAGAGCGTTTGACGGCAAAAGATACAATCCAATCGGATTGGTTCAGTTTTCAAGAGGCTGTAAGTTCCGTTGCGACTTTTGTTCGGTCAGTTCATTTTACAACTGCAAAGTGCGGCAGAAATCCACC
>JAZNFI010000058.1:0-31071 GCA_045589075.1 Candidatus Flemingiibacterium sp.
ACTCGGTATCAAGCTCGTAGCAAGGAGTGATCCAGTTACGAGATCCAAGTGCTACAGGAGGAGCATCCAGGTAATCGAATGCAAATTCTGCCACGTTAGCAGCCATGTCCTTCATTACGGAGTTACGCTCAACAGCGTCACCTACGATAACGATCTTACCGGTCTTCTTAACAGACTCGATAACCTTGGTGTAATCGAAAGGAACGATAGTGCGAGCATCAATGATTTCAGCAGAGATACCGTACTTTTCTTCGAGAGTCTTTGCTGCGTCCATTGCGCGGTAGAGGGTAGCACCGATAGTAAGAATGGTAACATCCTTACCCTCGCGCTTGATGTCGGGATCGCCGAGGGCAATCTCGTAACGTCCTTCCGGAACGCCGTCCTTCATGAACTGCTCACCGATACCGTAAATTCTCTGTGACTCAAAGCAGATAACAGGGTCAGTACCCTCGAGAGCTGCGGTCATAAGGCCCTTTGCGTCTGCAGGGGTGTTGGGGAATATAACCTTAAGTCCGGGAATGTGAGCGGTAAGTGCGGTCCAGTCCTGAGAGTGCTGTGCACCGTATTTGGAACCAACGGAAACGCGGAGCACGATAGGCATCTTAAGTATACCTGCGGACATACACTGCCATTTAGCCATCTGGTTAAAGATTTCGTCGCCTGCACAGCCGATAAAGTCAGCGTACATAAGCTCAACGATTGCACGGCCGCCGCACATTGCGTAGCCTACTGCAGAGCCAACGATTGCAGACTCGGAAATAGGAGAGTTGAAGAATCTGTGATAAGGAATAGCCTCGGTCATCTTCTTGTAAACGCCGAATGCTCCGCCCCAGTCACGGTTATCTTCACCGTATGCGATAAGAGTGGGATCCTCGTAGAACTTGTCGATGATAGGCTCAAAGAGACCGTCGGTGAGGTTGTACATCTTCATCTTGGAAACAGGCTTGCCGTCCTTATCGGTAGCGGTTCTAATCTTGCCTGCGATTTCCTTAACTCTGGGGCACTCCTCCTTGGGCATGAGAACGTCAGCCTCACGGCCGGGATCCATGCTTGCAACTCTCTCGTTAGAGAACATAATGGAAGCAATAGCATCGGGATCCTTCTTTAGGTCCATACGAGGAGAAATCTCATCGTTGATAGCAAGCTTCATAACCTCGGTCATGCGAGCAGTGATCTGCTCGTGCATAACTGCAAACTCGTTTTCGGTTGCAATCTTGCCCTTGATGAGCTTGTTTCTGAATGCAACGATAGGATCTGCTTCCTTCCAAGCCTCAATTTCCTCAACGGTTCTGTAGGTGGAGGAGTCAGAGGGGGAGTGACCGGATACACGGTATGTAACAACGTCGAGAAGCGCGGGACCCTTACCCTCAAGAAGGAGCTTCTTCTTTCTGGTAACAGCGTCGATAACCGCGAGAGGATCGTAGCCGTTTACGCGCTCTGCGTGCATCTGGCTGGGATTGAAGCCTGCGCCGAGTCTCGCAACCATATCAAAGCCCATGGTCTCACCACGAGTCTGACCGCCCATTCCGTAGTGGTTGTTGAATACGTTGAAGAGGATAGGCATACCGTCAGCAGAATACTTGCCGTCCATGCCCCAGAGCTTGGTGATCTGGTCCATAGAAGCGAAGTTGAGCGCCTCGAGAACGGGGCCGCGTCCGGTTGCGCCGTCGCCGCAGTTGGAGATAACGATACCGGGCTTGTGGTTACTTCTCTTATAGAGAGCCGCGCCGAGAGCGATGGGAGCAGATGCGCCAACGATTGCGTTGTTGGGCATAAGTCCGAATGGAATGAAGAATGCGTGCATTGAGCCGCCGAGACCACGGTTGAAACCGGTCTGACGAGCGAATACTTCAGCAAGTGCACCGTAGAGAAGGAAGTTGATAGCAAGCTCCTTGATATTGCCGCCTGCGTTCATGTGCTTCTCAACTACGTTAAGAACTGCACCGTCAAGGAATTCCTTCATGATGTCGTAAAGCTCGGTATCATCAAGCTTTTGGATAGAAGAAAGACCCTTTGCGAGAATTTCACCGTGGCTTCTGTGAGAGCCGAAGGAGAAGTCGTTGATGTCGAGGCAGTAAGCTTCGCCGACTGCCGATGCTTCCTGACCGATAGAAAGGTGAGCAGGTCCGGGGTTGTTGTACTGAACACCGTTGTACTCGCTCTTAACCTTAACTTCGTTAAGCATTGTCTCAAACTCGCGGATGATAGCCATATCACGGTAGATTCTCATAAAATCTTCCTTGGTATAGATCTTCTTTTCCTCGGTGAGAGTTTTGTTGTACTGACATACGGGAATATCCTCAAAATGGATAAAGCCGGGTTCAAACGCTTTCGCAGGATCTACATATTGACTCTTTGGCATGATTTTTTATCTCCTTTTGATTAGTTTTTGAGTGTGAAAATTTGTTTTTATAAGGGATGCGCGGCTTTCTTGAAAGAAAGCCTGGCAAAGAACTTTATACAAGGAATTATAGCCGATAAGGCTTGTATAGCACTAAAAATGCTTCGCCTGCACCGCCTTCATGGCCCCGCACCATTACGGCGGTTTGGGGCATGAAAAGGGTTTGTATTAAAAGTAAGCTTACGTTATATACCGAACATACCCTCGCGGATTACTTCGCAAACGGTGGGGTGAGGGAATACAAAGTTTCTTACATCTTCAACTCTCATCTGCTTTTCAACCATCATAGCAGCACCGTAGATGATTTCGGAAGCGTAAGTACCGATCATATGTACGCCAAGAACGCGTCTGTGTTCCTTGTCGATGATAATCTTGACGATACCGTCGCCACCCTCGTTTTCCGCAACGTATCTGCCGCTGTAACGGAGAGTGAAGGACTCAACCTTTGCGTCAAGGCCCTTTGCCTTAACAGTATCAGAGGTTTCACCAACAGATGCAACCTCGGGGTTGGTGTAAATAACAGCAGGAATAGCGTCGTAGTTGACGGAATCCTTCTTGCCAAGCATATCGTTGATAGCCGCTTCGCCCTCACGGTATGCGGTGTGTGCAAGCATAGACTTGCCGTTTACGTCGCCTGCCGCCCAAACGCCTGCGATATTGGTCTTGCCGCACTCGTTTGTAACGATAGCGCCGCGCTCGGTGAGAACGTTGATGTTTTCAAGGCCGATGCCTGCGGTGTTAGCGCGTCTGCCTACAGCGCAGAGTACGCAGTCAGCGGAAACCTCAACGGTTTTGCCCTCGTACTCGCAAGTAACGGACTTTGTACCAACACCCGTAACCTTTGCGCCAAGCATAAACTCAACGCCCTTCTTCTTATAATTCTTAAGAAGAATAGCCGCGATCTCGCTGTCGGTAGGACCGCCGATGTGATCCATCATTTCAATAACGGTTACTTTAGAACCGATAGAGTTGAAGTAGGAAGCCATTTCCATACCGATAACGCCGCCGCCGATAACTACAAGCTCCTTGGGAACGGTAGTCATATCGAGGATTTCACGGTTGGTCTTTACAAAGCCGGATGTAACACCCTCGCGGAGTCCCGGAATGGGTGGAACAGCTGCAGAAGAACCGGTGCAGATAAGAAGTCTGCGTGCTTCGTATGTTTCGTCTCCAGCCTTAACGGTGAAGAGATCTCCATTCTTGCCGGTGATTTCAGCATGAGCGTTCACAACGGTGATTCCGCCGTGCTTCATCTTCATACCGATACCGCCAACAAGCTGCTTAACAACCTTATCCTTGCGTGCAACAACTGCCGCATGGTCAATGGAAGCGTTAGGAAGCTTTACACCGTAGTCCTCGCTGTGCTTTGCATAGTCGAAAATCTTTGCGGAGTAAAGGAGTGTTTTTGTGGGGATACAGCCCTCGTTAAGGCATACGCCGCCAAGAGCACGCCCCTCAATAACGAGGGTGGAAAGTCCGCCCTCTGCGGCACGTTCAGCCGCATTGTAGCCGGCAGGTCCGCCGCCGAGAATTATAAGTTCGTACATTTTAAGTATCCTCCGGGTTATTTAGCAAGCAGGAGCGAGAAATGCTCGAGGTTTGCACAGAGTTCCTTCAAGAAACGAGCTGAAGGAGCACCGTCGAGAGCTCTGTGGTCGAAGGTGAGGGAAAGTCCCATTGCAGGATATGTGCTTCCGTCTGCCTTCACGCGCTGAGTAATAGCGCAAACGCCGAGGATTGCAACCTGGGGGGGATTAATAACAGGAGTGAAGCTTTCAACGCCGAGTGAGCCAAGGTTGGTAACGGTGAAAGTGCCGCCGGAAAGCTTATCGGGGGAGATAGAACCGCCCTGGGTTTCCTTGATAAGACTCTTTGCGTTTGCGGAAAGCTCGGAGAGAGACATGGTTTCAGCCGCCATAAGGGTGGGAACCATAAGTCCTCTTTCGGTATCAACAGCAATGCCGAGATTTACATTGTCAAAGATACGAACAACGTCATCAAGCCAGTGCGCGTTGAGGTCCTTGTGAGTCTTAAGTGTCTTTGCAACAGCGTAGAGAACAATATCATTAATGGTGATATTGCCCATACCAAGAGCCTCTCCGCTTGCCTTCAGATTCTTTCTGAACGCCATTACCTCGGTTGCATCGAAGGATGCGTTGAGAGTAAGCTGTGCCATATTGGAAAGAGAAGCGTGCATGGACTTTGCGATAACCTTGCGAATATTGGTAATCTTCACATCGGTGTATCCGCCGGTAACCTTTGCTGCAGGAGCTGCCACAACTGCTTCATCAGCCTCTTCAACAACAAACTCACCTGCAAGGAAGCGTTCAACTGCTTCAATAGTGGTGGTTTTGCCTGCGTCGAGAAGTGCATTTACATCACGCTCGATGATTCTGCCCATAGGGCCGGTAGCTGTAACCTTTGAAAGGTCAGCGCCTGCCGTAAGAGCAAGCTTCTTTGCTCTGGGGGATATGCGGAGAATGTCGCCAGCCGCTTTGGTTGCGGTGAGAGCTGCCGCCGCCACAGGCGCCGCTTCTGACGCGGGTGAGGGAGCTGCTTCAGCTTTAGGTGCTTCCTCGGCTGCAGGTGCGGGCGCTTCCTCCTTCTTCGGAATAAGCGCGGAAATATCCTCTCCTGCCTCGCCGATGATGCACACTACCTCAAGGCAGGGAACGTCATCGCCTTCAGCAGCGAATACTTCAAGAATTGTGCCTGCGACCTCTGACTTTTCGTCAAAGCTCGACTTGTCTGTCTCGTAAGAGAAGAGAACGTCGCCAACTGCTACCGTGTCGCCTTTTTTCTTAGCCCACTCGGTAATGATGCAGCTTTCAACACTCTGTCCCTGACGGGGCATAATTACTGCGGTTGCCATATGTATTTCTTCCTTTCAATAAGAATTTTTTATTTTATTTAATCTGCGACTATGATTTCAACGCCCGCCAACTCCGCCGCCGCAACAATGTCATCGGGAAGCGGCTTGTCTGCGATTACGGTATGTACGTTTTCAAGTGATGAAAAAGTGAAGGGAAGGGATCTGTCAAGCTTTGACGTATCCATAAGTACAACGACCTTTCGTGCCTTCTGCACCACCATGCGTTTAAGCTCACATTCAGGGTAATTACCGCTGGTAAATCCGTCCTTGACGGAAAGTCCGGACGGAACAATAAACGCGATGTCTATGTTAATGTCATCAAGGAAACGAAGTGCCTGATTTCCCGATATGGAAATGTTTTCGCGATTTACCATTCCACCCACGAGATTCACTATAGGCTGCTTCTTCTTAATAAGCTCCAGCGCTATATTAGGCCCTGTGGTAATTATGGTGTGCCTCTCATCGGGCAGCAATGCGGCGAGTTTAAGCACCGTAGTTCCCGAATCAAGAAACAGCGAGCGACCTGTTTCAATGAGTCCTATGGCGCACCTTGCGATTTTCTCCTTTGCACTCATATTCGCCCCTAGCCGCTGATGGAAGGAGTCTTCCATTGACGTGGTTATGAATTTCATTGAGCGCGCGCCTCCGCGAACCTTTATTGCCTCGCCCTGCTCCTCAAAATACTCGATGTCGCGGCGAAGGGTCATGCTGGAGACCTCGGGAAACATTGTTTCAAGCTCTCTAAGCGAAATGAAGGGTTTCTCATGAAGCAAATCTTTTATGACCGTTCTTCGTGAGATATTCACGTCCGTGATACCTCCTTTCATGTGAAATTTCATTGTTGTTCACACAAATCATGTTAATTTATATCTCAAATTCACATTTTTGTGTGAATATTAACATTTCACATTACACATTGTATCACATTCAGCAGGTTTTGTCAATGGTATTCTTCAAAAAAGGCATACTCCAAAATAAACAAAATTTCCTCTTATTTTACCGTCTTTTTCGCCGCCGTAAGAGTATTCCTTAACAGCATCGTGATAGTCATAGGACCAACTCCGCCGGGAACGGGGGTAATATAGGAAGCCTTAGGCTCAACGGTGGCAAAATCAACGTCGCCCGTAAGCTTGCCGTCAGCCTTTCTGTTCATACCGACGTCAATAACCACCGCCCCCTCTTTTATCATGTCGCCCGTGATGAAATCGGCCTTGCCGATTGCAACGACGAGAATATCAGCACGTCTTGTCACCTCTGCAAGGTCTTTTGTGCGTGAATGGCAGACGGTAACCGTACCGTTTGCGTGAAGAAGCAGCATTGCCTGGGGCTTGCCCACGATGTTGGAGCGTCCCACAACCACACATTCCTTGCCGCAAACGTCGATTCCACTCTTTTCGAGAAGCACCATAACGCCAGCAGGAGTGCAGGGGAGAAAATCGTAGTTTCCTATCATTATTTTGCCCACGTTCAGCTCGTGGAAAGCATCGACGTCCTTTTTCGGGTCGATATTGGCAATAATAATCTCGTCATTGAGATGCTTCGGCAGAGGAAGCTGAACGAGAATTCCGTGAATTGCATCGTCCGCGTTAAGCTTGTGAACAAGAGCAAGAAGCTCTTCTTCGGTGGTAGCTTCGGGAAGCTCGTAAACCTCCGAATGGAAGCCAACCTCCTCACAGCCCTTTTTCTTGTTTCTTACGTACACCTTTGATGCAGGATCTTCGCCCACGATTATAACCGCAAGACCGGGAGTAACTCCCATCTCCTTAAGCTCGGCACATTCTCCAGCAATCTCGCCTCGCACCTCGGCTGCTATCTTTTTTCCGTCAATAATGTTTGCCATTTCAATTCTCCTTGTTGTTGTCCGGGCAAGCGGCGTTTTCGCTTGCTTCGGCATTGTTTTCTTCATAAACCGACTCATAGACGGCTTCATCAAGAGCTTTTTTCTTCGCTCGCCTTGAAAGAATCACCATTGCTATAATTCCTCCCGCAACGCATACGGCAGCAACAAGCTGTGAAACTCTGATTGTTTTTCCGAGCACTCCCTCAAGAAGATACAAGCTGTCTGTGCGAAGCCCTTCTATAAAGAACCGACCGAATCCGTACCACACCGCGTAGGAAAGCACGATTTGTCCGTCGAACTTCTTCCTTTTATATAAAAACAAAAGAATTGCGAAGCCGATTATATTCCAAAGGGATTCGTAGAGGAACGTGGGATGATAATACTGAACCTGCCCAAATATTACCTCCTTCATTTCCTTGTTTGCCCACACACCCTCTGCAATACCCATGCGCCAGGGCAGCTCGGTAATAACGCCGTGGGCTTCCGCATTACAGAAGTTTCCCCACCTGCCGATAGCCTGCCCGAGAATGAGTCCGGGGGCGGCAGCATCAAGAAGCTTCGCCGTACCTATCTTTTTTATCCTTGTGAATACGAGTATAGTCAAAGCACCGGCTATGATTCCACCGTATATGGCAAGCCCTCCGTTCCAAATGGATATAATTTCCATAAAAGAGCGGTAGCTTCCGGGCTTGCTTAAAACATAGTAAAGCCTTGCACCTATAATGCAG
Source organism: Candidatus Flemingiibacterium sp. (assembly GCA_045589075.1). Lineage (GTDB taxonomy): Bacteria > Bacillota > Clostridia > Oscillospirales > CAG-272 > Flemingiibacterium. The sequence continues at coordinate 7,842 of JAZNFI010000058.1, forward strand.
AAAATAATAAGCCACATAGCGAGGTCATACATATCGTCGCTTTTTATCCCCTCTTTTTTTGAAAACCTTAGAGCCACACAAAAGCCTATAACCATAGCAAGGGTAATTATGATACCGTACCACATTATAGGGTGTCCGCCCTCAGCCCACGGCAAGGGAAGCCTAAATGCAACGGGATTAAGGGTAAATTCGTCTATACCAAGACCGGGAAACGATATTCTGTTGGGTGCCGGAATTGAAGCAAGAAATGCATTTATCATTGTACTCCCTCCGAAAGCGGATTTACAACGGAAAGACTGTAAAATTCCGTTTTATACGCCCTATTAAGAAGCTCCGTTACGTCGTCATAAGTCACAGACGCCAGAATGTCTGCATAATCAAGAAGATCACCGTCGTCAATTGCAAAAGCAAGGAAATTATTAGCTATTTCCTCGGTGCTGTCAAACCATTTCACCACATTAGCATAAAGCGCACGCTTGGAGCGCTCAAAATCCTCTCTCGGGAGCCCCTCTCGCTTTGCCTTTTCAACGCACTCAACAAATCTTTCATATACAGCTTCGGGCTCGGCGCTTTCTCCGAAAAGGGAATTAAACGCATAGCTCTTGCAGATATTGTAGCCCGCATCGAACTGATTCGAGATAAGCCCCTCTTCGTAGAGCTTGTTGTAAAACTCGCCCGCTTTCCCGAACAGCACGTCATTAAGAATGTCGGAAGCTGCTGACTTCTTCATTCGTCCCTTGCCGTCCGCTGGAATCTCCACATCCTTTACGCCGATAGCGAACAGTGGCTTTGCCACCTGCATTGTGCATTGGCTTTTAGCTGTAAACACCTCCGCCTTTTCGTCGGGATAATCACGAATTATCTTTGCCGGTGCTTCTTCCTTCAGAACCTTGTCGCAGACCTCGTTTACTTCTTCCACTGAAACGTCGCCGCATACAATAAGCATCATATTCGAAAGATTGTAGAACACCCTGTAGCATTCGTAAAGTATATCCGCAGTTATATGGGAAATAGACTCCACCGTTCCCGCCACGTTAATGCGGACGTTGTGCTTTTCATACATCGCCTCAAGCATCATGTGGTAAAGCTTTCTGAACGGGTGGTCATCGTACATTTTTATTTCTTGCGCGATGATACCCTGCTCCTTTTCCACGTTTTCCTTGGTGAAATAGGGAGTCTTTACGAAATCAAGCAATACTTCAAGGCATTCTCTAAAATTTGAGGTGCAGGAAAACAGATATGCCGTCATGGTGTTGCCTGTGTAGGCATTTGCGCTTGCTCCGTATTTTGCAAACCTTGAAAAAGTGTCCTCGCCGTTTTCATTTTCAAAGAGCTTGTGCTCAAGATAGTGAGCTATTCCGTCAGGAACAACAGCAAAATTCTTATCGCCATCAAGCTTGAATTTAGAGTCCACCGAGCCGTAGCGTGTAGCAAACAAAGCGTATGCGGTAGATAACTTCTTCGGAAACACATATACAGGAAGCCCGCTTTTGTGGGTGAATGTATAATACTCCTCGTTCAGAAAATCGCTTTTTTTGACAATAATATTATTCATCGCCACCCTCTCCTTTCAGCGTGCCGTTGAGAAAATACACCGTGTCAAGAGTAACCTTCGCCATTGCCGCCAATATATCTTCGCGCGCTACCTTTTCAATGGCGCAAACAACGTCATCAGGGTCACTCACTCCCCCCTCAAGCATACGTCCAAGTCGCCATACCTCCAGTCCTCTTGCACTGTCTGAAAGCTCGCGATAACTATTTATTAAGCAAAGGCGGGCGCTTGTCAGCTCCTCCTCGGAAAAATCTCCGTTTTTGACTGCCTCCAACTGGTCAAGTACAGCCTGTTTTGCAATTTCGCGCTTATCTACCTCAATACCGCTCTGAACAAACATCAAGCCCTTTGCCGCGTCAAGAGAGCTTTGGCAATAATAGCAAAGACTCATTTTTTCCCGGACATTCATAAACAACTTCGACGTAACTCCGCCGCCGAACAACTCGTTTGCCAGCATAAGGGCTGTATATTCGTCATCACGAAGCACCGTTCCGGTACGGAATCCCAAAACCAGTTTCCCTTGGTTTACGGGCATATCCTCCGTAACTGCTTTTACCTCTCCCACGGCACGAATAACCTCTGTATCCGGTACGGACACCGGGTTTCGTGAAAGATTTGCGAAAATGGCGACAAGATTCTCTTCCAGTGCATTAACATCGCATTTTCCCACAAAAAGTATTTCAATCGGGTAATGCTCAAGAGCGTACTTGTACTGAGCATAAGCGCTCTCCGGCGTTATTTCTGCAACCTGCAAAGCAGTGCCGCTCTCTGAAAGTCCGTACCGCTCACCCTTACACATTTCTTCGGTGCATCTCATTTTTGCATAGTAGGTCTTGTTATTTACCTTAGCATTTATGGCATCGATGAGATTGCTCTTCTCGCCTTCGGTATAAGCAGCATCAAAGGCTTTTCCGTTTCTAATAGGATGAAGAAGAATATCCCCTATCACATTCGTAACTGACGAAACAAGGTCTTCACCGTTCATTGTATATTCGGAGTTGAGCATGCTTGCAGATATGCCAAATATTTGCATTTCGCCGCGCTTCATATTTCTTGTTTCAAGGCTGGATGCATAAAGATAATCGAGCTCCTTGTTAATCTCCGCCATATTCGGATATTTCTCCGAGCCGCGTACAAGTATTGCAGGCACAATGGCGTTAAGTGCCGCGCTTTCGCTTGAAAGAGGGGCAATAAAGTTGACCGAAAGCAGCCCGGTCTTGAATTTATCGGTTTCAAAATAGCTTAAATTTATTCCGGTACCCACCGTTCTTTTTATAAGAGGCATGCTGTCCTCGCTTTCTCTTTAAAATCTAAAGGTAAAATAATCTCAACCATCTATAATTTTACACCTTAGCCGAAAAAAATGCAACACTTCACGGCTTTATTTAAAAAAATGTTACTTAATCACACAGCAAGGTCCACAGAATAATAATTCCCAACAGTGATACCCCTGTCAAATTCAAGGCAAATCCCACCAAGATCCGAAAGATACTCGTCGCTAACAACAAATATGTTCTCTGTGCGTTGAGAAAACGGAAGCCGTGGCGGAGCCTTATAGTTTGGACCGTTATTACCGAATATCAGGTATTCAGACTCAACAGCAAAATTCCACAGACGATCACTCTCCCATGATGAACGGCTGAGATATGCAGCACTTTTACCTCCGCCCGAAATCCTTATGACCTCCATTGGCTGCACCGATCGGCTAAGGTAATCGCGACCGGAAAAGGTAAGCGTAAGCTCGCCAAACCGAAGCTCTCCGCCGTCTTCAAACGAATAAAATATAGCGTCCGCCCCATATCCAACAGCGATTTTAGCTATCGCCTCTGCTGAAGAGTATTTGGTATCATCTGCGGGCACCGGGATGAGTACTCTGCGAGTAACATTGTATTTTAAAAAGCTGCGCACTGCATTTATATGCTTTGATGATGCATCGGTAAGCAGCAGCGTATCAATTTCCGTTATATATCTGTCACATACGCAGTCGCCGGCAAGAGAAAGCACAGTTCCCGAGCCGTTTGATATATCCACTACCATAGCCTGCCGCTCTGAAACAAGAACGATGGAATCATGGGATTTATAATTCACAAAATCAAGTTCCATATCGTGATAATTAATATAGTCGTATATCGCCACACTGCCAAGATACAAAGTAAAGAACAGCGATATAGGAACAAGTGCCATAATCCAACTTTTATAGTTTTTTATAACCATAAACACAATAGCCGAGATCAGACATATAAGGAGAGGCAGCGAAAACGGGTATTCAAACGACACAAGCGGGAGGATTCCCGCCGTGAAATCAGCCGCACGAGATACAATTTTCGTAATGAAATCAGCCACCGCACCAAAAACGTATGCCGCAAGATCAAGACCCGCCATACCGCAAATAAGCAAGAACGGGTACACAATCAAAAGCCCCTCGCACAGTGTAGACATAATAATCGTGGCAGGGATCCCGAGAAGTGAAAATTTTCCGAAATACAGCCATTGAAGCGGAAGCACAAAAAGGGATGCTCCAATAGATGAAACAGCACTTCCCAAAATCCGAAAGAGAGGTTTTCGCCAGATTCCGTATTTCGTCACTGTTCCAACATTCTGTTCATAACACGATAACTCCTCCGCAAAGAGTATCACACCCAGCGTCGCGAAAAATGACATTTGCAGACTTATGTCAAAAAGCGCAGCCGGGGCGGCAAGAACAATAAGCCCTACCGATACAAATAATGATGTAACAGCGTCCGAGCGAGAATCAATAAGTTCAGCAACATAAACCAAAACGAGCATTATGGCGGCACGCACCACGGGCATGAGAAAGCCTGTGAGAGCCGTATAGAATAAAACGAACAGAATTATGGGTACGACACGGAGCTTGCCGCGTATACCAAATACCCGAAGGAATCTTTCAAGGCCTCCTGCCAGTATTGACAGATGCATACCGCTGAGTGCAAGCACATGAACAACACCGGAGACGACAAAATCTCGATATATTTTTTCAAGGCCGCTTCGGTCTCCAAGGAAAAGAGCATTCGCAAGTGCAGACGAATCATCGTCCATGTACTTGGACATCTTCGCGGCAAAGCTGTGTCTCAGGCGAGCCAAAAACACTTCCGGAGTTAGTGTTCTTCCCGTTATTTTCACCTCACCGTCCGCTCTGCAAGTGAAAAGGTATCCGTCGGCAAGCAACGATCTCGAAGTATCAATCACCCCGTAGAACTCCTCTGTGCTGACAAAAACTGCGTCTGCCTCAACAACATCTCCCACGGATAACGAATTTGCACCGCTGGACCCCAAAAGCCCCTTTCCGCCAATCTTCTCCCCGTTTAACTCTTTCATCCTTACAACATACACCGAACCGTACGACAACTGCGATTTTATGTCAGTTACCACAACAGTCAGCCTTCCGTCGTCAAGCTTTCCATAGCCTGCGGCGTATACATCGTGATACGCATAAGAGGTAAGCGTAAAGCACATACAAAGAGCAACTGTGATAATCGCAAACGGCGTCGATTTGAGTCCGCATATTTCTGTAATCCCATGGTGGCACAAAAGCATTATTACCGCAACACAGGCAAGCGGCAGCATAAAAGCAAAGACAAGCTTGATTACGCCTGAAAGATTCGATACCGCCGCAGAGACGGCAAGGCATATACTTATAGAAAGTGTAAGCGGTCTGCGGCGGTAAAAATTCATTATACTTCTCCTGTCAATATCAGTTTCGTTTCATGCCTGCGGTGTTTGTTATTCGTCTTCATCGTTAAAAGTCTCTTTTGGCTGAAGCTTTGCTCTGTAATCCGCTAGAGGGTTCGCCTCCATTGCCTTTTTCATACCATCATCGCTGACGTGAGTGTAAATCTGGGTGGTGTTCAGCTGCTCATGGCCGAGAATGTCCTTAAGCACACGCACATCCACCTTGCCGGATTGATACATAAGTGTCGCCGCCGTATGACGGAGCTTGTGAGTGGAAAAACCCTTGTACTCAAGACCTGCAAGCTTCAAATATTTGTATACCATCCATTGTACTGTCTTGTTACTGATTCGACTATGGCGTGAGGACAAGAAAAGTGCGTTCTTATCCTTTGCCTGAACCTCCTCTGCATTTCGCATAGACAAATATGCCCGTATGGCGTCGCGGCAGGCACTGTTCAGATATATTATTCGCTCCTTTGAGCCTTTACCGATAACTCTTAACGACTCCATGTTTTTGTCAATATCCGAAAGATTTATACCCACCAGCTCGGAAAGTCGCATGCCGCAGTTAAGAAACAATGTCAAAATACAGTAATCCCTGTCCCTTGTCTTTGACTCTGTGTCCGAGCGCACGGCAGAAAGAAGCCTCTCGCTCTCTTCAAGATTCAGAAACTTCGGCAAAGTTTTCTTTTTCTGCGGAGCATCAATATTAAGGACAGGGCTGTTTTCGATAATATGCTTATTAACGGTGAGGTACCTGTAAAATCCCTTCAGCGAAGAAAGCTTTCTGGCACGCGCCTGCCATTCGTTTCCCCTGCCCACTGATGTATAGTGCAGAAACTCATACACATCCTCCGTTGTCACAAGAGAGGCTGTCTCAACATTTTCTTTCGATATGTCTATTGACGAAAACTCCTCATCAGTCATCGCAGTCACATCATAACCAAGACGCCGCCATGCGATAAAGCGAAAAAAAGTTCTCAAATCAAGAGCATATTCATCAACCGTCTTTTTCGAGCGTCCCTGTATTGTAAGCTTATAGCTTGCAAATTCACGCACTATTCCGGGAAGCTCATTATAATCAATAAGCGTCTGCACACAACCGCCCCCATTATACAAAATCATCTCACTTTAATTATACCAAGCTCCTCTGTTTTTGTCAAGCATCCTGTGCACAAGTTCTTTTTGCACGGTTAAGGTTTAGCGAATAAAGTGTAAACTTTTACTTTAAGCTCTTGAAAAATACCCGCGCTGTCTATAAAATATAAATATACAAATATTCGCACAAGACATGCGAGCTTATTTTAGGATGGTTTTATGGGTAATTTTTTTAAAGACAACTCCTACAACATAATTAAGCTGTTTTTGAATCAGATAGGCATAACCGTTTTCGGCACCATGCTTGCTCTTGCTACAAGCAATAACTCATCGCTGCTTCTCGCCTCAAGCATTTTTTCCACCGCGTTTCTCTTGGTTCTTGACTACAATGTGTGCTGGGAGATAGGCGCAAAAGATAAAATACGCATAGACGGCGGAAGATTTAAACCAATGCCCGCCAAGGGTGCTGTGCTTTCAGTCTTGGCAAACATACCAAATCTGCTTCTCTCAGTGCTCATGGGCATCGGAGTATTGATAGGTACTGCGGCGGCTGAAACGGTAAGTGTAGTGTGCAACGCCATCGCAAGGCTTTTAAACGGTATGTATCTGGGAATCATAAAGGCCCTTGAGTATACAATCTACACAGCTCCAAAGCTTGAGAGCGCGGCAGAAATACTTATATCATCCGGCACCGCGAAAAACGAAATATCCGAAGTTCTTACTATCATCGCAGGCGCAGAAGCCGGAAGCTCTGTGGAACCTATCCGCAAAGCCATGGAATCGCTTGAATCTATTATACCCGTTTCGACGGAAGCGGCGCAGGCATACACCGTACTTGAAAGCGCTTACTATTCGCCCGGACTCGCCGACATCTGGTGGTGGTTCGCCCTTATTACCATTCCGGCAATTCTTGTGTGCTTCGCGGCATATCTGCTCGGAAGCCAAAATAAGCGATTACTCGGGAACCTTTCAAAAAAACGCTTGACAAAGTGATAAAAGACAGTATATTTTGAAAAAATACAGATAAAACTATTTTCAGTATTCATTTTTACCGACGGAAAGGTGTGGGATGGTTCATATGTCAAAAAAGCCGGCAAAGCTTATTAAAAAAGCCATGAAAAAAGAAATAAAGCATGTCAGAAAGAGTTCAAAACGTCTATCTAAACGTTTGTTTGACAAAAAGGGGCTTTTTATGAGCCATCGCTACGACAATACTGTTTCGTTTTTCTTTGGCGGAAACGAATCAAAGCCTTTGTATACAGTAAACACAAGCGGTTCATACAAGGTTCCTGTGCTAAAAATAATAATTGGTACCCTGTGTGTTATTTCGGGTGCTGTACTTTTTGCACTTGCCGTTAAAGCTATCGTTAAACGAACAGCACCCGAATATTCGGATGATTACGATGAGCTTGAGTACATCGGCGATGATGAGGACCTTCCATTTTGATCACAACAACACAAACCGCCGAAAACGGCGGTTTTTTGTCTGTGCCTGATTTTTTGCAAATCTGACTCCTTTCGGCGCGAGATTCTTGTTGACTTGTTGACTTGATGTTATATCTGTGGTATAATGTTCTTTAGAAAATTAACTATAATAGGAACTGATACAATGAATAATGAATTTCTCCCTCTCTCCCGTGCTGACATGGACGAAAGGGGATGGGACAGACCGGATTTTGTTTATGTTACGGGGGACGCTTATGTGGACCACCCAAGCTTTGGTGTTGCAATAATTTCAAGAGTGCTGGAATCCGAGGGCTTCAGGGTGGCAATACTCTCCCAGCCCGATTATAAGTCCTGCGAGGAATTCAAAAAATACGGGCGCCCGCGTCTGGGCTTTCTTGTTACCGCAGGCAATATTGACTCCATGGTAGCCCATTATACCGCATCCAAAAAACGCCGCTCCTATGACTACTATTCACCCGGAGGTAAAATGGGGTGTCGCCCCGACCGCGCAGTCATAGTTTACTGCAACCGAATCAGGGAGGCATACGGAGATGTGCCCATAATACTGGGCGGACTCGAGGCATCCTTGCGCCGCCTTGCCCATTATGATTACTGGGACGATAAGGTGCGGCGCTCTGTACTTATCGACTCAAGGGCGGACATACTGACATACGGAATGGGAGAAAATATACTGCGACGCATTGCAGCGCTCCTTGACAAAGGGGTTCCTGTAAAGAAAATTCGGGATGTGAGAGGAACGGTCTACTGTGCGACAAAAGGCGAGCCCATACATTTCGATGTAGTCGGAAGCTGGGATTATGACGAGCTTAAGACCGATAAGAAAAGTTACGCCGAGGCATTCGGAATTCAGTACAAAAATACAGACGCTATAAACGGCAAGGCACTGGTAGAATATTATGACAACAAGCAAATTGTACAGAACCCTCCTATGCCTCCTCTTGAACGCGATGAGCTTGACGCCGTATACGCTCTCCCGTACACAAGAAGGTATCATCCGAGCTATGAGGCTCTCGGCGGCGTTCCCGCCATAGCCGAGGTGGAAATGTCAATAACACATAACCGCGGATGCTTCGGTGCATGCAATTTTTGCGCTCTCGCTTTCCATCAGGGACGCACTGTAAGGTCACGTTCAATCGATTCGGTAGTTGATGAGGCAAAAAAGATTACGGAATCGCCGAATTTCAAAGGGTATATCAATGACATCGGCGGCCCTACAGCTAATTTCAGGTATCCTGCCTGCAAAAAACAGCTTACCGACGGAGTCTGCACTAATCGAAAATGCCTCGCACCGAAGCCATGTAAAAATCTCATCGCTGATCACAAGGAATATATAGAACTGCTGTCAAAGGTTGAAGCCATACCGAAGGTGAAGAAGGTATTCATCCGTTCAGGCGTCCGTTTCGACTACGTGCTTGCCGACAGCGACAACAGTTTTTTCAAAAAGCTGGTACACGATCATGTCAGCGGACAGCTGAAGGTCGCACCCGAACATTGCTCCGAAGTTGTTCTTTCCCATATGGGCAAGCCCTCCATCGGAGCCTTTGAGGCCTTTAAAAGCCGCTATTTTGAGCTTACCAAAAGCTTTGGTAAGGAGCAGTATCTTGTTCCGTACCTTATGTCAAGTCATCCGGGAAGCCGTCTTGAGGATGCAGTAGAGCTTGCCATTTATTTAAAAAAATGGGGGTATGCACCCGAACAAGTACAGGATTTCTATCCAACTCCCGGTACAGCCTCCACTGTCATGTACTATTCGGGATACGATCCCCTTACAATGAAGCAAGTGTATTGTAGCCGAAGTTACGAAGAAAAACAGCTGCAACGAGCCCTTCTTCAGTTCAATCGTCCCGAGAATGCACCAATGGTCAGAAAGGCGCTTAAAAAATGCGGCAGAGAAGACCTTATTGGCTTTGGTCCTCAGTGTCTTGTAAAGCCCGAGCGAGGACAAAACACGCGCTCTTACACTAAAAAGAAAGCGCATCAAGGCACGCGAACCGGCTTTAAAATCACCGCAAAAAGCGGCAACAACAAGCATCACTCCAAAAAGAAGATAACTACCTCCGAAAAAGTAAGCTCTAAAGCACAAAAAGCATCAAAGCGGCCACAAAAAAAGAAAAGCTAGCAACTCAACATTACATTTATCTTACAAAAACCGTATTTATCTTGTAATTTTCTTCCGAATGGTGTAAGATATAATTGTAAAATGAAGCATCAACATGAACCGCGCAAGCGGCAGCAGAGTTTATAGAAAGGATGGTCCCCATGCCGATGCAAATGCAGGACAGAGAGCCGCAAATGGTTTCCGACAAGTCCAAGACAATCACTTTCACCGTCCCTGATGAAAGAGAAGACGAGACCAGACGTACTCTCATAACAATATACGAGGCACTCCGGGAAAAAGGATATAATCCTATAAATCAGCTGGTAGGATACATTCTTTCCGAAGACCCCACCTATATCACCAACTATAAGAATGCGCGCAGTCTCATACGCCGTATTGACAGAGACGAGCTTCTCAACACTCTCGTAAAGACTTATCTTGGTGTTTAATCTCTTATGGAAGTGTACGACCTTAAAACAATGAAAAGAGAGGAGGGCGTTTGCTCTCCTCTTTCAATAGCTCTCGGAAATTTCGACGGCGTTCACACAGGTCACGCAGAGCTTATTAAAAAAACAGTTGAATATGCAAGAAACAACGGCTGCGAATCGGCAGTATTTACCTTCGCCGACGGGACAGGAGTTCTCCCCAACAAGCCTGATGTTCCCTGCATCACATCTACCGAAGAAAAGCTCACCCTTTTGTCAGAGCTTGGCATAAAATACGCCCTTCTTGAGGATTTTGACGCGGTACGCAATATGACACCGGAAGAATTTGTTAAGGGGCTTATTATAGGTAAGCTGAATTCTATGTGCGCTGTGTGCGGATACAATTTTCGGTTCGGCTCCGGCGGAAAGGGCTCTGCCGATACACTTTGCCGGCTTATGTCCCCTCGTGACTGCATTGTGGTTCCGCAGGTTATAATTGATGAGCTTCCCGTAAGCTCCTCCGCCATACGACAGCTTATTTTGGACGGCGATATGGAAAAAGCGACTTCGCTTCTCGGACATCAGTATTTCTTTGATGCCCCGGTGGTGTCCGGGAAACAGTTGGGCCGCACCATCGGCTTGCCCACCGCAAATCAGCAATTCCCCGAAGGTCACATTGTGCCGGGCAAAGGGATATACGCTTGTAAGGTTATTATCGACGGAAAATCTTTTCTCGGCGTCTCCAATGTAGGCACTCGTCCAACGATTAAAAATGATAACCACAGAATTAATTGTGAAACCCATCTTATCGACTACATTGGTGATTTATACGGCAAGCGTATAAGAACAGTTTTCTACAGAAAGCTTCGTGACGAAATAATCTTTTCTGATATTGAGGCCCTTCGACGTCAGATAGAGCGCGACAAAGAGTCGGCAATTCGGTACTTTCAGGCGAATTAGCTGCATTCTGCTGTTTAAACCGTAGAACTATACCGAAAGGAAGCATTATGAAAAAACAATTGACGGCTGTTTTTCTTGCACTTATATCCATGGTCTCGCTGTCGATGTCTTTGTTGGCAGCCAATGCAACCGAGGAAAGCGAAAATCTTGCAGCTCCGGTTCTTGATAAGGTCAGGAACGCTGTTGTCTACAATATGGAAAACGACAGCTATATATTTGAAAAAAACGCCGACGAGGTGATATATCCCGCATCCACTGTAAAACTGATGACCGCCATTATCGCAGTAGATGCGCTGGGTCATGACATGACCCGTGAAATAACCGTCCCTGCAGAAGCTATTGTTGGCACCACCGGAAACAACATTGCATTACGCCGTGACGAGGTTTTGACTGTCGAACAGCTTCTTTATGCACTGATACTTGGCGGAGCAAACGATGCCGCAAATGTTCTCGCATATGAAATAGCAGGAAGCGTCGAGGCATTCACTATTCTTATGAACGAAAAAGCCGAGGAGTTCGGTGCTTACAATACTTTTTACACCAATCCTACAGGCATGCATGACCCTGCCATGGTCACCACCGCAAAAGACACCGCCATTATCGCCACAATCGCGTATAATACATCTCCCATTTGTGAGATGGCAACAGCGGAAAAATTCGCTATAGATGCTACTAACAAGGCTCCCCGCCGTATCATTTTCAATAAGAACTACTATTTTTCCACAAACGTTGAGTATATATATAAATGGAACGTTCCGCGAGGACTCAATGCAGGTTATACTCCCCAGGGAGGCAACTGTGTGGTTACTACAGGCACCCGCGACGGTCTTACATACATTGTTGTGGTTATGGGTGCCGAGCAGGACGATACATATATCTATTCCTACACGGGAGCAGCCGATCTTCTCAAATGGGCATACAAGGCATACGGCTACACAAATGTACTGACCACCGCCGACCTCATATGCGAAGTCCCCGTAAAATTATCAAGCAGTGCCGACTACGTTACTCTGTTTCCGTCACAGAACGTTGAGTTATATCTTCCTACATATATAGACCCATCAAAGGATGTTGAGATAATTACAACACTTGACGTGGATTACTTTACAGCTCCTGTAAATGAAGGGGCTAGGGGCGGTACAATCACGGTTTTCTACAACGGAGAAAACCTCGGATCATACGATCTTATAACAAGGAACAGCGTTAATCGTGATAATATACTGTATGTTCTTGATGTTGTGAAGATGTTGGCTTCCACGAGGGCATTTAAAATCATTGTGGGAACAGCGAGTATCGCAGTAGTGGGATACACAGCAGCTCTTGCATTTGTTCGCGCAAATAAATCAGTGAAAAAACGGAAATACTAATGTTCGCACATCGTTAGAGTGATTTTTAAATTTAAAACGCCTTAACCGTTGTGCATATCAATGTTGTGCATATTAATATGGAAACATATCATGTCAGCCTGTTATTAAAACACTGCGGTTTTGTGCCATGAAATTTTTTGATCAGCCCGTGGAATTTATACAGTTTCGTGTTGTGCCGCCTTTCTAAAATTGCTGTTATTTAAGAAATCCTGATATTTTCCAAATATTTTTCAAAAAACTCTTGACAAAATTGATAATACATGATAGAATAATTCTACCTCTGCGAGAGGGTTCTTTTTTTGTGCAGATTTCGCCGCGAAATCTGCTATTTAAGAGCAACACACTCGGGAGGGAGGTACGCGAAGATTCACGACCGCAGCCATGTGGCGGCGGAATTGACGCAATTCTAACGTACGTGGGTACAAGCCCTCGTATAATTTAATCGGGAGGTGCCGAAATGAGAGTTAAAATCACACTGGCGTGCAGCGAATGCAAGCAGAGAAACTACGACACAAAGAAAAACAAGAAAAATGACCCCGACAGACTTGAAATGAACAAGTACTGCAAATTCTGCCGCAAGCATACCCTTCACAAGGAAACAAAGTAATTAGGTCTACCTAAGTATACGAATAATGATTGGAGGATTAACTATGGCGGAAATCGAAAAGACCGAAGCTAAAACCGCGGAAAAGAAAGCTGCGAAGAAGCCTTCGAAGGACAAAAAGCCTTCTATCTTCTCCCGCATGGCAAAATTCTTCCGTGAATACAAGGCTGAACTCAAAAAGGTTACCTGGTCATCCCGCGAGGATACGATCAGAAACACAATCGTTGTCGGCGTTAGCGTTGTCGTTGTTGGCGTAGTGATTTATTTGCTGGACCTCGGATTCACTGAAGGTATCAGCGCACTCGCCAGACTTATATAAGTTTTCGCACGGAGAATTCAGATATGAGTGATCTGTACGACGCAACAGGCGAAAAGAGATGGTATGTTGCTCATACCTACTCCGGCTACGAAAATAAGGTTAAGACGAACCTTGAAAAAATCGTCGAAAACCGCGGACTTCAGGATGTTATCGTTGACATTCGTGTTCCGGTGGAAACCTATATTGACAATGAAACAAAAAAAGAGGTTGAGGAGAAAATTTTCCCCAGCTATGTGCTTGTAAAAATGGTAATGACTGACGAAACATGGCACGTCGTCAGAAATATCAGCGGCGTTACAGGCTTTGTGGGACCAGGATCAAAACCCACCGCACTTACCGAAGCGGAGGTTGCGGCAATGGGTATTGAGACAGCCTCTCCCAAGGTCGTTGTCAACTTTAACATTGATGATACCGTTGAAATCAAAGACGGTCCTCTCAAAGGCACGAAAGGCGTGCTCAAGGAAATTTCGGAGGACAAGAAGAAGGTTACGGTTATTGTCAATATGTTCGGAAGAGACACACCGTTTGAGCTTGACTCGGACACTATTACTCTTGCGAATGCGTGAGGTTATATTCCTCATAACGTGGGAGGGAGAAAACCACTAAAAATTCTCCCGAAAATCTTATAGGAATACAGAGAAAAGTATTCCACCACCACAATACGGAGGTAAAATTATTATGGCAAAGAAAATCATGGGTTTCATCAAGCTTCAGCTGCCTGCAGGAAAGGCAACTCCCGCTCCCCCCGTAGGTCCCGCACTGGGTGCTTACGGTGTTGCTATTCCGGAATTCACCAAGGAATTCAACGAAAGAACCAAGAAGGACATCGGTCTTATTATTCCTGTTGTAATTCCCGTTTACGCTGACCGTTCCTTCACCTTTATCACCAAGACTCCCCCCGCACCCGTTCTCATCAAGAAGGCTTGCGGCATTGAGTCTGCATCCGCTACACCTAACAAGACCAAGGTAGCAAAGATTACCAAGGAACAGGTTAAGCAGATCGCCGAAACCAAGATGCCCGACCTCAACGCAGGCTCGCTTGAGACCGCGATGAGCATGATCGCAGGTACCGCGCGCAGCATGGGTATCACTGTTGAGGAATAAGGAGGAGTTTACAAATGAGCATGGGAAAGAAATATATCGAGAGCGCAAAGCTCATCGACAAAGCAAAGCTTTATGACGCTTCAGAGGCGCTCGCACTCGTTTGCCAGACTTCTAAGGCAAAGTTTGACGAGACCATCGAAGTACACGTTCGTCTGGGTGTTGACTCCCGCCACGCTGACCAGCAGGTTCGCGGTGCAGTTGTTCTCCCCAACGGTACAGGTAAGACTGTTCGCACCCTTGTATTTGCAAAAGGCGACAAGGTAAAAGAAGCAGAGGCTGCAGGTGCTGATTACGTAGGTGCTGAGGATTATGTTGCAAAGATCCAGCAGGAAAACTGGTTTGATTTTGACATCATCATTGCAACCCCTGACATGATGGGCGTTATCGGCCGTCTTGGTAAGGTTCTCGGTCCTAAGGGCCTTATGCCTAACCCTAAGGCTGGTACTGTTACAATGGACGTTGCTAAAGCAGTTACCGAAGCTAAGGCAGGTAAGATCGAGTACCGCCTTGACAAGACAAACATCATCCACTGCCCTATCGGCAAGGCATCCTTTGGCGCAGAAAAGCTCGGCGAGAACTTCAACACTCTCCTCGGTGCTATCATCAAGGCTAAGCCTGCTGCAACCAAGGGTCAGTACATCAAGAGCTGCGTAGTCGCTTCGACTATGGGCCCCGGTGTAAAGGTTAACTACGCAAAACTCGGCTAATAACCAGCAATGTAAAACCTCCGCTGATGCGGAGGTTTTTGCTTTGTATACGCAAAATAAAATCTATATACGGACTCGTTTGGCTGATTTTTTAAAAAATATTAATTTTTTTCAAAAAAGGGTTGCATTTTCGTTCTTGTTGTGATATACTGTTATTGTAAGTATAAAGAATAAAGGAGAGTGGGTTGAAAGACCCACTCTTAATTTATGTTGCGGTAGCACCGCAAATGGAGAACATCGTGAAACCTAAAAAATCGCAAAAAAATATTGTTGGAGTTGTAAGTGAGGCTCTCACTCCCGTAATCAACGATTTGGGCTACGAAGTCTGGGATATCGAGTATGTCAAAGAGGGGGCTGACTATTTTCTGCGCTTCACTATTGACAGCAATGATGGCATTGACATCGAAGACTGCGAAAAGGTACACCGTGCCATTGATCCACTGCTTGACGAACTTGACCCCATTGATGACGCGTATCATCTTGAGGTATCCTCGCCCGGTCTTGAACGCGACATCAAATACGATTGGCACTACGAGCTCCTTATTGGTGAAAAGGTGGAGCTTCGCCTGTTTGCACCGATGGAATCCATCCCCGGCACAAAGGTTTTTGTCGGAATACTGAAGGCTTATCAGAACGAAGCAATAACTCTTGATGTGGGTGGAAACGATATTGTGATTCCACAAAAAGCGGTCTCCAAGGCTAAAACCGTTTTTGATTTTTGAGATACTTAAAACAATTATTTATGAAAGGTCCGGTTATTTAAAATGAATTCAGAACTGTTTGAAGCTCTTGAGCTTCTTGAAAAGGAGAAAGGTATTGCGGTAGATTATATGCTGGAGCGCATTGAGGCAGCCCTCATAAGCGCGTACAAGCGCGACAGAGGCGGTCTTGCCAATGTCCGCGTTGACATCAACAAAGAAAAGAAAAGCATCCGCATGTTTGAGCAAAAAAACATTGTAGAAGAAGTCGTAGACCCCGAACAGGAGGTAACTCTCGAGGAAGCTCGCCAAGTAAACAAGAGGTATTCTCTCGGTGGAATATGCGAGACAGAGCTTAAACCAAAGAGTTTTCGCCGCTTGTCAGCGCAGACAGCAAAACAGGTAATTATTCAGGGTATTCGCGAGGCGGAACGCTCCATAATTATTAAAGAATATGAAAGCAAGAAAGAAGAAATAATCACCGCAATTGTGGATAAGGTAGATCCTGAAAATGAGGACGTACTTGTAGATACCGGCACAAGCAAAGTATACCTCAAAAAGGCCGAGCAGATTCCCGGTGAGAGATTCAATGTGGGGGACCGCATAAAGGTATTCGTTACTGAGGTCATGAAAGAAAGCCTGCGCGGACCACTGGTATCCCTTTCCCGCACGGCACCCGGCCTTGTAAAACGTCTTTTTGAGCTTGAAATCCCCGAACTCCAGGACGGAACGATAGTGATTATGTCAATCACCCGTGAGGCAGGCTCGAGAACCAAGATGGCAGTTATGAGCCGAGACGAAAATGTTGACCCCATAGGAGCCTGCATAGGCAACCGCGGTATGCGTATTCAGAATATCACAAACGAGCTGCGCGGGGAAAAGATTGACATTATCAAGTACAGCGAGGACCCTGTTGAATATATCAGTGCTGCACTATCTCCCGCGCAGGTTAGAGAAGTCATTATAGACAGTGAAAGATCCTGCCGTGTAGTAGTTGATGCCGATCAGCTTTCTCTTGCTATTGGCAAGGAAGGCCAGAACGCACGTCTTGCAGCTCGCCTTACCGGCTTCAAGATTGATATTAAGACCAAGGCTGCTCTCGAAGAGGAAGAAGCCGCAAAGCAAGCATTGATAGATGCCGCTGAACCCTCCGAAGAAGACAACGAAATCTGATTATGCACAAATTATCATCATATAAAGACAACTAATAATCCATCCGACAGGGAAATATCATAAGCCATCGGATGACAACAAAAATACGGGAGGAAATCGTATTTTGCAGGAAAACAGTCAGGCAAGGCCAAAGAAAAAAATTCCCGAGCGCAAATGCCTCGGATGCAGCATATCGAAGCCCAAAACCGAGCTTGCAAGGATAGTCAGAGCTCCTGACGGAACGGTATCTCTAGACCTAACGGGAAAAAAATCCGGACGCGGTGCCTATGTATGTAAAAATGTTGACTGTCTCAAAAAATGCCGCAAACGCAGATGCCTTGAACGCAGTCTTGAGGTGGAGATTCCAGAGAGTGTGTATGACTCACTCGAAAAGGGGCTTGCCGAAAATGAATAATTTTACAATCAACGACTCGGAGCACGCTCTTAACTTAATGACAGTGCCAGAAACAAACAAGAGGAAGCTTTTGGGCCTTCTCGGATTTGCCGCCAGGGCAAGAAAACTGGTCTGCGGGACAGACCTTTGCCGTGATGAGATACGGCGTGGGAAAGCATATTTCACACTGGTTGCATCAGATGCTTCCGAAAACACCAAAAAGCGAATAGCCTATGCCTGCAAATACTACGACACACAGCTTTGCCGCATACCTCTTACTGCCGTTGAGCTTTCGCACATTATAGGCAAATCAGGTAGCATTGCCGTTGTCAGTGTCACCGATATGAACTTCATAAACGGAATCACCGCGCTTGCCGCGGATAACAACCATTGATATTACCGTACCGAAAGGATGATTGATAGAATATGGCAGCTAAAGATAAAAACACAACCAAAGTAAGCAGTCTAGCCAAGGAGCTTGGTATTAAAAACAAGGATCTTATTGAAATTCTCAACGAGAGCGGCATTGAGGGCAAATCCCATTCGGGCACACTGGACCCGGAAGAGTGGGGTGTGGTCATAAACGCACTCACCGAACGCTCCCAGATAGAAAATATTGGCGAGTATCTTGACGGAAAAGTGAGAATAGAAATCGAAGTACCTAAAACCGCTCCCAAGAAAGATACTGCCGAGACAAACGTACCTAAAGATATTGCTCCTAAACCGGAAGCTCCGGCAACCAAAGCTCCCGGTTCAGAAACTTCTAAAACAGAAGTATCCGGCACCGAATCTCCCAAGGACAAAGCTCCTAAAGCAGCCCACACGTCTAAGCCCGAGACCCCCAAACCGGAGATTTCAAACCACCGCGACGAAAACCGTCAGCAGCAGAAGCCTCAGAACAGCGACTTCCGCCGTGACAACCAGCCTATCCAAGGAGGCGGCAGCTTGCAGAAAAACGGCGGTCAGCAGAGACCTCAAAACTCTGACTTCCGACGTGATAACCGCGACGGTCAGCGCCCTCAGGGAGGCAGCTTTCAGAGAAACGATACTCAGCAGAGAACACAAAATAGCAACTTCCGACGTGATAACCGCGACGGTCAGCGTCCCCAAGGAAACGGCTTTCAGAGAAATGACCGTTCTCAAGGCGGTTTTGACGGTTTTGGCGGCGGATTCAAGGGTAAGGATTCCGGAAACGAGCGCCGTATTTCCTCATCGAAGCGTGAGCCGGTTCACACCTACACCCGCGGCCAGAACGTAGCAAGAAATACAGGAGAAAGCCGCATAGTTGATATGCGCACAAGCTCCGTTGACCTTGACAAGTATGACGAAAGACTTGAACATCTCGCTTCCCAAACCGGCAACAACGAGCGCGGCGAGAAGCAGAAATTAAAGAAGCAGAACACCCGCGATTTCCACAGTCAGCGTGAAAAAGAGCGTCTGGCAATGGAAAAGCTTCGCAAGCAGGGCATTGAAAGAGCAAAAGCGCAGCCCCTTCAGATTACAGTTCCCGACGAAATTACCGTTGGCGAGCTTGCTTCAAGACTTAAGAAGACAGCAAGCGAGGTTATCAAAAAGCTCATGCTCATGGGCGTAATGGCAACCGTAAACGAAGTTATAGACTACGATACCGCTTTTCTTATCGCTGACGAGCTTGGCGCAAAGGTAACGAGAGAGGTTGTTGTCACAATTGAGGAACGCCTTTTTGACGATTCCGAGGACAAGGACGAGGATCTCGTTCCCAGAAGCCCTGTTGTCTGCGTGATGGGTCACGTTGACCACGGCAAGACATCGCTCCTTGACGCTATCCGTCACACCAATGTTACCTCCGGTGAGGCCGGAGGCATTACCCAAGCTATTGGCGCTTACCGCGTAAGAGCCAATGACCGCGACATTACTTTCCTTGATACGCCCGGTCACGAAGCATTCACCTCTATGAGAGCAAGAGGCGCAAAGTCAACCGATATAGCAATTCTTGTTGTTGCGGCTGATGACGGGATCATGCCCCAGACGGTTGAAGCTATTAACCACGCAAAAGCAGCAGGTATTGACATCGTTGTCGCTATAAATAAAATGGATAAACCCACCGCGAACCCCGATAATGTTAAACAGGAGCTAACTCAATACGAGCTTGTTCCGGAGGAATGGGGCGGCGACGTTATATGCGTTCCTGTATCAGCTCTCACCGGCATGGGTCTTGACGACCTTCTCGAAAATCTCCTCCTCGTTGCCGACATGAAAGAGCTTAAGGCTAACCCCAACCGTCGCGCAAAGGGGCTGGTGCTGGAAGCAAGACTTGACCGTGGACGCGGCCCTGTAGCAACTGTTCTTGTGCAGAACGGTACACTTAACGCGGGTGATATAGTTATTGCGGGCACCGCTGTAGGACGTGTACGTGCTATGACAGACGATAAGGGCAGAACCATTAAAACGGCAGGTCCTTCAGTTCCCGTTGAAATTATCGGATTGGCAGAAGTCCCCGAATCGGGTGACGAATTTGCCGCAGTTGAAGACGAGCGCATGGCTCGCGAGCTTGTCGAGCAGAGACGGGAAAAGGCAAAGAACGAGCAGTTTAAAGCTAACGCAAAGGTTAACCTCAACGATCTGTTCGCACAGATTTCCGAGGGAATCAAGGACCTCAACATCATCGTAAAAGCAGACGTGGGCGGATCTGCAGAGGCTGTTAAGCAGTCCCTACAGAAGCTCTCTAACGAGGAGGTCCGCGTAAACATTATCCACTCTGCCGTTGGCGGAATCACAGAAGGCGACGTATTGCTTGCTACGGCATCCAATGCGCTTATTGTAGGATTCAATGTCCGTCCCGACAAGTCAGCCATTGATAAGGCTGAACGTGAATCTGTGGAAATACGCACATACCGCATCATATATGAGTGCATCGAGGAAATAGAGGCAGCTATGAAGGGTATGCTTGCTCCCAAATTTAAAGAGGTCGTTCTGGGTCACGCAGAGGTTCGTCAGACCATCCATGTTCCAAACGTGGGTACAATTGCAGGCTCCTACGTTCAGGATGGCAAGGTATCAAGAAATGCACAAATTCGTGTAGTACGAGACGGAGTTGTGATCTTCGAGGACAAGATCTCCTCGCTCAAGCGTTTCAAGGATGACGCCAAGGAGGTAGCGCAAGGCTTTGAGTGCGGTATCGGTCTTGAGCGGTTCAACGACATTAAAGAAGGCGATATTCTCGAAGCATTCGTCATGGAAGAAATCAAAGCATAACAAACAACACCCCCTGTCAAAAAAGACAGAGGGTGTTTCCCTGTTTATCGGTCTTTTAAATATAGATTTGCAAACATATAGATACAAAACAGCATCAGTGACACGTTTCCGCCGCAAAGAAGAAGCAAATATACAGCCACGAACCACAAAGCAAGCAGAGTAGCCGAAGAAACCGCAGAGGACAGTTTATCCGCCAGCCTTGGCATTATCCTTTGACAAACAGCCCCAAATATGCAACCACCGTCAAGTGTTTTGATAGGAAGCAGATTAAATACCGCCAGGGATAGCGAGCAGATTATAAAAAGAGCCGCCCACTCACCTGAAAAGAGCAAACATACCGCACCGGCAGTTACAACATTTGCCGCCGCACCCGCTGAATATACCGCCACTTCTCCCAATGTATTAAGCATACGCGGCACTGACCGTATTTCAGCACCCAACAGCGTTACCTCTATTTCCCCTATTCCCACGCCAAGCAGCTTCATTACCACGACGTGTCCAATCTCATGGCAGACTGCCGCACAAATGGGAACAAGAGACATAAATGTTCCGTCAAGCATAACAAGGCAGGCTATCAGCAAAGCCGTAGCAGCATGAACCCGTACTTTGGGAAACCACCTCACTGCGGCGGCACGACGATGGGCGCAAGCAACTCGTATTCCCTTGGCATCTCAACAGGCGAGGCAGATACCGCTATTACGTCGTCACGCATGAAAAGATTACCCTCCGCCTGCTTGCTTACGGCAGAGGCTTCCTCTGTTTCGTAGCTTATAATGTCGGAGAGCGAAACGGCTATATCTCCTCCCTCGGAAACGTGAATATTATACGCAAGGCTCGCACCCGTAATACAAAGCAGTGCAGCCACAAGCATGAAAGAATCAGCTTTTTTATATTTTTTCAATCATACCCCTCCTCATAACAACTGTGTTACAATAATATTGACGCTTTTCTTTTGTTATTCCGAGGATATGAAATTTTCCGCATATAAATCAAAAAAACTCGCCGCAAGCGAGTTTTTTTGATCTGCTATTTATAAATAACTATATTTCCGATAATAGGGACGGGTTTGCATCTGCCCTTAAAAACATTAATAAGACCGAATACCATAAGTGCAATCTGCGCCGCTCCTGCAAGAAATCCTATGAGTCCTGTAAAGAGGCTGGCAATAATCGCAACATTAGAACCGAACAGGACTCCAATAAAACCGAAAATTCCCCCAATTATGCCGGACGCAATACTAAGTGCAATGCCGGCAAGAGTTATGAGAATCCCTTGGTTGCAGTGATACCGGGCAAATTTTGAATGTTTCGCAAAGAAAAGCGGAACAAGCCACAAAAGTGAAAAATAGCAAATAAATGCATATCCCTTATTATGTTTAATGTCAATCTGGTCACAATCGCAGGAGCTGCAGTTCTGGGTATTCTCTGCAACGGGTGCAGTGACGTTTGGTCGATCAGTCATTGTAATGTACCTCCACAGTATATTTTACATATTAATTATATCACATTTCTTTTAATTTTGTCAATACCTCAAATCATCCTCCTTGTCGCAACGCAAAAAAAGATGCCGTCGAAAGACGGCATCTTTAACTTATTTCATTTGTAAGCCTGCTTACGCAAGTTCAGCGAAATACTTAATAGTGCGAACCATCTGGCTGGTGTAGGAGTTCTCGTTGTCGTACCAGGAAACAACCTGTACCTGGTAAGTGTCGTCGTCAATCTTTGCAACCATGGTCTGGGTAGCATCGAAGAGAGAACCGTAACGGATACCGATAACATCAGAGGATACGATCTCGTCGGTGTTGTAGCCGAAGGACTCGGTAGCAGCAGCCTTCATAGCAGCGTTGATGCTGTCCTTGGTAACATCCTTGCCCTTAACAACTGCGATAAGGATAGTGGTAGAACCGGTGCAGGTAGGAACACGCTGAGCAGCACCGATGAGCTTGCCGTTAAGCTCAGGAATTACAAGACCGATTGCCTTTGCAGCACCGGTGGAGTTAGGAACGATGTTCTGCGCGCCAGCACGTGCACGGCGGAGGTCACCCTTACGCTGAGGACCGTCGAGGATCATCTGGTCACCGGTGTAAGCATGCACGGTGGTCATGATACCGCTCTGGATGGTAGCGTAATCGTTGAGTGCCTTTGCCATGGGAGCGAGGCAGTTGGTGGTGCAGGATGCTGCGGAAATGATTGCGTCGTCAGCGGTAAGGGTGTTTTCGTTAACGCTGAATACGATGGTCTTAAGGTCGTTACCAGCGGGTGCGGAAATAACTACTTTCTTTGCGCCTGCGTTGATATGAGCCATAGACTTTTCTTTAGAGCAGTAAAAACCAGTGCATTCCAAAACAACGTCAACACCGAG
>JAZNFI010000059.1:0-7563 GCA_045589075.1 Candidatus Flemingiibacterium sp.
TGGGAATAATAACCTCATCACCCGGATTCACAAGTGCACGCACAGCAAGGTCGATTGCCTCACTTCCTCCGACAGTGACGATAACCTCATTTTTTGGTGCATATGACAGTCCGAATCTGCGGCTTAAGTAGTTGCATATCTCACATCGAAGCTCTGGTATACCGTTGTTTGATGTATAGTAGGTCATGCCCTTTTCAAGGCTTTCTATAGCCGCTTCTCTTATATGCCATGGGGTCATAAAGTCCGGCTCGCCTACTGTAAGTGATATTATATCTTTCTTATCATTTAAAAGGTCAAAAAATTTGCGTATTCCCGAGGGTTCGATTTTCTGTACTGTACGGGAAATTATATTTTCATAGTTCATTACTGGTAATTGCCTCGCATATCTTCTTCACACGGTCCGTAAATGACGCCTTTGTCCTTATATTTACGAAGAACAAAGTGTGTGGCGGTTGCAACAATATATTCCATAGGCGCCAGCTTCTGCGCAACGAAATACGCAACCTCCTTCATGGTTCTTCCTTCTATGAACACAGCCAAATCAAAGCTGCCGCTCATAAGGTACAGCGACTGCACCTCGGGGTAGTTATAAATCTTCTCTGCAACCTTATCAAAGCCGCGGTCACGCTGCGGCGCCACCTTAAGCTCTATCAGCGCAGTAACATATTCACGGTCGGTCTTATCCCAGTCAATAAGAGCCTTATAACCAAGCAGGACACCATCCTTCTCGTATGCTTTTATCATGCTCTTTATGTCGCCAACCTCTTTATCCAGCATGGCTGCAAGCTGTTCAGCCGTCAGACGGCTGTCGTTTTCAAGCAGCCTTAATATTTCGTTGTTATTATTCATTGTTTGAACCCTGCCTTTCGTCGTTGTGCGTATGGTGGTATTATGGATTTGCGGCAGTTTCGGTTTTTTCGCTGATGCCGCATGCTCCCTCTTTTTTAATAACTCATAGTTTCAGGTCTGATTTATTCATTCTCGACATTATCTCATCGTAGGTTAATCCGTATTTCTTCGCAATATCACGGGCATATGATTTTCCGTCAGGTTTTGTTCGGGTGATTTCAAATGAACGGTCGGAGCCGTTTATGCCGGCGACAAGCGTATCTATCGGGACACCGCCCAACTTTTTGCACGTTTCGTTAAGCTCGGGAAGTCTCGCGGAAAGCTCGTGAAGATGTGTTGAGAACAGGCATCTGCATCCTGCTACCGAAATTCCCGTAAGAACCTCAGAGGCAATAAATGAAGCCTCGTATGAGCCTGTACTGCTGAAGGATTCGTCAAGAAGAACAAGGCTGTGCTTGTCTATAACATCGAAAATGTCACCGAGCCTTGCACATTCCTCGCCTAGCCTGCCCTTTTCGATGGTGTCACCGCTGTCGGTGGGAAAATGCGTGAATATTCCGCTGACGGGGGATATTGAAGCGGACTTTGCAGGCACGGGCAGTCCCAACTGAAACAATGCCTGAATCTGACCTACCGCACAGGTTATAACGGATTTTCCGCCTCTGTTTGGTCCCGTCAGAACATAAATTTTGGCGTTTTCATCAAAATCTATGTCGTTTGTCACCATTGGTGAGTCAACCTTAAGCGCGACAGCGGGATTATATAAGCCCTCGCACCTGAATGTACGCTCATCGGGGTCACGTATTTCGGGTACTGTAAGGGACAGTCCCCTGCTCTTGAGTGCCAGCAGCAGGTGCTGTGCCTTTGTGAGAAATTCTATCTCGGGCATGATACGAAGAAGGAAATCGGTGTTTGACAGCACATAGGACTGAACAAGCTGACGCCATGCTCTCACATCCGCCTTGAAAATGTCGTTCATTGCACCGTTGAAGGCGTTTGTAAAGGCAAGCTTTGCGTTGTCGGTATTTGCGCTTGTGTAGGGCACAAGGGGAGCTATGCAGGTATAGTCATCGTTTTTAAAATCCATTCGCAGTATTTTGTCGATAACCTTACCCGACTTGAACCGCTCTGCGTTAAGGCTGATTACTCCTGCATCGGTTGGACGGAACTCGGAGTCCAGGTTTACACCGATAGTCACAGACTTAACCTCGTGTACCTTTGCGGTAAGCTCGGCAAGCTTTGCGTTCAGCTCCTTATAGTAGTCGCTTTCGGCAAGCTCCTTTACGGCGCTTAACAATCTTATGAGTGCAGGAGATTTCACCTTGTCCCCAAACGGGGAAAGTCCTCGGGAAAGCCTTGCCACAACGTCGATATACAGCTCTATTTCAGTGATTGAATAAAGGTAATTCTTCGCCACCTCTGTTTCGCTTTTGATAGCCCGAAGCTCCACTATATCGTTAAGCAGAGTCAGCACCGATTTCAGTGTGTCCACAATTGTGGGGTTTTCCATAAGGTCCAAAACAGCAGCCGTACGGTATTTAATTATTTCGGGGTCTCTTGTGAAATAGTCCGATAGATTTGACGAGCAGAGATTTATGAGAAAATCGAGAGAAAGCTCCCTTATAACGTCCTCGGAAATATTTACCCTTTCTTCCTCAAACTCATCGGGGTTGGGGTATAGCAGACTAAAATTTTCATAAAGCATATTTATTACCGTATTTTTCGCCGCGACGGTTTGAACGCCTGCGAAGCTTTTCCTTTCTACATGATATACTTAATCCCATGACTGCCAAGAATAGAGACAGTATTAAAGCCTTGGTATTTGATAAATCAGGTTATAACTCAACCTGGGAAAGAGTGCCGCCGCGAACTACCACCTGTGACTTGAATCCCAGTGAACGGAGAACCTCGCCAGCTTCCAAAATGCCGCTTCCCACATCGTTGGCAGAATGGGCATCCGAGCCTATGGTTATCAGCTCACCGCCAAGCTCACGGTACATGGCACACAGCTCATATCCAGGCATTGTAATACTGTTTCTCCGAAGCCCCGAGGTGTTGACCTCAAGTGCGGTTCCCGTCTCAATAAGCCGCCTTAACAGCTTTTCAAATTCATCACGGTATTTTGAACAGTCGAAGGGCTTGCCTGCAGCAGTGAGATACCGCTGTATATAGGTAATATGTGCAAGTGTTGAAAAGTAAGGCAGCTCTGCAAGCTCACGTAACTCAGAGAGAGAGCGTTTTATTAAATATTCGATATGCTCGTCACACATATGCTCGAATTTTATAAAGTAAAAATCGGGGTATCCGCAAAGATTGTGCAGTGAGCCTATTACAAATTCAAACTCCTGACCCTCAACAAGCTTTTCGGCTTCTGCTTTTCTTGTATGCGCCTGGCCCAGCTCAACGGCATAGTTTATCTGAATTTTCCCCTTGTATTTCTCCTTGGCTCGCAAGACATCTTCCTTTATTGTCTGTGCGGGAAATTCGGGGTAAATTCCGTCAAGTATATTGTCTATATCACAGTGGTCGGTTATGGAAATTTCGTTAATTCCGCGTGCAATGGCTGCCTCGGCTATGACATCTATTTCTCCTGAACCGTCACGGGCGCCGTCAAATGAATATTTTGAATGAATGTGTGAATCATGTATATACATATAACCCTCGATATTCGATTAAAATATACCATTGTATATTATAACACAAAATCTCTTCCCCGGCAAGTATATTCCATAAAGTTTTCGCAATATTGTTGAATTTTTAATTTTTTTATGGTATGATTTATTTTGTGGGGGAGAACCTCCTTCTTAAAGCCGAATATACAAAGGAGCTTTACGCACTTGTGCCGCAAAGCTGCCTATTATAGAATGCCGCCATAACAACGAAAGGAACATTATGAACAAAACAAAAATAAAGCACAAAAAAGCCGTCGCCATAGGATGTGCGGCAGCAGTGGGAATCTGTATTGTCGGAGGCATTTACTTGTCTATTGACACCGATAACGTAACACTCCCACAGTCTACAGAGACAAGGGACCCTGCAGACACCACTCAATACGTCTATTCTGCCGACGGTTATCACAGACCTAATTTCTATGAGCCCGACTACGATACTGACATATTCACATATCAGCCGTGGCTTGACAAAATCCGCTTCATTACATACAAAGAGGGCGGCTATTCCACAGTAATTACCGACCAAAGTCACGCCGACTACGGGGCAGCTGTGTCAATGCTTTCCGAATATTTCGACTGTCTTATGCAGGGTGACGCCGACGGGGTAAATAGATTTTTCAGTGAGGAGTTCTTTGAAACGAATCCCAAATATGAAAAATTCACCATGCAGAAAATCTACGACATAACGGTTGAGCTTATAAGCTCCGCCGACAAAAAATCCCATGACGGGGTTGATGTCATCGAATACATTTACAAGGTCAGCTACAAGATCCTCGAAAACGACGGCACCTTCCGAAGCGACATTGAGAGCGATGCGGTCCGTGGGCAGTTTTACACCATCGTGGATGACGGTTCTTCGCTCTCCATCACCTCTGTATCTTATTCCCTTAACTAAAAATCGGAGCAGCTTCACGTTTAGTTCGTGAAACTGCTCCTTTTTCATTGCATGAAGCGTTGTTACGAATAGACAAGGGTATCCCCGAGATACGGCAGGTAAGGCGAAGCCTTGATCGGGAGTAATGATGTTCGACACTCAAACAGAATACTCTATTCTCCCTTAATGAGCTTCACAAATCTCGGGACAGACAAAAGCGCAAAAGTTCCTGCCATGGTAAATACCGTTTCAGGCAGCATATACGCGCCGTTGTAGGCAAGGCTGTAAAGCCATACGTTAGACCAGGTTTCAGGCATAGAGCTTTCCCAAATGGTAACACCCGTTATGTAGTGGCAGACCATGCGGAGAATCACAGCTATGAAGATTCCTGCAGTCATGGCAAACTTCCCTTTTTTCGCGAAGAAGCCCGTTACACCGAGAACGCTGAAGGCTACGATGTAGTCAAAAAGTATGCATACGATAAGCACGGTGGGCGTAAGTCCCCATGCAAATACCGACGAGGTGAGAAGCTGGAGAAGCGAATATACGAAAGCCGTACCGAATCCCCACTTAACGCCGAACATTAAGCCTGCAAGGCATATGGGCAGCATAGAAAGGGGTGTAACAGAGCCGCCCAGGGGCATTTCCCAGATTTTGAGAAGCGAAAGCACCGTACCCATAGCTATGAGGATAGCGCAGGTGACCATAGTGCGAAGATTTTTGCTCCGCCAGAGGCGAGGAGCTTTGATTTCAGACATGATAATGTCCTCCCAAAGTAAAAATTCTCCGAACAGATAACCGTGTTCGGAGAATCATAGACGTGTGAGAGCGGCAGTGCCGCTATCGCGATTTCCCTACGCCGGAATTACCCGTACAGGTTCAAAGGGTTCGGTCAATGACCGTCTCAGCTTTATCGTACTGTGCACCGCACGATTTCAGCGCCCCTGTGTCGATTATTCAGTTTGGAGTAATGTCATTATAGCACGGATGATGTCATATGTCAAGAGGTTTTGCCATTTTTTGTTCCGGTTATTGTTATTTGTTAACTATTGACGGAATTTCCTTTTATTTTTCGTTAAAAACGCAGATGCTTTGAGGTAGCTTTTGAGTTGTTGCGGCAACAATGCTGTGGTAAAATATTGTAAAAAACAGATGTACTTTAATTTGTGTTATAGATTATGAAAAGGAGAAATAATATGCCCAAAGGTTCCTTCATTATGCACAATCACTATCTTAAAAAAATTGAACTTCTCAATATGGAAGAGAGGGGTGAGTTGTTTTCTGCCATACTAAAATATGCCAACTACGGAGAAGAACCAACCTTCAGCAGTGCTGTCGTTGCAATGGCTTTTGCTTTTATCGCTCAGCAAATGAATTTTGACAAGGCAGCTTATGAGGAAAGATGCAGAAAAAACTCCGAAAACATTTCTAAACGGTGGCAGAACCATGTCAAAATCTCCAAACCCGTTACTGTGTCGGCAAATGAATGTAACGCAAACATTGGCGAGAGCATACCAAATGATACGACCGTATACGAAGGCTTACCACGTGATACGACCGTATACCTATATGATAATGATTATGAAAATGAGAATGAGAATGACAATGACAATGAGAATGACAATGAGAATGATTTTTTAAATGAGAGAGAGAGAGCGGCACGCAAATTCGCCTTTTCGCCGGAGAAGGATGTTGAAAACTCGAACAAAACACCGGTTATGACAAGAACCCCAAAGAAGGCTGAAAATGCTGAATCTGTTTGCGGTAATAAAAAAGAAGCTCTGCAAGATACTGTCAGTCATAGCGAAACCGACAGCACAAGCCGGAAAATCGGGGACACGAAAAAAAAGAAAAAAAGTTCTGATAATTTTTCCATGTCTCTCCACGGCAGATACAAAAATGTTCGTCTGACAGCCTTTGATGAAGCAAGCCTTAAAATTGAGTTTCCGAATGATTTTGAAGAACGTATAGAAAGATTATCGGAGTACATAGCAACCCACGGAGACAAATACCGCAATCATGCGGCTGTAATAAGAGCATGGGCAAAAAACGGACGCGACACGCTGTTCCCCGTCTGTAACGCAATAGCTTCAGCACCGGCACATCCGGACTCTGACTTGGAAAGCAGCACGAACGAGTACTTTGAGGCAGCCCTTGCCCGCTCCAGGCGGTATCTGGAAGAAATGCGGCTTGAGGGCGAATTATCAGACAAAACGGTGGGTGAATCTGCAAATGATGTAAGCTCATAATAATACCCAAAGCTTCGGTGGTATGTTATTTTACAGTTTATGTGTGTGTTTTCCAGCTTGTAACTATTGCTGAAATTCTAAAAATCCTCTTGCTTTTTTATATTTGCTTTGGTATAATGTTATGTACTTAAATTAATGGCATGGAGGTGTTTTTGTGTATCTGAAAGCTGATTTCGGGCGATGCGGTGCTGACAAGCTGTCAGGAACAAAGCACCGCAGGGAAAACCACGTGGAAATTATTCAGACCATGACCACCGGCGGAAGCATTATTTCCGGTTCCCACAAGCTTCCCATTGTGAGAGGCGGTGTATACATCATCAACACTTCTCTGCCTCACTGCAGCGCACCCTCCGACCCCAAAAATTATAGGCGAAATATTGTTACAATTGACAGCCACTCCTTTGATGCATTTGTTAATTCAACGGGCACTCGGCACATTATTAACAATTTTTATGAACAGGGGATATTTTTCGCTATCCTCGACAACGACAGTATTAATAAGGTTTCAAGGGTCTTTTTTAACTTAAAAGAGCTGCAAACGTCTGACTCAGACGACTCTGACAAGTTATTCGCGATTTTCCGTCTTTTGCTCCTCCTCAGAAACCGCGCAAGAATGCCCCAGGAGTATACAGGTGACAAAAGTGCGGTAGGGCGTGCGCTTTTATACATTGACGCCAACCTGACTGCCGGCATCGGAACAAGCGAGGTCGCAGACTATCTTCATGTCAGCAAGCACTATCTCTGCCACGCGTTCAAGAAGAAGCTTGGCATCACACATACCGAGTATATTCTCGATATGCGCCTGTCAAAGGCGATGGAGCTGCTGGCGTACAAGAATCTGTCTGTGGGAGAGATTTCCGCTAAATCAGGATTCACCTCGGAGTCCTATTTTATCAGTAAATTTCGAATTAAATACGGT